>JACMJM010000023.1 GCA_014380615.1 Sphingobacteriaceae bacterium
ACTTAGAAAATGGAAGGCATAAGCCTTTTTGATCTTTTGCTCTGCAGCCAGCCTATAAAACTTACCAGAAAAACATTAGCTAACACTAATAACGAAAATGCCATCGACGTGGAATCTTCAAAATCAAAGCATAAAAAAACCGTCTCATAATTGCTTATGAGACGGCCTCTTGTGGTTTTAATATCTTATTTCAAAGCATTAACAAATTTAGTCAGTTTCGACTTATTGTTAGACGCTTTGTTTTTATGAATCACATTCTTCTTCGCTAAACGATCAAGCATTGAGATAACTTTACCCAAAAGTGGAGACGCCTCCTCTTTTGAAGTAGTACCACGTAATCTTTTTATAGCATTACGAGTAGTTTTCGCTTGGTAACGATTACGTAAACGTTTAGCCGCATTTGCTCTGATTCTCTTTAACGCTGATTTATGATTTGCCATTTGTAAGCTTTTTGTCCGTCTTATTTTAGGACTGCAAATATAAGGCGAACTATTTAATATTCAAATACAAATGCTAAAAATATTTCTTTCTGAAAAATCCCGCTAATCGCTTACCTTTCACACACCTAATAAACCTATGCTAAAACGATTAATATTTACTCTGTGCATCCTTACGATTGCTTCATTCTGTATCTCCTGGGGCTTTTTCGCCCACAAAAAAATAAACAGGCTGGCTGTGTTTACCCTACCTCCGCCCATGTTTAAATTCTATAAAAGCAACATTTTATATTTAACCGATCATGCCGTTGATCCCGATAAACGAAGATATGCAGATTCTACCGAAGCGGCGAAGCACTATTTAGACGCTGACCATTATGGTGCCGCCCCTTTCGACAGCATACCGCAGCTATGGCAGGAGGCGGTCGCCAAATTCGGCGAGGATACTTTAAAAGCCTACGGCATTGTTCCATGGCAAATTCAAAGAACCTACAATACCTTAGTAAGTGCCTTTAAAGCGGGGGATCCAGAAAAAATCTTGAAGCACTCGGCTGATTTAGGCCATTACGTTTCGGATGCGCATGTACCACTCCATACCACAGAAAATTATAACGGACAACTAACCAATCAAACCGGCATTCATGGCTTTTGGGAAAGCCGCTTACCAGAGTTATATTCGGAGCAATACGATTTTTTTGTGGGCAAAGCCCGATACATCGAAAACCCCTTGAAAGAAGCCTGGAAAATTTTAAAGAACACCTACTCTTATAAGGATTCTGTATTAAAAATTGAAGCCCGGCTTTCTAAAAGATTTCCTTCCGACAGAAAGTTTAGCTTTGCTGAAAGAAATGGCAAAATAGTTAAAGACTATTCGGAAGAATACTCGGCAGCCTACCATAAAGCATTAAACGGAATGGTTGAAAGACAGATGCAGGCATCCATTTTGGCTACAGGCAGCTTTTGGTACTCGGCTTGGGTAGATGCTGGACAACCCGGACTCACAACGTTTCAGGCAAGCGAGGATGTATTATCAACTACCCGGGATGAATTAGTACAGGACCGGAAGATGCTTGGAAGAGACGAAAATCATTGAACCTCAACTTTTTTAAACCTTTCTCTAAAAATTTCGATAATAGGAGGCAGCAGGGAAAGTATAATGATCGCAAATATCACGTAAGTGAAATTTTGCTTGATAATAGGCAATCCACCAAAAAAATATCCGATAAATAAAAAGCTTGTCACCCATAAGAGGCCGCCTATTACGTTGTAAGAGGCGAACTTTGAATAACTCATAGTACCTACTCCTGCCACGAAAGGAGCAAAAGTTCTGATAATGGGAATGAAACGAGCGTAAATAATCGTTTTGCCTCCGTGTTTCACATAAAAATTCTGCGTTTTATCCAGATATTCTTTTTTAAGAAACTTGTATTTACCGCTAAATGCCCGCGGGCCAATATAATCGCCGATAGTATAGTTAACCAGATCTCCGATAATGGCCGCAACTACCAGCAAAATCCACATCAGCCATACATTTAAATCACTTTCGGGCTTGGCGATAATGGCACCGGCTGCGAAAAGCAACGAATCGCCGGGAAGGAAAGGGGTTATTACAAAACCGGTTTCGGCAAAAATTATCAGGAAGAGAATCAAATAGGTCCATGTTTGATACTCACTTACAATTTTCACCAAATGCTGATCAATATGTAAGATAAAATCAATTAGTTGCTGTATAACTTCCAAGATAATGCGCTTTTAGATGGGCAAAAATAGAAATACTTATTAATTAAATTGAATAGACAAAAAAAAGTCCGGTTAGTTTTAACAGGACTGATGCTTTGTGCTTTGACTATTTTAATTATTAGCAACTGCATTAATGCCGAGAACCGTAGTTCCTGTCAAGTATACGGTGTAAATCTTACCGGCTTGAATATTAACCGTTGTTGTTGCGCTTACATTAGCGTTTGCCGCAGAAGTTACTTTGAAAGTATGTGAACCGGGAGCAACCGCAGCCAGATCAGATGTGCTTCCATAAGCTACATTGGTAAATAGTGTAGTACTATTATCTAATACCAGGCTGGCAGTAGATGTTAGCGTACTTAAATTGATAAAGCGAACTTTACCCTGGCTTGACGATGGAGATGAATTATCATCTGTAGTTACCACAGTACCAGCTCCCGCACCTCCGGTACCCGTAACATAGATAGTGTATTGCTTTCCGGGTTCGAGATTGACAGACTGGGTACTCACTACCTGTGTAGATCCTGCTAAGCGGGTTTGTATGGTTCTCTCGCCAGCTTTAGTCTCGAAATAAGTAGAAGACTGTGAGTAAGCAATCGCAGAGTTATTTAGTTTTACATCATCGGCAAACAAATCTACAGACCCTGTTGCCTGAGCTGAATGTATAACTCTGATACTGGCTGTGCCTTCCATTTCAGGATCATCACGTTCGCATGATGACAGAAAAAGAGTTAAGCCCAAAATGGCCACGAATGCAGCCGTAATTTTCCTTAATGTTGTGTGTGTGTACGTTTTCATAATTGGATATTTAATTGACATTAAATAGCACGAAGCATGGATGAAGAATCAAAAATCAGACCAAAACGGTAAATGCAGCAGCCTTCGACATCTCTCTCTAAGGGTAAAAACGACCGTAGCAGCCTGCAAATTGCATAGTTATAATCTCAGGCTATTAGATCTATTCAATGATCGGCTCCTCTGTTCCGCTTAAAAATCACTACAAAGAAATTTCGAATTTCTATACAGGGGATGGTACTTATAAAATGCAAAAAGCACCTGATCGGGAGACCAGATGCTTTCAAAAATATGTATACTTAATTATGCGTAGCTATTTAACATCACCGGCATTACCAGCATCAAAACATCTTCGCGCTCATCATTTGTTTGCGGGAATAGTAAACCGGCACGATTTGGAGTACTCATTTCGATGGTTACTTCTTCTCCGCTAAGATTATTTAGCATCTCTATTAAAAACTTGGCGTTAAACCCAATTTCCATATCGTCGCCTTCGTACTGGCAGCTTAAACGTTCGTGTGCTTCGTTCGAGAAATCGATATCTTCTGAAGAGACATTTAATTCACTACCTGTAATTCTTAAACGTACCTGGTGTGTAGTTTTATTGGCGAAAATAACTACGCGACGTAATGAATTCAAAAACAGCACCCTATCGAGAGTTAGTTTATTGGTATTGTTTTGAGGGATAACCGCTTCATAATCCGGGTAACGCTCGTCGATTAAACGGCAGATAAGATTAATGTTACCGAAACGGAAAAAAGCGCTTGTTGAGTTATACTCTACCGATACGTTGACATCATCGGCAGGGAGAGATGATTTCAATAAAGTAAGTGCCTTTTTAGGGAGGATAAACGATGCTGAAGAATCTGCTTTAGCATCCATACGGCGGTAGCGCACAAGCTTATGAGCATCGGTAGAAACAAAGGTTAAATGCTGAGGAGTAAGCTGGCAGTATACACCGGTCATTGCCGGACGCAACTCATCATTACTAACCGCAAAAATTGTTTTATTGATTGCCTCGGCTAAAACTGAAGCAGGAACATTCACGGAAGAAGCATTTTCTACAACCGGAATTTTCGGAAAATCCTCGCCGTTCTCACCACTTAACTTATACTTACCATCTCCGGCACTTATCTCGATGGCGAATGTCGTATCGTCTATGGTAAAAGCTATTGGCTGGTCGGGTAAGGTTTTAAGGGTTTCCAGCAAGATCTTTGAAGGGATTGCAATCTTACCTTCCTCCTTTGATTCGACGGGCAAAGAGGTGGTCATACTGGTTTGAAGATCAGTAGCCGATATTGTTAAAACATTCTCTTTTATTTCGAATAAAAAGTTTTCGAGGATTGGCAACACGGTACTGCTGCTTGATGCCCCGTTTACTGCCTGCAATTGCTTTAACAAAGTTGACGTCGAAACAATAAATCTCATATCTATATAATTATCTTTTTAAAACCGGGAATCAATCAAATTTAACATCTTGACGGAAAGAAACCATCACCCATCAAAAATAGAAAAAGCAAGGAGATACAGAAAAAGAAAATCCTAACATTCTTAAGGGAATGTTAATAAGCAAAAAGCAGTTTTCAGCTTACAATAGTTCCAAATCTTCGCTTTCTGTAATAGTAATAAACTACAGCAAAGCCAATAATCAAAAACAAAGGAGCTAAAATATTAATCAGCTGCCATGTTAACTTTTCATCTCGGATTCTGGCTTTATCAAGCAACCTTATTTTTATTTCTTTGTTTCGTAATTCGATGATGCCCGAATCGTCGGTAAGATAGTCGGCTATATTGAGCAAGAAGTTTTTATTTCCGAATTGCTGCTGGGTGTAACGGTCGAATCCAAGGGGGAAGGGAGAGCCATCCTGAGAGCTTACCTGGTTCTTCAGTATGTCGCCATCGGCAACCACAATCATTTTTGCGGGCCTGCTTTTAGCGGGAAGGCTCTGCCTCCCGATTATTCCTTCGGGAACTGGCCTATTAACAAATACTGAGGGAAACGATCCTTCCAGCAAAACCGCTACCGGCTTGGGCGCACTTTTAAAATCCTCCGGATTGGGCTCCTGCTCTACCATTTGCAGTGAAATCATGGATGGCACACGCAATAATCTATTAAAAGGAGAAGTACTTAGAATAACCTGTTTTTTAACACCATCAACAGCAATAGTATCAATCGTATTAGCAAATTCACTTCGAATACCGTCCAGATTTTTGACCAAAGGATGTTTAGAAACCGGGACAAAAATGGGATAAAACAACCAGGGAACCAATTGAATTTGAGCCTGCCCGCCAACATTACCCACATTCAAAGGGATTTGCGCACAGCTCATATCAGCAATCAGATCATAATTAATTCTGGCGCCATATTTAAAAAGCATATCGTCCAAATTCAGCTTTTTTGCGAAAGCCAGTTGCGACCCTGCGTTTCGTAAACTATCAAGCTCGGCGTGTACATTATCGATTGTCCAAAGGATACTACCACCGCGCATCAGGAAATAATCAATCTTATACTTTTCGGCCTCCGTAAATTCTTTATCGGGTTTTGGAATAATGATGAGTTTAAGCTTATCCAGACCTTCGAAAGTGATTTCATTTAGGTTAACCCGGCCTGCTTCGTAGCCATATTGTAAAGACGATATTGCATCAGACAACTGCAAATCGGTTAATTCACCGTTACCTTCTGTGAAGCCTATGCGAGGCCGCCCTCCACTGATTGTCTTTTTAATCGCACTGGTAAATGCATATTCCAGATTTTGGATAGAATTATTCAAAACATCTTCGGGGGAGGCCCCTATTTTACTATGAAATAAATTAACCGCCATCTGCTTTCCCTGATAGGTGATCAATGCCGCCGGGAAAATTATTTTTTGCGTACGTCCGTCTTCCGTATCCACGGTGAGGTTGGTGGGTTGCAATCCTTTTTCTACCAGTCCCAAATAGGTTCGTTCCTGGCTTTCCTTATCTCCCGAAGAGGGATTTACAAAATCGAACCGGATGTTTTTTTGTGAATAGGCGCGGTAGTCTGCCAGAATATCCCTGGTTGCGTTTCTAAGCCGTTTAAAACCTGCCGGGAAATCACCTTCGAGATAAACGGTAACTTGTAAAGGCTCCTTGAGCTGCGATAAAATATTTTTTGTGTTCTGAGAAAGGGTGTACCGTTTCTCGGTAGTAAAGTCAAAACGTTCAAAAAAATACGAGGAGGCGATATTTACGATAAGGATACCTGCTATAAACGCTAGCAGATACATCAAATCGTGCTTCTTTCTGTTTACCACTTTCTTCCTCCCAAAACTGTTTTAGTAACCACCAGAAACAAGCCTGTAAAACTTAAAAAGTAAATTAAATCTCGTGTATCAAGCACTCCCCTGCTTATCGATTGATAATGCTCATTGATGCCGATAGAGGCGATAAACGCATCAATAGACTGG
This sequence comes from Sphingobacteriaceae bacterium, assembly GCA_014380615.1. GTDB lineage: Bacteria > Bacteroidota > Bacteroidia > Sphingobacteriales > Sphingobacteriaceae > Paradesertivirga. The sequence continues at coordinate 6,398 of JACMJM010000023.1, forward strand.
AATGTAAGCAACCTGCTTAATGAGTCGAATCCGATATAGGTAAAAAAGCATAGAAAAACTCCGATAGCGAAAGCGATAATCTGATTTTTAGTAATGGATGAAGCAAATATCCCAATCGCGACAAAAGCACTTCCTAATAAAAATAGCCCGAGATACGAGCCGATGACGGCCCCTGTATCTACATTTCCGGGGATAGTACCCAGATTATACACCGTAAAATAGTAAACAAGCGTTGGAACAAGTGCAAAGAAAACTATTAGTAAACAGGCAAAATATTTTCCCAGCACAATTTGCCAATCTGTTAACGGACGGGTGGCGAGCAATTCGAAAGTTCCTTCTTTTTGCTCTTCTGATAAAGCTCGCATAGTGAGAGCCGGAATCATGAACATAAAAATATAAGGAGCTGTATTAAACAAGCTGTCAAGGCCTGCGTAACCGTATTCGAGTATACTCGAATCTGGAAACACCCAAAGGAAAAGACCCATCACCAGTAAAAAAATACCGATGGTTATATAGGCCACTAGGGAACTGAGGTATCCGTTAACTTCTTTTTTGAAGAGTGTAAGCATAGAAAGTATCTGGCAGCCGAAATTACTTACAATATACTCTAAAACAAAAAACCCCGTCAGGAAAATCTGACGGGGTTTTTAAAACTACTTTTAGTTCTTAAAAATGGAACTGGATTCCAACGTTTGTTGACATCAGGTTTCCTAAAACATTAAACGAGTTTCCGCTTGCCGCATCAATTTTATTTCCGGCACTATCTTCAGTTTTGATATTCTGGAAGGAAATACCTCCAAAAGCAATTTCGATTCCAATCTTTTTGGTTGGAAAGAATGCAAAACCAGGTGCTAATGCAGCTCCAATTGAAGTAGATTCGGCAATTTTATCGCCCGCCGCATTTTTAGAAGTTCCAAACTGAAGAGGAACTGAAAGCTCAGCGAAAAATTTAAATTGATCAGACAAGCTGATGTAATCTCTACCAAAAGGACTGATTGAAATTGTCTCATCTTTACCCGTACCATCTTTATCATAGCCATAACCTAATCCAAGTCCTGCTGCGATATTGTTAGCTAAAAAATATCCGGCTTTTGGCATTATTGAAAAACTTGTTGCCGATTTTGCTCCAGAAACATCAGATTTAGAAGTTCCGGCAGAAATACTTCCGCCCAACATAATTTTTCCTTTTTCTGTTTGAGCCGAAACAGTAAATGCAGCTACTGCAAATACCGCTAGTAATAAGATTTTTTTCATTTTGTGTTTTTGTGTTGTGATAATTATTTTAGTGTTAGTCGGCGAAATTATGCCAAGTGTTACAAAAAAATCAACACAAAAATGTCAGCTTTATTAACCTGGAGATTAACCTACTGAACTAGTGAGAGTTAAAAATATACTTTCGAGAGATTTATTTTCGTGATCGTTCTTTAACTGAGTCAGCGAGCCGTCGGCCACAATGCTTCCTTTATTGATAATTATAACCTCGCTGCAAACTGCTTCAACTTCCTGCATAATGTGTGTAGACAGGATAAGTGTTTTAGATTTTCCAAGCTCTATCAGAAGTTTTCTTATTTCTACTAACTGATTCGGATCCAGACCAGAAGTGGGTTCGTCGAGAATAAGTACAGCCGGATCATGAATAATAGACTGCGCAATACCTACCCGCTGCCGATAACCTTTGGATAAAGCCCCTATTTTTTTATGCTGCTCTGCTCCCAGAACAGTTAATTCGATTACTTCTTTTATTCTGCGCTGCTTATTCGATACCTGGTGTAAATCGGCTACAAATTCAAGAGACTCTTTAACATACATATCCAGATAAAGCGGGTTATGCTCTGGCAAATATCCCAGATTTCTTCTCACTTCCAGCGACTGGCTTGACACACTAAAGCCAGCAACCTTTGCCATACCCGAGGTTTGAGGTATAAAACCAGCCAGGATTTTCATGGTAGTAGATTTTCCCGCCCCGTTAGGACCAAGAAAACCAAGGATTTTACCCGGTTCTGCCGAAAAGCTGATATTGTTAACTGCTTTCTGGGTTCCGTATAGCTTTGTAAGGTTTTCTACGATTATGCTCAAGAGATCAAATTCAAAGTGAAAATCAAAAATAGAAATACAAAGTTAACCAAGCTAAATAAAATCGTGATTCGTAAATCATAATTCGTAAATCAAATTATCTTTGCAGCATCATGAGTAAAAATAACGACGAACTGTTTAAAAACGTTATCTCCCACGCTAAAGAATACGGATTTGTATTCCAATCGAGCGAAATCTACGACGGCCTGAGTGCCGTGTATGATTACGGGCAAAATGGAGCAGAGTTAAAAAATAACATTAAAGCCTATTGGTGGAAATCGATGGTGCAGATGCACGAAAACATTGTGGGTATTGATGCCGCAATTTTTATGCACCCCACCACCTGGAAAGCTTCGGGCCACGTTGATGGCTTTAGCGATCCGATGATAGACAATAAAGATTCGAAAAAGCGCTATCGTGCCGATCAGTTACTTGAAGATAAGATTGCACGTTACGAAAAAGACGGCAAGACAGAGAAAGCTGAAAAATTGCAAAATGCAATGGACGAAGCTTTAAAAGCCGAGAACCTACCTGCTTTACGCGATCTAATAGTTGAACATGAAATAGCCTGCCCTGTATCGGGCACTAAAAATTGGACCGATGTGCGCCAGTTCAATCTGATGTTTTCTACACAGATGGGAGCTGTTGCCGATGATGCGGATCTGGTTTATCTACGGCCGGAAACCGCTCAGGGAATATTCGTTAACTACCTTAATGTTCAAAAAACCGGACGAATGAAGATTCCTTTCGGGATTGCGCAGATCGGAAAGGCATTTCGTAACGAAGTAATTGCCCGGCAGTTCATCATGCGAATGAGAGAGTTTGAGCAAATGGAAATGCAATTCTTTGTACGCCCGGGCTCTGAAATGGAATGGTATGCTTACTGGAAAGACGCCCGTTTAAAATGGCACGAGGCACTTGGAACCGATGCGGCAAAATACCGTTTCCACGATCATACCAAACTGGCGCATTATGCCAATGCCGCGGTTGATATCGAATTTGAATTTCCGTTCGGGTTCAAAGAGGTGGAAGGAATACATAGCAGGACAGATTTTGACTTGAGTCAGCATCAAAAATTCTCCGGTAAAAAACTCCAATATTTTGATAATGACCTGAATGAGGAAGGCAAGCCGATTGGAAATTATATTCCTTACGTGATCGAAACTTCCATCGGGCTCGACAGGATGTTTCTGCTAACGATGATTAACGCTTATGAAGAGCAGGATTTAAGTGAAGGTGATAAAACGGACAGCCGGGTGGTTTTAAAACTTCACCCATGCCTTGCTCCCGTTAAAGCAGCGATTTTCCCTCTAACCAAAAAAGACGGACTTCCCGAAAAAGCAAAAGAAATAATGGACAGTTTAAAACTGGATCATAATATAATTTACGAAGAAAAAGATGCTATCGGAAAACGTTATCGCCGTCAGGACGCTATCGGAACTCCGTTTTGTATTACGGTTGACCATCAAACCCTGGAGGATAATACGGTTACTATCAGGCACCGGGATACTATGGCGCAAGAACGAGTGGCAGTGGAAAAACTGGACCAGATGATTGCCGGGCTTGTGAGTTGGAGGAACTTGTTATAGAAAATAGAAAAAAATGGCACTTCAAAAAAGAGTGCCATTTTAGTTTCCTACTGTTCTTCAGATAAATTCTTAATTAGTCGCCCTCTATCTGAAACAATAATTTTAATCGGAGTATCGCCATTGCCGATTGATAGCTGATATTCTGTCTTACCTTCATTCTCAATTTTCTCTGCAGCCTCAATCTTACCACCCGTAAATTCTTCTTGAGCTCCGTCATATACCTCTTTTGGCAACAAATTAAGAGGAATAGTGTATTGATGAATTAATTTAGTTCCCGAATCTTTATAGATAACCATGTGCGCGACGTTGTCTATTTTAAACTGCGCTTTAAACTTCTTTCCTTGTTTTTCCCAAACAACATCTTTAACGTTGTTAAATGACTGTGTAAACGACATGCTTACCGGTTGAGGAAGCGTAACACTTGCAGATTGAGCGTTTGCAAGAATCGCAAACAATATCGCAAACGTGCTTAGTATAATTCTTTTCATAATTGTATATTAAAATGTGTACTATTTTTTTTGGACACATACAATTAAAGAAGGTTTAACACGTTGAGCATATATAAATTAAATGTCTGTTTTTGAGAATATTAGCGCACTTGAATCATGACATTAGACCTACATAAATACTTTAAGGTACCGATCAAAAGAGGTATCTTTGTATTACTAAAAAACTAAAAAACTATCTATCGAATAAACTCTACGCAACATTACTAACTGACATAATATGAGGAAAAGGATTTATCGCGGGGCATCATTCATACTATTAGCATTAAGTATTCCTGCAATTGGCTGGGGTTTAAAAGAAAAGGAAGTAATTTCCAACGCAACTTCTACAACTTCAGATAGCGTACAAGCAGCTGTTACTTCTACTAACACGTCGACAGAAGAGTTATTTACGAAACATATTACTGAAATTTACGATTCGGCCCATTTAAGTACGGCTTCACTTAATTTTGAAGTATTTAAAAAAGCTCTAACCGGATACTATCATCTTAAAGGTAATTTTAAAGTTTCCGGAGATAAACAAATTATATCGATAGTTGATTTCACTAAACCAAGCAGTCAAAAGCGCTTATGGATTGTGGATCTGGCAAAGAGAAAAGTATTGTTCCATACATTAGTAGCTCATGGCAGAGGAAGCGGCGGTTTAATGGCAGAAAAATTTTCTAACACGTCTGAATCTCACCAAAGCAGTTTAGGGTTTTATGTAACTGATGATACCTATATTGGAAAACACGGATTATCATTACGCTTAAAAGGTTTAGACAAGGGCTATAATACAAACGCTCTTGCACGTGCAATTGTAGTTCACGGCGCGGATTATGTAAGCCAGAACTTTGTAAGCCAAAACGGATATTTAGGAAGAAGCCATGGCTGCCCTGCGGTTCCGGTGGAATTAACTAACGATATCATCAAAACCATTAAAGGTAAAACAGCTATGTTTTTATATAGCGGCAGTACGCCAGTAAGCTATTCATCTAACCTTTTAGATGCGCAGGTAGCTGCTAATACGTTTATGTCGGCCAATCAATCATTAGCAACACTGTAAAACCAAGAAGATTTAAAAAAGGACGTTCTTAATAAAGGCGTCCTTTTTTTATTGATTTAACTTTTTCTCCATCGCCAGAAGAGATTTCAGGTAGGGAGAATCGGCACTTGCAAATGACCGTGTTTTTTCGATCCATTCCTTACACTTTTCCTTCTTCTCTTTTTGAAAAAATGTAAGTGTCATATTATAGGCCATTTCGGCTTTTTGAGAAACATCATTTGAAATTTCTATCCCTGTAGAATATACCTTTTCGGCTTCATCTAATTTCCCCAAATTCATATAAGCATAGCCGAGTTCGCGATAGAACCAGAAATTCTTAGAATCGTTCTTTATAGCTCCTTTAAGAACTTTAATAGCATTTTCATACTGTCCTTTAGCGTTGTGGTTGTAAGATAATTCAAATTCAACTCCTTTAAAGTGAGGATCTAATGAATAGGCTTTAACCAGGCACTCCGCAGCCTTATCTAAAGCCCCTACATGATTATAATGTCGGCCCATATTAGTCAGGGTACTCACAGATTCTGACGGGGCCTTGTAACCCTTTAACCAAACAGGCTCCTTCGGCAAGTTTAGTTCCATTAATCTTTTTCCGGATAATTGAGCTACCAAACTTGTATTGGCTGCCAGCCGATATTTCATACTACTCGTTTTCAATCGTTCCATTGCTTTCGCTACAAATTTTCCACCCTTTTCAATAAAGAATTGGCCTTGCAGATCAAAAGTAAATCCGGCAGCCATATCCAAATAAACAAAACCATAGCTATATACCGAGTCGGCGGGCTTTTTCGGGAATACCACCCAGTTATCTTCGCAATCATAAAACTTTTTGTTGAAGATTAAATCGGGGACGTTGGCCTCCTGCGCCGATAAATAAAACGGAGACAGAACGCAAAAAACAAGCAAGGATAGATTTTTTTTCACAATTAATTAATTAGAGGCCAAAAGGAGTTAGTGTCATTTTTTTTATATTATCGAACAGCCAGTGGCTTTACAGTGTAACCTGATGCTTTTAACAAGGCGATCAATCCCTTATTCCCTACCAGGTGGCCCGCACCCACGGCGAAAAAAACAGGCCCCTTAGCCATCATTCCCGGCATTATTTTTATCCAGTTATTATTCCGCTTCGTAAGTAATACGTCCATTTCCTCGGGCGTGTAATCCTTACTATCAAGAAAAGCATTTTCAATAGCTTTTAAATCCTGGCGTTTATAATCTTCAAATAGTTTTTCGCTTTCCTGTATCATGCGATTACTCTCACGCACAGTCTTCAGCAGTAGTTCTTTCTGCCGTGGCAAGGGCTGGTTGAACATAATTAATCCTTGTTCTTCAAGCGTCTCCAGCCCGAGTACTTTTTTCCCGGCTGCGGTTGCCTGTGTTTGAAAATACGTATCTAAGCCCGGATTTTCGGGCGATACATTTTTAGGCGCAATCAACGCGACAAGCATTATCTGCACTGCCGCTGGTTTTAACCCGTTGAGCATACTTAGATCCATGCTCGTTTTTGTCTTTATAAAAGAATCTACTTCAGAATATTCGTTCGCTGAAAGAACTTTATCCAGGCTGTTGTCTTTAAGCAACATCATTGGCATCAACTTCTGGACCATAGCCATCTCGCTCTCCATTACAACTTCTCCCACAACGGCCGTAGCTTTTTTAAAATATTCCATTGTAGCGGGTAAAGTATCGAGAAAGTTTTTGCCAACCAGGTGATAGGTACCGAACAAATACGAAGGTTCTTTAAGCCCTCTACCACTTATTTCCCAGAAAAGCCCGGGTTTGGCAGAACTTTTATTTTTATTCTGTGCATTTGCGTTAACGCTTAAAACGAGGATAAAGAAGCTTAATAAAACGTTTTTCATTTGGTGTTCGTAAGATGGTTTATTATCAACAACTAAACTTTAACCATCCTTTGCCTTCATAACCGAAGATAAATTGTTTAGGATGGATAATTTCGGACAGAAGCTCTATAGTATCAACCACCTTTTGGCTGGAACGGTTGAAATACCGATTTCCATCAGCAATAAAAACCTTATCGTTCTTCACGGCGGTAAGCTCCGGCCAGCCCGGTAAATCTAACAATAAATGTATCTCCTGAAGGGTTCGCTCCATAGTAAAACCACAGGGGGCCACTACAATTATATCGGGATTAGCCGCCTGTATAGCCGCAAAATTAATATACCCGGAGTGTTTACCATTTTCGGCCAGCAAAGATTTTCCGCCGGCAATTTCAATTAGTTCGGGAGTCCAGTTGCCTGCGGCCATTAAAGGTGCCAGCCATTCTATGCAAACTACGGTGGGGCGCTGTTCAACGAACTTTAGTTTATGATGAATCAGATCGCAACGTTCCTGAAGCTCCTCTACAAACCTTTCGCCGTTTTCTTTCAGCCCTAATCGCTCGGCCACAACTACTATTTCCGTAAATATATCTGAGAGGGTGTGCGGGTTGAGAGAGATCACTTCAACATCGTTTTTAAGCACATCCCGCAAAGTTTCTTCTACATCTTTTAAAGAAACGGCACAAACTTCGCACTGTGCCTGAGTAATAATAACGGTTGGCTCGAGCGCTTTCACTTTCGATTTATCTATGGTATAGATCGATAAAGCATCAGCCAAAATATCTTTTACCTGTTTATCGATTTCGACACTTGATGACCCTGACATAAACTTTGCCGAAGAACAAACAGGCAGGCTGGTAATACTTTCGGGTAAATCACATTCATGCGAACGGCCAACCAACTGATCTTTTAAACCCAGCGCACATACAATCTCGGTAGCGGCTGGAAGCAGTGATATAATTCTCTTATCAGGCATACTGCAAATCTAGTATTCAGAAATAAAAATGGCCTATAGTTTAAATACCACAGGCCATTTTTATTTCCGATTTTTAATTATTACATGCCTTGTCCACCCTGACCGCCATCCTGTTTTAAGTCATCGTTGTTTACACCGCGTTTCTTTTTGGGTTGGGCGTTAAAATTCATCTTACCGAACTGCCAGCTAAATGTTACTCCGAATGAACGGAAAGGCATAGAAAAATTGCTCGACTGAGTAAGCTTAGAGCTGGTAATTTCACTTCTGAAATTTTTCCGCTCGTTAAACGGATCGATTATATTAAGGCCTATTTTTCCTTTTTTATTAAGCACCTGTTTACTAAATGAAACTATCCACATATTAAAGGCGGGGTTTTTTCCCTGGAAAGTTCTTCGCGGAGAATTGATGATTACAAATGTTTCAGTAACGAAGTTTTTCGGCAAATTTACTGAACCACTTACGAAAGCATTATACAGCAATTGGGTACCCACATTGGCGCTCGATTCCTGAAAACTACTGGAAGCTTGGGGTGTATAAGAAAAGAGATTTACATTAGTTCTGAATGTGAGGGATTTTACCGGCGAGATCTGCCCGAAAAAACTCCCCCCAATGGAATTGTTTTTTCCAATATTAGCAAAGTTAGTAAGCGAAACATCAACTAACGTATCGTTACCGCTTTTGCCTTTAGTCTGATACAAATCAGACCTTACCAGGCTCTCTATTACATCATCAATATGCTTATAATAGAACGAGGCATTCACTATCGATGACTTGATGAATGTAGAAAAGTTTAACTCCACGCTTTGTGTAACCTCGGGAGACAGATACGGATTCCCGGTGCTGTGCGCAAGAGCATTGCTGGTATTTTTAAAGGGATTTAAATAATGCAAACTGGGCCTTTGGATACGTTTGCTATAGCTCAATCGAAAAGTGTTCTTTTTCACTGTCTTGGAAATAGCAAGGCTGGGTATAAAGTTAGTGTAGCTGTTCGAAAACGGATCGAATGTTGGGTTAGGTGAATTTTCTTCACCTTCAATTTTTGTATTTTCAACTCTTCCCCCAACCTGGATTCCGTAGCTTTTTGGTAATTGAAAACTCAAAACCCCGTAGCCCGAGTAAACATTTTGTGTATACAAATAGTCGTTCGACATTAAATCATTAACCTGATATACGCCTGCCGCATTTGAAATTTGCACAAGAGAGTTACTTGTAATGTCTCTTAAAATGGTTTTAACACCAGCCTCTATCTTAACTTTCTCGTTTATCGGCAGGGAATAATCTGCCTGAATGGTATACTCATCATTTATACCATCATTCGCGGCAATCTGGTTGGGATTGAAATTAGTATATAATGTAGTGTAATCGGTTTGGCTCTTACCGTGGCTCCATTGCCCGGCCAAACTAATTTCATGACCGGCTTTTTTGAATTTACGGGTGTAATCAGAATTCCAATCGAAACCATTGAAACGCATCTTAGAGTTATTGTCGATGATAAAAGACTGAATAGCAGAACTTGTGATAGGAGTGTTCGAGTTTAACGAACTTCCATCCGTTGAGAAGCCACCCTGGTGAATCCTTATTCCTGACGAAATGCTGTTCGAACTATTAAAATCATAGCTCACATTTCCCGAACCCATTCCCGAATAACGCTCAGTCTCGCTTTTTCCGTTCTGTGTACGAATTGATCGGGTATCTAAACTTCGGAAATCGATTGTACTCATCTGCGGCCAGGTATAATTTCCTCCAAAATTACCTGAAACGCTCAAACGGTTTTGATTGACGTTGAGATTTGCGTTTCCGTTGTTCTGACGAGTTCCAACTCCGCCGCTTATAGAGCCACTAACACCCGACATATTACTCTTTTTGGTAATAATATTAATAATCCCGGCAGAGCCCTCAGCATCGTATTTCGCAGACGGGCTGGTTACTACTTCCACACTTTTAATCTGATCTGCCGGAAGCATTTTCATAGCATCGGCCACATTACTTGCCATGGCACCCGAAGGTTTCCCGTTAATTAGAACTTTTATATTCTGGCTTCCGCGAAGCGAGACATTTCCATCCTGATCTACAGAAACCATAGGGACTTTACGTAAAACATCGCCGGCGTTTCCACCGGTAACGGTGGCATCTTTCTCGGCGTTATAAACAACTTTATCAACCCGGTTTTCTATTAATGCTGCCTGACCGGTAATGGCGATTTCTTTTAAAGCAGTTGCGGAAGGAGAAAGAATAATTTTTCCGAGGTTTAAATCGGGCTTGCCAGGTGTTGTGGTTACCGGAGCGATGATTTTGGTTTGATAACCAATAAAAGTGATGGTTACCTTATAATTGCCGGGCGCAACATTATCGATTTTAAAAATCCCCTTCTGATCGGTAAGAGCGCCATTTGTGCTTTTCGTAGACGATGCTCTTCCCAGGCCCACGGTTACATAATCAATGGGCTTTTGAGTAATTGAGTCGATCACGGTGCCCGAAATTCTTCCTGTGATAGTGGGCGCACCGCCAACAGGCATTTGAGCCGTTGCAGAATTTAAACTGAAAATACTTATTATAAAAAAGAGGAAAGGCCGCATGATTTTTTTTTGATAATTAGTCGTAAAGATAGACGGAATGTTACAGGCTAATTGGGAAACTTAAAGAAAATATGTAAAAAAAGCGATAGAATCCTACCGCTTTTAAAACCTCCTGTAAGAACACTCAGACCACCAGATTTACAATCTTTCCTTTTACAACTATCACCTTTTTGGGAGCCTTTCCATCCAGGTATTTTTGAACATCATCATTCTCTAAAACGAATTTTTCAATTTCCGCGGCCTCAAGCGTAAGCGGCATATTCAAATTCATCTTCATCTTACCGTTAAAAGAGATGGGATAGGCGAATTCATCCTCAACCAGATAATCGGGGTTAAATTTAGGATAGGTGGCGTATGAAAGTGAGCCTGCTTCATTCCCTAATAGCGTCCAAAGTTCTTCTGTAATATGAGGTGCGTAAGCTGCTAATACAATAACCAGGTCCTGAAGGATTTTACGTTTATTACATTTTAAATCGGTTAGCTCATTCACACAAATCATAAAGCTGGACACCGAGGTATTAAACGAAAAACGCTCAATATCTTCCTGTACTTTTAGAATAATTTTATGAAGCGTTTTGAGTTCGGCTTTAGTCGGCTCTTCATTAGAAACTTTAAAATTAAATTGCTCATCGTGGAACAGCCTCCAAAGCTTACGAAGGAATTTGAAAACGCCTTCAATTCCGTTGGTATTCCATGGTTTGCTTTGCTCTAAAGGGCCCAGAAACATTTCGTATAAACGAAGCGTGTCTGCTCCGTAACGTTCAATGATATCATCCGGGTTTACAACGTTGAATTTAGATTTTGACATTTTTTCAACTTCAACGCCGCAGATGTATTTGCCGTTTTCCAGGATAAATTCCGCATCGGAATATTCTTCGCGAGACTTTCTAAACTTATCCAGGTCAAGAACATCATTTTCGACGATATTAACATCAACATGCACTGATGAAGTTTTGTACTGATCTTTTAAGCCGTTTGAAACAAACTTATTAGTCCCTTTTCCTTCGTCATCTATAATTCTGTAAATAAAGTTAGACCTTCCCTGAATCATTCCCTGGTTAATCAACTTTTTGAAAGGTTCTTCCTCATTTACATATCCCAAATCTTTCAAAAACTTGTTCCAGAATCGGCTGTAAAGCAAGTGCCCTGTAGCGTGTTCAGAACCCCCGATATAGAGGTCGACGTCTTTCCAGTATTCGATGGCGGATTGAGGTGCCAGCGCATTTTCACTGCGTTCTTCCGGCGATGCCATATAACGGTACCAATACCAGCTTGATCCGGCCCAGCCAGGCATAGTGCTTAATTCGTACTCATACTGATCTCTATATTTCCAGTCTTTTGCCCTCCCAAGTGGTGGTTCACCACTCTCGGTTGGAAGGTATTTATCTACTTCGGGCAATACTAAAGGCAAATCCTGCTCATCAATTAAATAAGGAAGTCCGTCTTTAAAATAAACCGGCACCGGCTCTCCCCAATACCTCTGGCGGCCAAAAATGGCATCGCGCATACGGTATTGTATTTTGGCTTTACCCGCATCCAGTTGCTCTAATCGTTCAATAAGAGCCGGGATTGCTTCCTGATAGGTAAGGCCATTTATAAAATCAGAGTTCAAATAGCGGCCTTCTTTTGTAGCATCTGCTTCGTGTTCAATATCTTTCTGCCCATCCAGAATCTGAATGATAGGAAGATTAAAATGGTTCGCAAAAAGCCAGTCGCGCTGATCGCCCGATGGCACCGCCATTACGGCTCCGGTTCCGTAACCCGCTAAAACATAATCAGCAATCCAAACCGGAATTTTAGCACCGTTTAGCGGATTTAACGCATAACTTCCCGTAAAGGCACCAGATACTGTTTTAGCATCGGCCATACGGTCGAGTTCTGATTTCTTTTTTGTTTGGGAGATATAATTCTCAATCTCTTCCTTCTGTTCGGATGTGGTTAAAAACGGCACCAACTCATGTTCGGGTGCAACAACAAGAAAGCTTACACCAAAAATGGTATCGACACGAGTGGTAAATACTTCGATAAAGGCCTCACCTAAATCCTCTCCAAAGGAGAGGACTTTTCGGTCCTCTGATTCTTCAAGTTTCTTCTTTATGGCATCAGGGATGAGGCTAAACCTAACCGAAGCTCCTGTACTTTTCCCGATCCAATTCCTTTGCATTTCCTTTAATGGGTCGGGCCAGTCTATGTTATCTAATCCCTGGAGCAAACGATCTGCATATGCGGTTATTCGCATGCTCCATTGCATCATTTTTTTCTGTTCAACAGGATAGCCTCCACGTTCAGAAACACCGTCTTTTACTTCATCATTTGCCAGCACGGTTCCTAAAGCGGGGCACCAATTCACGGTGCTTTCCTTTAAAAAAGTAAGGCGATATTTTAAAAGCTCTTCCTGCTGTTGCCGCTCCGGCATCAGCCTCCACTCATCAGCAGTAAAGCTTAAGGTTTCGTCATCCGAAACTGCCTGAATACCACTTGAGCCTTTAGAAACAAACCGTTGAATTAAATTTTCGATCGGCTCGGCCTTATCTGTTTCAAGGTTGTACCAGGAATTAAACAACTGCATAAAAATCCATTGCGTCCATTTGTAATACTGCGGATCGCTGGTTCGCACTTCCCGGCTCCAATCGAATGAAAAACCGATCTGATCTAACTGGCGGCGATAAGTGGCGATATTTTGTTCGGTAGTTAAAGTCGGGTGTTGACCGGTTTGAATGGCATATTGCTCTGCGGGCAGGCCGAAAGAATCGTAGCCCATAGGATGCAAAACGTTAAAACCTTTAAGGCGTTTATAGCGCGCAAAGATATCAGAAGCGATATAGCCCAATGGATGCCCCACATGTAACCCTGCTCCCGAAGGATAAGGAAACATATCTAAAACATAGTATTTAGGTTTAGGTGATGAGTTATCAACTTTATAAGTTTGGTTTTCTGCCCAAAACTGCTGCCACTTTTTCTCTAAGTCTCTGAACTGGTAATCCATGGATGGTTATTATAAGAATGCGAAAATAAGAAAATACCCTTATACAGAGATTCAATTATTTCGATAGAGATAATGAAGCCGTGTATAAGGGTAAATTATACTGTCGCTCTAATTTGAGAGAGGTTACGCCAAATTACGCGTGAATTTGAGAAGCACTGTACCATGCCGACGCCGCACCAAGTATACTCGCCTGCTCGCCTAGAATTGCCCGCAAAACCGGAAGCTTTATCCCGGCTGCCGCAACCTTAGCTGTTGCCGAATCGAAGAAAAAGCGGTTATATAATTCCATAAAACCACCAACTACTACAACTTCAGGACTATTTTTACGGATAAACGCGATTAAAAACTGTGCTAAATTTGCTGAAAATTCTTCAAAAATATCCTTAAAACGGGAATCTGTATCAGCATATTGCTTTAATTCGGACATATCTTTAACTGGCATACCAGTGAGCTGCGTAAACCGGCTAAGCAACCATCTGATAGAAATATAATCTTCGGCAGTGTTGTCAAGAAAGGGGGAACTGTGCAAATTGGCATCCGTAACAATACCGTTGGCATAGATAGCAGTGCCTAATCCAACACCTAGTGTTACTCCTAACGAACTTTTAAAACCTCTGCCCGAACCGCCGAATACTTCACCCTGAAGAAAACAGGCCGCATCGTTCATAATCTTTACATCCTGAGGGGCGGCTCCGATAGCTGAGGAGAAAATCTCTTTCAGATTGCTCTTATAAAGGCTGAAATATCGGTTTGTATCTTTGTGCAGATAAACACCGGTATTGTAATCACACAATCCTGGCACACCAATTCCAATCTGTTTACTACCGCCAGCTACCTCTTGCAGAACTTTACTCCAGGTAGCTATTATCTGGTCGGCGGAACCTGTGGGATCCACCCTTTTACGCTGAACTGTTTCGGTTAAAACTTTCCTGGTTTCGATATTAACAAGGCCGACGGAAATATGATTATCCTCAATATTTACTCCAATTATTGGTTCACTCATGGCTTAGATTTTAAAAAGGTATAACTATAGTACGATGGATTTAAAACTTTGTTCTGAATAAATTTTGTTAAAATGTGTTATATCTTTAAATATTAGAGGGTAATTACCAACGAATCTTTATTTTCGCACTATGGAAGAATTCGAAAGCAGCGCAGCTTCTAAGAAAACTAAAACGGTTTACATTTCTACAGTAATCAGTATAGCACTGGTATTACTGATGATTGGGTTATTGGGCCTTATTATGGTTCATGCCAAGAATCTTTCAAATTATGTAAAAGAAAACATTGTATTAAATATTATTGTAAGCGATGGAGCCAAAGAAGTTGATGTTCTGGCTTTACAGAAACAGCTTGACGCTCATCCCTTTGTATTAAAATCTCAATACGTAAGTAAAGAACTTGCGGCACGAAACCTTCAGAAAGACTTAGGAGAAGAATTTGTAGAATTTCTGGGTTACAACCCTCTCCTTTCTTCGATAGATATTTACATGAAAGCTGATTACGCGAATAATTCAAGCATCCAGACTTTCAGCAATCAACTCACCAAAAACCCATTGGTTAAAGAAGTAATATATCAGAAATCACTGGTGGATATGGTGAATCAGAATATTAAAGTTATCGGCCTGGTTATTCTGGCATTCGCATGTGTGCTTCTTATTATCTCAATAGCGTTAATCAATAACACTATCCGGCTTTCTATTTATTCGCAGCGGTTTCTTATCAAGAGTATGCAATTGGTTGGAGCCACCAAAAACTTTATCCGGAAACCATTTATAAGCTATGGCGTATTGCATGGTTTATTAGGTGCCCTTATTGCCATTATCCTGTTATTACTTACCTTATATGTGGCCCAGCAGCAAATTCCCGAATTAATAATTTTAAGAAACTGGGTCGAGTTTGCCATAGTGTTCGCCGGCGTACTCGCCATCGGCATTATGATATCTTTCTTCAGTACATATTTTGCGGTTAGCAAATATCTGCGTTTAAAAATTTACGACCTTTACAGATAATGGCACAAAAAAAATCTACAAGTTCTACTCCCGAAAATACACCCGTTCAATTTGTATTCGGTAAAAGCAATTACCGGCTGATGCTTATCAGTATCGCGGTGGTTATTCTCGGATTTATCCTGATGATAGGCGACACCGACATTTATGATACACGTAAAACCGTTATCGCACCCATAGTGGTATTAATCGGGTTTACTATCGCATTTTTTGCCATCCTAAAAAAACGTGGATAGTACTATTTTATGAATATTTTCGAAGCGATCATCCTTGCTATTATAGAGGGATTGACTGAATTTCTTCCTGTATCATCCACGGGCCACATGATTATCGGCTCGGCGGTAATGGGGATTGAGGCCGATCCGTTCGTCAAAATGTTTAATGTCGCCATTCAATTCGGAGCCATCTTATCCGTAATCGTTTTATACCGCAGGCGCTTTTTTAAATCTTTTGATTTCTATCTCAAATTATTCGTTGCTTTTCTACCAGCGGCCATTATCGGTTTTCTGTTGAACGATTATATCGACCTGCTTATGGAAAACGTAATGGTTGTGGCTACTATGCTGGTTTTAGGAGGGATTATTCTTCTTTTCGTTGATAAATGGTTTGTTGGCGGCGAGATTGATTTCGATGTTAACTACAGGGAAGCATTCTCCATAGGCTTGTTTCAGGTTATTGCTATGATACCCGGAGTTTCGCGCTCGGCGGCAACCATAATAGGAGGGCTTACACAAAAACTAACCCGCAAAGCGGCAGCAGAATTTTCATTTTTTTTAGCTGTACCTACCATGTTCGCGGCCACAGGTTATAAAATGTGGCAATACTATAAAGATACAGGCTTCGAATCGAAAGATTTGAATGTATTGATAATCGGGAATATCGTTGCCTTTGTGGTAGCTTTATTAGCAATCAGATCTTTTGTGAGTTATGTAACCAAATATGGCTTTAAGGTTTTTGGTTATTACCGGATAGTTCTTGGTGTCGCTATTATCGTTCTGTATATGATGGGCTACGAATTGAAAATTGTATAGTGTCTGAAAAAACCTTTCCACAGTTTAATTTCGCAGAAGGCGAACTCTTACTGATAAACAAACCCTACCGCTGGACCAGCTTCGATGTAGTAGGAAAAATCAGAAATTCTTTCAAACCGCTGAAACTGAAAGTTGGCCATGCGGGTACGCTTGACCCTTTAGCTACCGGATTACTGATTATTTGTACCGGGAAACTCACAAAAAAAATAGACGAATTTCAGGCTCAGGAAAAAGAATACACCGGAACCATGATCCTGGGCGCCACAACACCTTCGTATGATTTGGAAACAGAGGTGGATGAAACGTTTGATATCAGCGCAATAACAGAACTCGCTATCAAAGAAAACCGCAAAAATTTCATCGGCGATTTAGAGCAATATCCACCGGCTCACTCCGCAGTAAAAGTAGATGGCGAACGACTCTATTTAAAGGCACGGCGAGGTGAAACCGTAGAACTAAAAGCACGAAAAGTAAGTATCACCGAATTTGAAATAACCAGAATAGAGCTGCCTGAAATTGATTTCAGAGTAGTATGCAGTAAAGGCACATATATTCGTTCTTTGGTTTATGATTTTGGAAAGCGGCTAAACAACGGAGCTTATTTATCCGGTTTACGAAGAACTCGCAGCGGCGAATTTCATGTAAACAATGCCTACGAAGTGATGGAATTTGTTAATCATGTTAAGAGTTTAAAAGAGCTCAAACCATCAGATGATTCCTTTACAATTCTATAAATTTACCGAATAATGAAGGTATATAAACACCTGAATGAATTTCAACAAGTAAAAAATGCGGTTGTAACGATCGGCACTTTCGATGGTGTTCATATCGGACACCGGAAAATCATTTCCAGGTTAACAGAGGTTGCCAGGCAAATTAACGGAGAGAGTGTTATTCTTACTTTCTTTCCGCATCCGCGGATGATTTTGAACCCTGAGGATATAAATCTGAAATTAATTACTACTATAAATGAGAAGGCTTCGCTTTTAGAACAGCTAGGCGTAGATCATTTAATTATCACCCCCTTTACGCGCGACTTTTCAAATCTTACCGCCGAGACGTATATCAGACAGATTCTGGTGGAGAAAATAGGCACCAGAAAAATCATAATCGGCTACGACCACCATTTCGGTAAAGACAGAGAAGGAAACCTGGGGCAATTACAACGGTTTGCTCCTGAATATAAGTATGAGGTTGAGGAAATTCCAGAACAGGATATTCACGATGTGGCGGTAAGCTCTACCCAGATAAGAAACGCGCTTATTAAAGGCGATGTACAGACTGCCATTGATTTTCTCGGATACCCCTTTAGTCTGTACGGACAAGTTATTAAAGGCGACCAACTGGGCCGCACTTTAGGCTTTCCAACCGCCAACCTTCTTATCGAAGAGAATTATAAATTAATTCCCGGCGACGGAATTTATGCGGTAAATGTAAAAATCGACAAGGATACGGTAACCTACAAGGGCATGCTGTACATCGGAAACCGCCCTACAATAAACGGTATGTCGCGAAATATCGAGGTAAATATTTTCGATTTCGACAGGGAGATATACCGTAGTTACGTTACAATTGAGTTTATTTATTTTATACGCGGAGACATTCGATTTGACAATATTGAAGCCCTGAAACTACAGATAGCCGCCGATAAACATTCTGCTTTAACTTTGTTATCTTAGGATAACCCCTAAAATAAGATAGCATATTGTGTTGTGAGAAAACTCAACCTTGACAAGCAGGAAGCAGAATTTTTAAATCAAACCATTAAGCATTGGGAATCGGAAGGCCTTGTAAGTAAAGAAACGGCCCAGCAACTTTACGATTCTTATGAAACTAAAGAATTTGACTGGAGGAAACTTGCTCAGTATTCTTTTTGGATTGCTTTAGCATGCGGCCTTATCGCTTTTGCTTCTCTTATAATTAATGATGATATCCTTAATCTCCTAAAAAAACTTTCTGATACGCCCGATATCGCCATTAGCCTTATCTCAGCCGGAATAGCGGCATGGCTCTACTATCACGGCCAAAAGAGCAAGCAAATTTATCCTGAAAAAGTATTAAGTAATGAGGCTACTCTATTCGTAGCGGTGTTGTTTACTGCAAGCAGTATCGCCTTTCTGGGAAAAGCATTCGACAATGGTTCGGGACGTTTCTCTATGTTATTTCTGCTTTCGGTTTTCGTTTACGGGGTTTTAGCGAGAAAATTTAAGTCGCAATTAATCTGGGCTTTCGCACTGGTATCTCTTGGAAGCTGGTTTGGTACAGAAACAGGCTATCAAACAGCCTGGAGAGATTATTTTCTCCGTATGAATTATCCCTTGAGGTTTGTTTTCTTTGGTGCCCTACTTACTTTCGCAGGCTTTCACTTACAGAAAATTAAAGGACTAGAAATCTTTCGCACCATTACTTATGTCATCGGCCAGCTTTATTTATTCGGCTCACTATGGCTCCTCTCCATTTTCGGAAACTTTGGCAATCTCGAAGACTGGTTCAGAATAAAGCAAACCGACATTTTTTATTATGCGATACTTTCAGCAGTAGTTTCTATAGGATTTATTGCATTCGGCCTCCGGAAGAAAGATGAAATCGCCAGAGAATTCGGAATCACCTTCCTCCTCTTAAATATTTATACAAGATACTTTGAATACTTCTGGGATAGAACGGATAAAGCGATTTTCTTCGCTTTACTCGCGCTTTCATTTTGGCTTATCGGCAGAAAAGCAGAAAAAATCTGGAACCTTGAACTGTTCAATCAAAAGCATTCAAACGTTGAAAAACTTGGGGAACCTTAACTTTCTTTGATATTTAAAGAATAAGTAATCTCCACGCCACCGGCAGCCAGCATATCGTGAACTGAGCAGTATTTCTTTACCGCCAGTTCAGCCGCTTTTTCGGCTTTGCCCGAATCTATTGTCCCGGTGATATTGAATGTCATGTGAATTTTTGTAAATACGGCAGGCACGCCATCCCTGCGCTCTCCTTCAACACTTACAGAAACATCCGCGATTTCCTGTCGTTGTTTCTTTAATATCGAAATTAAATCAAAAGAGCTGCAAGAACCAAGAGCCATCAACACAAGTTCCATTGGCCTAACACCCAAACCCTGCCCTCCGATAGCTTCAGAACCGTCGACATGAACTTTCACACTTTCAGAGCCCATAGCTTCAAAATGCACCGCATCATTCACTCTCTTTAATTCTACTTTCATATTATTTTGAATTATCTAAAGCCTGTTTTATATCACCTAAAATATCTTCCGCATCTTCTAATCCAACCGATATCCGAATACTTCCGGGTTGGATTCCAATAGCGTTACGCTCAGACTCACTCAATTTCGAATGAGTAGTGGATGCAGGATGAGTAGCAATGGTTCTTGAATCGCCCAAATTGGAGGATATAGAGATCATCTTCAAAGCATCGAGAAAACGTTTGGCCCGTTCGAAACCACCATCTACAATAAAGGTAACAATACCGCCACCCTGTTTCATCTGGCGCTTAGCCAGTTCATACTGAGGATGCGACGGCAGATGAGGATAACGAACCAATTCAACCGCAGGTTGGGTTTCGAGCATTTCGGCAAGCTTAAGAGCCGAACTGCAATGCCTGTCCATACGAATAGTAAGCGTTTCAAGGCCCTTAGAAAAAATCCAGGCATTAAAAGCCGACATTGCCGGGCCGGTATGACGGATGAAAAACATTAGCTCCTTAATCAGATCGGCTCTTCCTACTACCACTCCGCCTAAAACGCGCCCTTGTCCGTCAAAATATTTAGTGGCTGAATGACTTACTAAATCTATTCCGTATTGGATAGGTTTCTGCAGATACGGAGTAGCGAAACAATTATCAACGTTTATAATAATGTGAGGATACTTCTTCTTAAAACCGCCCAGCCATTCCAGATCCACCAGTTCCAAACCCGGGTTTGAGGGCGTTTCCAAAAAAATCATTTTGGTTTCGGGTTTAATAGCAGCTTCCCACTCTTCTGGCCGGGCAGCATCAACGTATGTAAATGTTATCCCCCAGCGAGGGAACAATTGATTAAGTAATTGATGGGTTGAGCCGAATATAGAGCGACAGGCAATGATATGGTCTCCGCTCCTTAGTAATCCTGCAAGGGAAGCAAAAATCCCTGCCATA
Organism: Sphingobacteriaceae bacterium; assembly: GCA_014380615.1. Taxonomy (GTDB): domain Bacteria; phylum Bacteroidota; class Bacteroidia; order Sphingobacteriales; family Sphingobacteriaceae; genus Paradesertivirga. The sequence goes on from JACMJM010000023.1 coordinate 27,161, forward strand.
CCCGATGAAAAAGCGAGTCCGGCCTCTGCTCCTTCCAATTCACAAACTTTATCGATAAACTCTGTGGTATTAGGATTTGAGTACCTTGAATAGATATTGCCTTCCAGTTCATCGGCAAAAATCGCCCTTCCCTGCTCAGCATCATCAAAGATAAAACTTGAGGTAAGATACAAGGGAACAGAATGTTCTCTGTTCTGACTGCGTGCGGCCTGCTTTCTTATAAGTTTAGATTGCTCTTTCATTGAAGGGCAAACTTACGGAAGATTAGAGTAAATTTTATGTCAAAAAAGATGTGCTTTCAGGAGCTCAGAGCATTTTGACGATGAAGCTAATAATGTTTTTCAAACTTGCGAGAATCACGATAACACCTACTGCAACCATGATACTTTTAGCAGAAATGCGGTTAGCAACCCTTGCCGCAATAGGTGAAGCGATTGCACTACCCACTACCAATCCGCCTATTGCAGCCCAATGCAAGCCCCTTAGCATGGTTATAAATGTTAACGAACTCATCAAGGCAACAAAGAATCGTGATGCCTTAACCGCTCCTAAAGAGAACCTGGCGTGACGCCCGCCTGCAATAAGAGTTGAAAGCACTATGGAACCCCAGCCCCCGCCGCCCACTGCATCAACCAGCCCTCCGCCAAACCCCAATGCAGTAATATTTTTGATCTTCTTTTTTACTTCTCCGGGTTTTCGCTTAAGATTAAACGCCTTTGTAAGGATGACCAAGCCCAAAACAAGGGTGTATAATGATACAAAAGGCTTTGTATAGGCGCTGTAATGCTCAAGAGAGGATAACATGTAAGCACCTATAACCGCTCCTATGATTCCGGGGATTACCAGCATTTTAAATAGTTTGCGGTTAACGTTACCCATCTTGTAGTGCATAAATCCCGCTATTCCATTACTTAATATTTCTGATAAATGAACTGCGGTACTGGCCGATGCAGGGGGTATTCCCATGGATATGCTAAATGTTGTAGAGGTGACGCCATATGACATCCCGATCGCACCATCAATCATTGCAAACACAAAGCCGGCAATTAAGAAATAGTAAAACTCAATGGGAATATCCGAAAAATACGCTTGAAAGGATGGAACATTCGCCCATAACAAAACAATAGCGATTATCACCAACGCAAATGATGCTACCCACAAAATCAGCTTTGTTTGGCGAAGCTCCGGTTGAGTACCAATTGCATCTTCCTGAACTATCACTTCGGGCTCTTCAGCAGAATTCAACTCCATATGGACCTATTATTCGGCTAAAATACAAAGTATATAAGATTAGTAGGCTGTTTATTTGAAATGTGATTTCAAGAACTGGCCAGTGTATGATTCTTCCTGTTTAATCAGATCTTCCGGAGTACCTTCAAACATTAACCTTCCGCCTCTATCGCCACCTTCCGGGCCGATATCAATTACCCAATCGGCACATTTCACTACATCCATGTTGTGTTCAATTACAAGAATAGTGTTCCCCTGATCGAGTAATGCGTTGAATGATTTTAAAAGCTTTTTGATATCATGAAAATGAAGCCCGGTAGTGGGCTCATCAAAGATGAACAGTGTTTTATGGCTGTTATTCCCTTTAATTAAAAAAGAGGCGAGCTTAATCCGTTGTGCTTCACCACCCGAGAGTGTGTTAGATGACTGCCCCAAATGCACATATCCTAACCCTACATCGGCTAAAGGCTGCATTTTAGTTAGAATCTTCGGTTCCTTTTTAAAAAATTCCAGAGCTTCATCTATCGTCAGATCTAATACCTCAGAAACGTTTTTATCCTGATAAGTGATATCCAAAACATGTTGCTTGAAACGCTTACCGTCGCAGCCCTCGCAGGTTAAGTAAATATCAGCCATAAACTGCATCTCAATTTTCACCTCTCCTTCGCCCTGGCAAACATCACAACGTCCTCCTTCCACATTAAAAGAAAATGCCGCAGGCTTTAATCCTGCCGCTTTCGCGGAAGCTTGTGATGAGTAAAGGTTCCGGATTTCATCCCAGGCCTTTACATAAGTCACCGGATTAGAACGGGAAGACCTTCCTATCGGATTTTGATCCACCAATTCTACCTGCTCTATTTTATTAAAATCCCCGGTCAGCTCATCATAAGCACCGGTTTGTTCGCCCGAGTAATGGCCAAGGGTTTTTTGAAGTGCGGGCTGTAGAATCCGCTTAACCAATGATGTTTTACCCGACCCGGACACGCCTGTAACACAGGTAAAAACATTTAAAGGGAATTTAACATCGATATTTTGCAGATTATTTTCCCTGGCCCCCTTTATTTCGATAAAATCATTCCATCGCCTTCTGCTAACCGGAACGTCAATTCGTTCTCTCCCGCTAAGGTATTTTCCGGTGAGACTGTTTTCATCTTTTAATATTTCCTGGTAATTACCTGTAAAAATCAGATTTCCTCCTTCAGTACCCGCAGCCGGGCCGATATCTATTAAATGGTCGGCGGCACTCATAATTTCTTCTTCATGCTCAACCACCAAAACGGTATTTCCTACATCCCGTAAGGATTTTAATACGCCGATAAGCTTTTGAGTATCTTTCGGATGAAGGCCGATACTAGGCTCGTCCAAAACATAAACCGACCCCACCAACGAACTCCCCAAAGAAGTAGCCAGATTTATCCTTTGCGATTCTCCGCCCGAGAGCGTATTCGAAAGACGATTAAGGGTAAGATAACTAAGGCCTACATCGTTCAAAAACTTTATTCGGTTGGTAATTTCAGCCAGCAGCCGTTTAGCTATTTTTGTTTCGTTCTCACCAAGGCTAAGACTTTCAAATAATTCAAGTGCCCTATCCAGCGGCATTAAAACAATGTCGGTAATAGATTTTCCTTCTATTTTAACATAGGTAGCATCTTTACGTAAGCGGCTGCCTTTACACTCCGGGCAATTGGTTTTTCCGCGATAGCGTGAAAGCATTACACGGTACTGTATTTTATAGGTTTGCTCTTCGAGATGTTTGAAGAATTCGTCTAATCCTTTAAAATATTTATTTCCGGTCCAAAGTAATTGCTTTTGTTCGTCGGTAAGATGATTAAATGATCGATGAACAGGATAATCGAATTTCAACGCGTGTTTTAGTAACTCATCAAGCCACTCCCGCATCTTCTCACCCCGCCATGGGGCTATCGCTCCGTCGTAAACCGATTTATTTTTATCAGGAATAACCAAATCCTCATCAATTCCAATCACTTTTCCGTAGCCTTCGCAACGTTTGCAAGCTCCGTAAGGATTATTGAAACTGAAAAAATTAGGGGTAGGTTCTTCAAAGCGTATTCCGTCAAGCTCAAACCTGTCGCAGAAAAAGTGTTTGCTGCCGTTTTCTTCAACATAACAATCGCCTTTTCCTTCAAAAAAAGCAGTCTGCACAGAATCGGCTACCCGGCTTAATGTTTCTTCATCATTACTCACTGTAATCCTGTCGATAACGATATTTAGGGCAGATGCGTCCAGTTTATCATTTATAACCGATTTATCCTCCAGCAAATCTTCAATTTTTGATAGCTTATCGCCAAAATAAACCCGTAAAAATCCTTTCTGTAGTAAAACGGCTAGTTCTTCTTTAACGGTTCTGTTGCTGTGAGGGTGCAATGGGCAAAAAACAATTACCGATGTTTCTTCGGGCAAAGCCGAAATAAAATTTACTACCGTGGTTACCGAATCCTTTTTTACTTCTATCCCCGAAATGGGAGAATATGTTTTTCCCACCCTGGAAAAAAGAAGCTTGAGATAATCATAAATCTCTGTAGAAGTGCCTACCGTTGAACGCGGGTTACTTGTGATTACTTTCTGCTCGATTGCGATAGCAGGCGCAATCCCTTTTATATAATCCACGTCGGGCTTATTCATTCTACCCATAAACTGCCGGGCATAAGACGACAAGCTTTCCACATATCGCCGCTGGCCCTCGGCATAGAGGGTATCAAAAGCGAGTGAGGACTTTCCAGAGCCTGACATTCCGGTAATTACCACCAGTTTATTTTTGGGTATAGCCACATCTATATTCTTTAGATTATGAACTCTGGCACCCTTAATGATAATATTATGTTTGGGATCTTTCTCTGACTCTGTACTCATGAAACCTAAAGAAGTTTTTTCTCGTATATAGATTATAAGAAGAAATTACAAGGATTGTTTAGGCTCAAAAATACGACCAAATCCTGTAATTATTTTATAAATAAATGTTTGTACATACAATATTTTTGCTTATATTTGATATACACACAAACAACCAATAGTACATTTTCAAACTTAAAGGAGACACTTATAGATAAAACTCTACTTAAATAACTTTATACTAAATCAATTAAGGGTAATTTAAATAGGAGTCCTATGAAGCTTCAAGCGATGAACGACCAAGAGTTGGTACACATGTACATAACAGGTCAAGAGACGGGTTTAGAAGAGCTGGTACGCAGACACAAAACCAAAATTTATACATCTATATATATGCTGGTTAAAGACCAGTATCTGGCCGAAGATATCTTTCAGGATACTTTCATTAAAGTAGTAAATACCTTAAAGGCCGGGAAGTACAATGAAGAGGGTAAATTTTTACCCTGGGTACTTCGTATAGCACACAATCTGGTAATCGATCATTTCCGTAAAGAAAAGCGTACGCCGGTGATTACCAGTGGTGACGGATTTGACATTTTTGATGTTCTGGGCTTTTATGATGAGAGCATAGAGGATAAAATGATCAGAAATCAAACTCACAAAGATCTTAAGACATTGATCCAGCTGCTGCCGGAAGAGCAGAAAGAGGTGTTAATTATGCGCCACTACGGAGAATTGAGCTTTAAAGAAATTGCCGACATTACCAATGTGAGTATTAACACTGCCTTGGGCCGTATGCGTTATGCGTTAAATAACCTTCGTAAAATGATGCAGACGAAAGAAATGAGTCTTAAAATCAATTAGTTTAAAAAAAAATAGAAATTGTAAAATATTAAATTAGCAATGCCGTTTATTTGGTATATTAAACGTCACAAAAACATTTATACTTTTAACCGGCATTGCTTATGTTACAAATTTCTACTACTGACTCTGACATTAACCCTTTCCCTCATGAAGAATTGGGTGTAACCACTTCATCTTCTTTAGGCGCTGAAGATGAAGCATTTTACAATTCAATTAAAGAGGGCCTTAACAACCTTTCGACCGATCCGTCGCAGCAATCAGTAGACGCAATTTTAAGCTATTCGAAATCTCGATAATAATTTCCTTAAAGATCTTTAGCCGCCTTTCCGGAGTGCGGCTTTTCCGTATTTTTGTCCATGCTTAAACAAGAGCGATTCAAGGCATTCGTAGAGTATTTTTCTACTCATCAACCAAACGCCCAGACAGAACTACACTACAACAATCCGTTTCAATTATTGGTAGCGGTAATTTTATCGGCTCAATGCACCGATAAGCGCATCAATCAAATTACCCCCGCCCTGTTTGAGAAATATCCGGATGCCATTACTCTGTCGCAAGCCAGTGCTGAAGAGGTATTTGAATTGATACGCTCCGTGAGTTATCCGAACAATAAGGCGAAGCACCTGGTTGGCATGGCCAGGCTTTTGGCAGAAAAATTTGACGGAGAAGTACCATCGTCGATGGAAGATCTGCAGACACTGCCGGGAGTAGGAAGAAAAACCGCCAATGTGATTACATCCATAGTGTTCGAAGCGCCGGCCTTAGCGGTTGACACCCATGTTTTCCGTGTGGCAAATCGCTTGGGTTTAACCCGAAACGCCACCACTCCGCTCGCTGTAGAGAAACAATTAGTCAACTATCTCCCTGAGGAAACTATCCGTCATTCTCATCACTGGCTTATTCTTCACGGCCGCTATGTTTGCCAGGCCAGAAGGCCAAAATGCGAAGTTTGCCCCATAACCTGGTTTTGCAAGTATTATGCGTACCAGCAAACCGCAACCGCCTTAACCAAAGCCGCTATTGCCGATCGTAAAAAAGAAAAAGCATTGAAAGAACGAAAAAAAGCAAACAAACTTTCCACAGTGCTTAAAAAATTCGAAGTAAAAGAATAAATTTAGATTCCGGCAAAACACTTTGATAAAAATTTTAGCATTTTGTTTAAATTAATTATATTCGCCCCAAGATAAACTAAAATAATGAGCAACGCAGATAAATTGAAAGCACTCCAGCTTACTCTTGATAAACTTGAGAAATCATATGGTAAAGGAACTGTAATGAAATTGGGTGATACGGCGATTGAGAAAACGGATGCCATATCTACCGGATCATTAACACTTGATATCGCCCTCGGGATAGGGGGCTTACCTAAAGGCCGTGTGATTGAAATTTACGGACCCGAATCTTCCGGTAAAACCACTTTAGCCATTCATGCTATTGCCGAAGCCCAGAAAAAAGGTGGCATTGCCGCATTTATTGACGCTGAACACGCTTTCGATAAATATTATGCCAAGAAATTGGGTGTTGATATAGAAAATCTTCTTATTTCTCAGCCTGATAACGGCGAGCAGGCACTTGAAATTGCCGACAATCTTATCCGGTCGGGTGCCATTGATATTATTGTTATCGACTCGGTTGCCGCATTGGTGCCTAAAGCGGAAATTGAAGGTGAGATGGGCGATTCGAAAATGGGTTTACAGGCTCGTTTAATGTCGCAGGCATTGAGAAAGCTTACCGGTACTATTTCTAAAACAGGATGCTGCTGTATCTTTATCAATCAGTTAAGAGAAAAAATCGGTGTTATGTTCGGAAACCCTGAAACAACTACCGGTGGTAACGCACTTAAATTCTACGCATCTGTACGTTTAGATATCCGCAGAACATCTCAGATAAAAGACAGTGAGGAAGTATCAGGAAACCGGGTTAAGGTTAAAGTTGTAAAAAATAAGGTTGCCCCTCCTTTCCGTATAGCTGAATTCGACATTATGTTTGGCCAGGGTATTTCTAAAGCGGGTGAGATAATTGATCTCGGTGTAGAATTCGATATTATCCGCAAATCAGGTTCGTGGTTTAGCTACAACGACACCAAGCTTGGCCAGGGGCGCGATGCGGTTAAGCAACTGATTCTTGATAATCCGGAACTTATGGACGAGCTTGAAATTAAAATCAGGGAAACCGTAACCGGAGAAAAACTTGAAGAGGTTTTAGGAAGAGATTAAACCGCTCATAAATTAACGCAAAAGAGGCCCCATTTTTTATTTTGGGGCCTCTTTTGCGTTTGGCGTTGCCCTACATTGAGCTTAATTTAACATTGCGTTACATTGAGCGCACATGTTCGTGAAGCCTCGGCCAAAACCTTTAACAGTTCTTCCATCACCACAGGCTTGGCAATATAATAATTCATGCCTGCCTGGAAACACTCTTCTTTATCTTCAACCATTGCATTTGCCGTCATTGCTACTATAATCGGCTGCTTTTCGAAGGTTTTTCTGATTTGCCTTGTAGCTTCCAGCCCATCCATTTCGGGCATTTGAACATCCATTAATATCACCTCGTGGAAATTCTTTTGCAATGCCTGCACAGCCTCAAGCCCGTTTGAGGCAAGGCTTGGTTTGTACCCTAATTTACTTAGAACCCTGATTATCAGCTTTTGATTTATTAAATTATCTTCGGCAATCAGTATTTTTAAAGGATTCTCTTCGGCAAACTTCTCATAAAGCACGTTAACAGGTTTTGCTTCGGGCGCAACAGACTTAACGGTATTAAAAGCCAGCTGAATTACTTTAAGCAATTGCTGCTGCTTAACAGGCTTGGTTATAATTGAACTGAAGAGATCGGCATATTTTTTTCTTGTTTCATCACCAATCGAACTCAATAAAATTATCGGCAAAGCAGGATAATCCTTTTTAACCAGGGTACTTAAATGAACTCCGTCCATTTCCGGCATTTGCATGTCGGTGATTATTAATTCAAATAGTTTGCTTTCCTTCAACAAAGAAAGTGCTTCCGTGGCCGATTGTGCGGTTTCTACAGCCAAATTCCACTGCTTTAACTGCTGCCCGAGAATGCGTAAATTAGTTTGATTATCATCAACAATAAGAACACGTTTACCCTGATGAGAAACAATGGCTTTATTAAGGTCGTTTTCTACAGATTCCCCTTTGGGAAGGATTATGGAGAAGCTAAACGTGGTACCTTCATTTAATTCACTCTCGACAACAATTTTACCTCCCATTAAGTTAACCAGCCTGTCGCAAATTACCAGCCCTAAGCCTGTACCGCCATATTTTCGTGTTATGGATGAGTCTACCTGCGAAAAGGCTTTAAACAAACGCGAGATCTTATCTGAAGGAATTCCTATCCCGGTATCTTTGATTTCGAATCGCAACTCCAATTCATCCTCATTAATTTCCTTCGCTAAAGTAACACCTACATAAATTTCTCCCTCCTGTGTAAATTTAATGGCATTACCTACCAGATTGATTAACACCTGACGAAGCCTCATGCTGTCGCCAACCAGATGAGTTGCGATTGACGGATCGATATAACTGATGAGATCTATGCCCGTTTGAGCGGCTTTACCCGAAAAAATATCAAGAACATCTTCAACACACTGTCTTAAATCAAAATCATGCGGATCGAGTTCCAGGCTGCCTGACTCGGTTTTTGAGAAATCAAGTATATCGTTAATAACATTTAACAAAGCCTCGCCACTGGTTTTTATGGTATCTGCGTATTCTCTTTGCTCCTGATCAAGCGATGTCTCACATAATAACGACGACATCCCTAAAACGCCGTTCATCGGCGTTCTGATTTCGTGGCTCATTACCGCTAGAAAAGAACTTTTCGCCAGGTTGGCCTTCTCTGCCTCCTCGCGCGCACTTTGCGACTCAATAGTTTGAATTCGTAATTCTTCTGATTGCGCCTGCAGCTCTTCAGACTGGGCCTGCAGTTCTTCATTTATACTTTGAAGGGCACTCGCCTGGTTCTCAATTTTAGAGGTACGTTCTTTTACCTGCTTCTCTAACTCTTCCTTTTGAGCTTTCAGCGCAGCGGTTCGGTAAACGAAGAACAAATAAATACTACCGGCCACGACCAAAACAACTAAAGTTCTGAACCACCAGGTCATCCAATAAGGAGGGTTGATTACAATTTTAATAGATGTACCTTGTTTATTCCATAAACCATCGTTATTAGAGGCTTTAACCTGCAAAACATAGTTACCCGGAGATAAATTGGTATAAGTTGCGAACCGTTTTGAGCCTACATAGTTCCAGTCCTTATCAAAGCCCTCGAGCTTGTAAGCGTACTCATTGTTTTCTGCGGAGGTATAGTTCAATGCCGCAAACTCGAAAGAGAGAAACACCGACTTTTCGTGCGGAAGAACAATTTCTTTAGCCACCAAAATATCCTGACTTAATGGCGAATTCGTTTCCTGAAAAGTTACCGGCTTATTAAATAATAAAAAATTTGTAAAAACAACCGGAGGGACATCAGTATTATATTTTACACTATCAGGATGAAAAATATTATACCCATTATTGCCGGCAAAATACATGGTTCCACTTTTATTCTGGTAACATGCGCCAGTATTAAATTCGTCCGATTGCAAACCGTCCGTTACATCATAATTTCTAAAAACTTTGGTTTTCGGATTGAACTTACTGATTCCTTTATTTGAACTGATCCATAAATTACCATTTTTATCTTGCAGTATCCCCTTAATTGCATCGCTTGGCAAACCATCTTTCATGGAATAGGTTGCAATGCAGACGTTATTTTTAACTATTGATAAACCGAGGCTTGTTCCAACCCATAAAGTGCCGTTTTTGTCTTCCAGCATACACGTTACATTGGGCTCGAGAATGCTTTTCACTAACGGAACCTTCGTAAAAAGACCCTTAATCGGATCGAAGATATTCAATCCGCTTTCGGTACCCACCCATATGCGGCCATCCTTATCTTCATAAAGTGCATGCACGATATCATCTAACAGCCGGTTTTTATCGCCTTTATTTGACTTGTATTTGGTATTTGCTTTCGTAGATAAATTAAGCTTATTAAGCCCCCCTCCCAAACTACCTATCAATAGATTACCATAACGGTCTTTTAGTATACACGACATATTTTTCCCCGACAGCCTGTTGGCTCCCGCCACTTTACTATCAGTAGGATAATGTGTTATCGTTTTCTTTTTATAATCCAGGATATCGAGCCCTGCGTCTTTGTCGAAACCTATGGCGAAAATTTCATTATCAATTTCTAAGATTGAACGAACACTATTTGAGCTTAAGGAATTGCGTACCGAAGAATCAGACAGCAGAAACTCAAATTTTCTAGTCTGGGGATCATATATATTTACACCACCGCCATCGGTTGCCGCCCAAACCCGTTGTTTGCTATCTTCAATAATACCTTGTACATACTTATTATTTAGCCCCTTGCCCTGAAGGTTTTGGGGAATATGCCTGAATTTATCGCCGTTTTTAGGTAAAAAACTTACTCCTCCCGCCCGGGTACCAAACCAAAAGTTCCCGAAATTATCTTTGTAAACGGCTCTTATCCAATAATGAGTTAAGCTCTGAGAATCATAGGGATTAGGTTCGTAGGAGAACGATGTATTAGTTTGAGGATTAAACACACAAACCCCTTTACTTTCTGTACCCAACAACAAATTCCCCCTGCTGTCTTCATCTATATCCCAAATAAGAGCATCGGTCAAACCATTCTTTTGCGAAGCCTCGTATTTTAAATTAACGAATGAGCGACTGGTGCTTACATACCGCGATAAACCTACACGATACACACTAAGCCATATATTCCCCTTTGAGTCTTTGAATATATCTCTTATATTTTTTCCGGGAATATTTGTTGGATTTTTTACATCGGTGCGAAATCTGATAGCCCTTTTTGCTTTCAAATCCACCTGATCAAGCCCCAACCGGTTAGCTACCCAAAAAACATCTTCCGAAAACTCAAAGATCTTAAGGATATTATTTCCACTAGCTCCTTTCTGAACAAACCCGCTGAACTTATTCTCAGCAACATTATATAAAAATATCCCGTCGCCTTGTGTGGCAATACAAATGCGTCCTTTGGAGTCGACAATGAGATCGCTTACTTTAATCGTTTTCCCGGCCGGATTAAAGCTAATAAATATATTTTTTTCTCTGTCGAGCTTACTTAGCCCCTTATTGGTACCAATCCAGAGATTACCATTTTTGTCTTCAACTATATCATTAATACTATTATCACTGATACTTTTAGGATCGGCGGGGTTGTTAGTGTACACTGTTACATTATATCCATCGTACCTGTTTAAACCATTTCTGGTTCCAAACCACATAAAACCCTTGCTATCCTTAACAATACATTGTACAAAGGTTTGTGATAATCCCTCCTTTAACGAGATATTTTTAAACTTAACCTCGGCAGGTTGTGCAAAGGCGGCACCCTTACCCAGAAAAGCAAAAGCAATTAAAAGTGAATAAAGCTTGATGCGTTTATTATGTATACTTTTTTTCATACATCTAATTAGAGTTTACTGACTTTAGATAAGATTAATGTCGTGTCAAGGATAAAATGCCGTGCCGATTATCACCCTTACATAGTACAATGACAACACACTAGTAGCGATTGGTTAAAGTATTTTTCTATACGGGATAAAAACCGAAAAGTTATAAAATTAACAAGATAAGTTCGGGTTCTTAAAGAGACAGTATCGCAAAATCCGGGCATTTAAAAAACGGAGGCCTGTGATTAAACCACTTGTGTTAAGGCAAAATTTCAAAACAGATAACACTTCCTTTGTTAGCACTACCTTGCTGAGTCGGGGACAAACCCTGTCTAACCCAGCCCGAATCATTTAACATATTCTTTTAATTAATAGGTGAATCGATAAAATCAAAACTATCCCCTTTTGTGAATTAAAGTTTAAATTAAATTTTCCAAAAAACATTTGAAAATACAAAGCATTAGTTTATTATAGTGCTTCAAAATTTATTAAATCAATTAGTTGCTAACGCAGCTTAATTAAAGTTTAAGCCGGAGAAGGCAACTTAGCTAATGAAACACGAAAATAGTTTTTTATGGTTGGATCTGGTTAGAGGCTTAGCGGCATTAAGCGTATTTACCGGCCATCTGAGAATTATCTGTTTCAAAGAACTTACATTCTCCGAATCTGGCTTATTTACCAAGTTATTTTATTTTTTAACCGGTTACGGCCATCAGGCTATAATCATCTTTTTTGTACTGAGCGGTTTTTTTATCATCAAGAGCATTGATGAATCAGCAAGAGCCAATAAGTGGAGCTTCAGCAAATATTCAATTAACAGATTATCCAGACTTTGGACCGTATTGATCCCTGCGCTTCTTGTTGGTTTTATTATTGATAAACTCGGATACAACTTTTTCTCCGATTCTTTGGGTTATACAGAGCAAATAAAGTATTTCGAAGGTCTTAATGCCAGAGAATCGTTAAACCCGTCTGTGTTTATGGGTAATGTGTTTTTTCTGCAGACGATTCTTGTTCCAACCCTGGGGTTCAATACTCCTACCTGGATCTTACCTTTTGAATTTTGGTATTATGTTTTATTCCCTGTTTTGTACTTCATTGTTTATCCAAAATATAGTTTACTTATTAAAGTGTTGTTTTCCTTATTGGCAATAGCAGTATTTATTTTTGTTGGCTCTGAAATAGCTATCTATTTCCTTGTATGGCTAATGGGTGGTGTCAGCTATATCATTTATAAAAGACTAAGCCGGGGTTTTATCTTTCCAAATTTCTTGAAGTTTTTTATACTCCTTGTTTTTGGTATTGTATTAGTTATGATAAGATTAAAACAGAATCCACTTTTTTTTAACGATTATACATTAGGATTCATTTTTGCTTTATTGATACCTGTATTGTCTACCTGGAAGATAAAAACGCCCATTTTCAAAAAATTTGCAACTTATCTGTCAAACTTATCTTACACTTTATATTTAACGCACTTGCCCTTATGTATGTTCGTAACAAGCTGGCTGTCTTTCCAGGTGATGGAATCGAATGCAAAGAATTTTGTTATTTATATAGCCCTATGTTTATTTATTCTGCTTTACTCAACGCTTTTCTGGTATTTATTTGAGCGGAACACGGATAAAGTTAAACGTTGGATCTTTAGTTTATACAGTAAATCATAAGCTACCTGGCTGCTTTCTTTTGCTGGGAAACGAACGGTAATTCTTAGTTTTGTTGATTACTATAAAGCAACCAATGATCCTCGAAACCGATAATCTGCGAATACCCCAATGCGATCAAGAGCTTCTAGAAATAGCAACTCAAGGCAACTCTGCTTTAGAGGCTTATTTGAAGGTATATGTACCAAACCAATTAAAAGAAATATTTCTTTTAATTGGACCATGATTAGAGAGTACATGCTCCTACATTGTGAGAATTAAGCCCAGCACTCCTACGGTTTATAAATAAATTCAGGACACTTCAGTCATTTTATTTGTTAAGATAATCTAAACTTAATTTAAACTCAGCGTTATATTTTTCTTGAAGATTTAAATTTTCAATGCAACAAATCCATATAAAATAATAGAATTATAGAGCATATCTACCCTACAGCTCATTCATATCAGTATTTTGTATATGTTAATTTAAAAATTCCTAACAAAAGCTTAATAATTTTAATAAATTATTGAAACCGGGGCAATTTATTTAACGTATTACAAACAAAAATTTATTTAAATGTTAAAATCCACATTTCAACAGAAAACATTAGTTGGCTTTATGTTGACCATTATTGCTGTATTTATAGGAGTCTATATCTCATATAGTAGAATTGAAGAATTTCAACAAGATGGGAACGCTGTTGATAATACGCAAGAAATTTTAAAGTTCACAAACCAGGTAGTCTTTAATATCGTCGAAGCTGAAAGCAATGTGAGGGGCTACATTGCAACTGAACAACCAGTATATCTCGAAAAATACAACGATGCCTTGAGCAAAATTAATCCTTCTGTAGATCGGGTTACGTTTCTTTTAGATCATGACCCGACCCAACAAGCGGTCTCGGATAGTCTCAAGGAGCATGTTCAGCAAAAACTATTTGCCTTAACAAAGGTCCTTTGGGTGGCAAACCTGGATGGAATGAAAAAAGCAAAGGAAGTTCTGGCTGAAGATAAAACGCTCGATCGGTTGGAACTCATGATCGAAACTATAAGAAGTACACAGTCGCAGATTCTAATTAAAAGACGCATTGAAAGCAATACCAACTCAAATAACACCAAAAAGATTTTCTATGTAGGGAGTGTATTTATTGTGTTGCTCATATCCATTCTCTTCATGTTCATTCGAAAAAGCTTCAACAGACAAAAAATAACTGAAGCAAATCTGTTGCAAAATAATTTGCAACTGGAACTAATATCGAGGGAAAACAGCCAGCAAAACTTACTTCTTTCAGGAACCATGGCTTTAGATCGCTCTATGCGTGGTCAAATAAGTATCGAATCTTTGTGCGATATCATTTTAAAAAACATTAGCGAATTCACAACTGCTCGAGTTGGGTCATTCTATATTTTCAACAGCAATCTGAAAATGTTGGAACTTAAAGCAAAACACTGCCATGATTCATCCCTAAATCAACTAATTTCTTTGGGTGAAGGAATTATTGGCCAAGCGGCTGTAGATCGCAAGAGTATTATCATTAATAAAACAGAAGGCTCTAATATGACCCTCACTGGGAGTTTTGTGAATGTAAGCGCACAATCTATTCTTGTAGAGCCAATAGTATTTAATGATCAGTTAATAGGAGTTTTAGAATTAGGGTTTTTATCTGATCCGGATATGAATTTTATTGAGCG
>JACMJM010000024.1 GCA_014380615.1 Sphingobacteriaceae bacterium
GATCTTTTGCTCTGCCGCCAGCCTATAAAACTTACCAGAATAACATTAGCTAACACTAATAACGAAAATGCCATCGACGTGGAATCTTCAAAATCAAAGCATAAAAAAACCGTCTCATAATTGCTTATGAGACGGCCTCTTGATAATCTGCTTAAGACAGTATTATCTTATTTTTTAATCTCAACACGACGGTTTTGAGAACGACCTTCTTCTGTTTCGTTAGAAGCAACCGGACGGCTTTCGCCGAAAGCTTTAACACTTAAACGGTTTGCGTCAACACCAGAGTTAACTAAGTAAGTTTTAACTGAATTAGCTCTGTCTCTTGAAAGATTCATGTTGTAAGTATCTGTACCTTCTGAAGAAGCGTGACCTTCTAAAGTTGCTTTAGTTGCAGAGTTAGCTTTTAATTCAGCAGAAACCGCATCTAAAACCGGGTAAGATGAAGTTCTTAATACTGAACTGTCAAACTCAAACTGGATAACTGAACCAGTAGCACCTGGAGTTACTAAAGCAGAAGCCTCAGGGTGAGTTAAAGGACAACCAGATCCGTCAACAACAGTACCTGCAGGAGTTCCTGGGCATTTGTCGAATCTGTCAGCAACACCGTCACCATCAGCATCAGCTGAAAGTTGGTTAACTGTATTCTCTAAAGTGCTTACACGAGTTTTCAAAGCTTCAACTTCCTGACGTAATGTAGGATCTTTTAACTCGTCGTACATTAACGCAACTGGATTAACCCAATCAAGGTTAGGTTTAGCAGAAGAACCCAAAGAGAATTCTAAACCACCGTAACCGTAAGAGAACTTATCTTTTGAAGTTGCGTTTGCATAAGTAAGATCAAAGTTGTCAGAATCAAGGAAATACATACTGTATCCAAGATCCAAGTTCATACGATCAGAAAGTTTGAACTTAACACCTAATCCAACAGGAACTACTTGTTGTTTAGCGTTGGTATTAGTACGTGGTGCTTTTGGTCCGTACTTTCCTTTGTAATCAACTTCAGCACCGTTAGGAGTTGCTCTAAGTGCTGTATTGTACCAAGCAATACCGTATCCTGCCTTTACGAAAAAGTTAATAGCGTTTTCACGTTTTAGGAAATCCACAGTCGCAACATTCGCAACACCAGAAAGCACTGCAGAATGATCAAGGTTGGTGTTGAAAGACGGACCAACTTTATCGTCATTATCGTTTTCATTATGGCCCTTTACACGTCCTCTTAAGTAAGAACCTTCAAGACCGAAAGCATGTCCTAATTGTTTACGAAGTGTGAATCCGTAACCGAGAGACATTTCCCAGCTATTGTAATCGTTAGTACCACCAACTAATACAACTGGCGCTAATACACCTGCGTTAATTCCTAAAGACCATGTTCTGTACTGTCCTCTCCCGCCAAACACGGTGGCAGTAGAGCTTGTAGTTGTTGTCGTGGTCGTCTCCTGTGCCATGGTAGAGAAACCTACCATCGTCACCATCGAGCAAGCAACAACTTTTTTAATTGTAGAATAATTCATGCTTTGTTTTTTTTAAGGTTAAACAATTTTTAATTGCGTAATTTTTCACAAAATTAATTATAAGTTTGATATCACCAAATAATTGTCAAATACCATTCCTATTATTCTGCTAAACACAACAATCATAAAAAGGTTTATCTTTTATTAAATTTGTTTTTTAATTATGAAGTATAACCCAATTGATGCCTCTTTGTTTAGAGAGAATCGTGAAAAATTTGTAAGTAAACTGAAAACCAATGCGATAGCGATTTTTAATTCTAACGACGAATACTTACGCAGCGGAGACCAAACATTTCCTTTCAAACAAAATTCCGATTTTTTTTATCTAACCGGAATTGATCAGGAACAATCGATTTTGATATTATTTCCTGATTGTCCTAATTTGAGATACAAGGAAGTACTCTTTTTAAGACAGACCAACGAGCATATTGCAGTGTGGGAAGGACATAAATATACTAAAGAAAGAGCAAGAGAGGCTTCGGGCATTACCAGCATTTTTTGGCTGGATGATTTATGGTCTATTTTGCCTTCTATAATTAATTATAGCGAAAGTATTTATTTGAATACTAATGAGAACGACCGTTTTGTGCAGGAAGTAAGTTATCGCGATCTTCGTTTTATTAATGATCTGAAGGAGAAATATCCTTTACATGATTATAAACGCTCTGCTCCAATTTTACGCGAGTTGCGGGCGGGAAAGTCTGCACGGGAAATAGATCTCACCCAAATTGCTTGCAGAATTACCGGCGATGCGTTTAGAAGAGTGCTGAAATTTGTAAGACCAGGGGTTAAGGAGTATGAAATTGAGGCGGAAATTATCCATGAATTTATCCGGCAGGGCGCAACCGGACACGCCTATACACCTATTATAGCATCCGGCGCTAATGCCAATATCCTTCACTACAACGATAACAATCAACTATGTAAAGACGGCGAAGTGATACTATTTGACTTCGCAGCAGAATATGCAAACTATAATGCAGACCTAAGCCGTTCTGTTCCGGTTAACGGACGGTTTACAAAGCGCCAGAAAGATGTGTATAATTCGGTTTTATATGTTATGAAACAAGCGAAAAAAATGCTTGTTTCGGGCACAATATGGAATGATTACCATGATGAGGTGGGTAAAATTATGAGTGAGCAGCTTATAAAACTGGGACTATTAAGCAAATTCGAGGTAGAACGGCAAGACCCCGCAATGCCTCTTTACAAAAAATATTTTATGCACGGTACATCGCATCATTTAGGACTTGATGTACATGATTTCGCCAGTAGGTACAAACCTTTCGAAGCAGGGAATATATTAACATGCGAACCGGGCATATATATAAAGGAAGAAGGGTTAGGTATTCGTCTTGAAAATGACATCCTGATTACCGAGAACGGAAACATTGATTTGATGGCTGATATCCCTATAGAAGCAGAGGAGATCGAAGAAATTATGAACTCCTGAGCTTAGATTCAGCGAATTTATAGAGGTTGAAATCTGGATAAGTCGAAACGGCTTCAAGTTCTTGTTGTAATTGTTGTAGGCTAAGATCCTTCATTCTCTTTTCCTGAATGAGTTTCCATGCTTTTCTTGCCAGCAAGGCTACCTTATTTTTATGTTCGGGCGCAACTACCTCTATTAAATCCATAATTTCAGAAAGTCCCTCGCCTGTAATGGCTACCGTTTTACATACCGGAATTTGAGATGAGCCCGCAATACTTTGAAGATGACGGGCAAAATAGTCGGCTCCTTCCCTGTCGGCTTTGTTAACAATAAACGCATCAGCGATTTCCATTATACCGGCTTTGATAGATTGAACCTCATCGCCGGATTCCGGAACCAAAACTACCAGAGTAAAATCGGCAAGTCCGGCAATCTCTATTTCCGACTGCCCTACACCCACCGTTTCAACAATAATAAAATCAAATTCAAAAGATTTAATAACATCCGTAATTTCAATTATTTTGGCCGATAAGCCGCCTAATGCGCCCCTTGCAGCAACAGACCTGATATAAACATTTGGATTAGATGAAAATTCCTGCATTCTTACCCTGTCGCCTAACAGAGATCCTGAAGTAAAGGGGGAGCTGGGATCAACCGCGATAACGGCTACTCTTTTATTTCGCTTTATTAGGGCATCAATAATTTTAGATACCAGAGTGCTTTTGCCGGCACCTGGGGGGCCTGTTATGCCGATTACAGGAGTTTTACTTACTTTAAGCGAGGAGAGAATTTTGTCTGCGCCCTCTAAATCATTCTCAACGATAGTTAACTTCCTTGAAATATCCCTGAAGCTTTTAAAAGTGAGTGTTTCCGTCATAGACTTAATTAATTCTAAAGTTAGATAATTAACCATCATAAATACAGCCATACAATTATCTTTGCTCATTGTAGATCGTATGGCAATACCTAAAGTTATTTACCAAACTTTCAAATCTCAAAAGCTACCTTTTATTACAAGGTGGCATATCAATCGTTTCAGAAAGCGAAACCTTGAATATCAGTATGAGTTTTACGATGACGAAAGGATAGAAGCGTTTTTTTCGGACGAATTTGGAGAGGAGGTGCTAAAAGCCTATCGCCAACTTAATATCGGAGCGGCTAAGGCAGATATGTTTCGATACGCGATTCTATTAAAAAGGGGCGGAGTTTACCTTGACATAGATAGTGGAATAAAAGGTCGGTTAAGTGATTTTATTCGGCCTGAGGATAAGGCGGTTATCAGTTTAGAAGGGAATCCCGATCTTTATGTACAATGGGCTCTGGTGTATGAAGCAGGTCATCCTTTTTTAAAACGAACCTTAGATTTAATTTTGGAGAATATTTCCTTAAACAAATTTCCGCATGATGTTCACTCGATGACCGGGCCCACAGTTTATAGCAAAGCTATAAATGAATGTCTTTTTGAAAATCCATCAATACCATATCGAATGTGTGGTATCGATTATGAAGAGCATCTGATTTTTAAATACCGTTTAGGAAAGTTCTTTTTATACGGAGGAGATGAGCATTGGAAAAAGAAACAACTATCAACGCCAGTTATCAAACCTCAATAAAACTATGAAAGTAGCAGGTTTTACCTTTATCAGGAATGCTGTAAAAAATGATTATCCCATAGTGGAAGCGATATTATCTATACTTCCGCTTTGTGACGAATTTATTGTGGCTTTGGGTAATTCGGACGATGATACGGAGAGGCTGATCAGAGATATTGATTCTCCAAAAATCAGGATTATTAATACTGTTTGGGATGAATCAATAAAGGAGGGCGGAGCTGTTTTTGCCCAAGAAACCGATAAAGCCTATGCGGCGATTTCTCCGGATACAGACTGGGCTTTTTATATTCAGGGTGACGAATGTTTACATGAAAAATATCTTGAGATAGTGAAAAGGGAAATGGAAGCTTATTTGAACGATGAAAAAATCGAGGGACTGTTGTTCAAGTATCTCCATTTTTATGCCTCATTCGATTTCATTGCTTCTTCAAGGCGCTGGTATCGTAATGAAATTCGCGTGCTTCGATATGGAAATGGTATTCACTCTTACCGCGATGCTCAAGGGTTTAGAAAAAATGGCAGGAAATTAAAGGTAAAACTCATTGATGCTTATATTTATCATTATGGATGGGTGAAGCCGCCTAAAGGCTTGATTAACAAGGTGAGGAATTTTAATCAATTTTATACTAATGAGCCTTTTGCCATCAATCAAATAGCTGAGGACAGCGAATTTGATTATGGAAATGCGCACAGACTTTTAAGGTTTGAAGAAAGCCACCCGGCCGTGATGCAAAAAAGAGTAAGTACATGTAATTGGAAATTTTCTGTAGATCCAACCACCCTAAAAAATAAAATGAGTACACGATATCGGGTTCTTCAAAAGTTAGAAGACTTAACCGGTTGGCGGATTGGTGAGTATAAGAATTATAAGAAGTTGAGTTAATGACAGCATTAAAATCTTCCCTTATAATTTCAACTTACAACTGGCCCGAAGCCTTGGAGCTATGTTTACTAAGTGTTCTGGCCCAGGAAACACTTCCGGACGAGATTCTTATCGCAGATGACGGCTCGGGAGAGGCAACAAAGTTTTTGATTGAAAAATACCGGGGAAGCTTCAATATTTCGCTTAAACATGTTTGGCACGAGGATAATGGATTTCGGTTGGCTCAAATCAGAAACAAAGCCATTGCCGCGGCTAAAGGAGATTATATCATTCAAATTGATGGTGATTTAATACTGCATAAAAAATTCATTTCCGATCATATCGCTTTCTCCAAATCCGGATCCTTTGTAAGGGCAAGCAGAATTTACCTGGACCAAAAATTATCTAAAGAATTACTTGTATCAAAAAGTATAAAGTTTTCGATATTCAATAAGGGCTTGAGTAATAAATTAAGTGCCCTGCATGTTCCGTTTTTGTGGAACTATTTTGAATATAATTATAAATCGAAAGGTGATGAGCGATATGAAATTCACGGATGCAATATGGCATTTTGGAGAAAGGATGCGATTGCGGTAAATGGATATAACGAAGATTTTAAAGGATGGGGCCCGGAGGATAAAGAGTTTGTAGTTCGATTATTAAATTCGGGGGTTAAAAAGCGTTTTATAAAAATGGGGGGCCAGGTGTTTCACATCTATCATAATGAGAATATGAAAGAAAATCTTAATAGCAATTTATCTATATTTAAAGATGCTATAAAAGACGTCAAAACGTTTTGTGTGAAAGGGATTAATCAGTATTTATAGTGCGGAAATTAACTTCACTTCTCATATCTACATATAATTGGCCAGAAGCCCTTGAACTGGTTATGGAAAGTATTCTATTGCAAAAAATTCTTCCGGATGAGGTGGTGATAGCGGATGATGGATCGAGGCAGGAAACGGCCAGTTTGATAGAAAAATATAAAGCAATATTTCCAATACCGCTTAAACATGTTTGGCATACTGATGATGGTTTTCGGAAAACAATCATCATGAACAAAGCTATTCATTCGGCCTCGGGAAATTATATTATACAAATTGATGGAGATATTTTGCTTCACCCCGAGTTTGTAAATGATCATATAAAGGAGGCTACATACGGGTATTTTATAAAAGGAAGCAGGGGGAAATTAAGCGAAGAGCTTACTCAGGAATTGATCAAATCTAAACAAGCGAAAATCAGTCTATTATCTAAGGGTGTGGGTTCAAGGATAAATTCGACCAGGCTCCCCGTGTTAAGTCCGCTTTTTTACGGAGATCCGGTTAAGACGAATGATTTGCGAGGATGTAATTTTGCTTTTTGGAAATCAGATTTTATCGCAGTTAATGGATATAACAACGACCTTACCGGCTGGGGGCATGAAGATATTGAATTAGCAGCCAGGCTGGTTAATTATGGTATAAAAAGGAAACAGCTTAAAATGACCGCTATATGTTTTCATTTATTTCATAAACTGAACTCGCGTGATCAGGAAAACAGCAATTATAAAGCCTATCTCGACGCAATAAATTTTAAAACCAAAACTTGTAATAACGGCTACCTTGAGAGTTTACTTTAAGAAAGGTATACGCCCATAAGTATACCAATTATCATTAGCTTAATTATTTTCCATCGGTTAAGCCTGAAATGTTCGGGATGAGGTTTATTAAAACTAACATCTAATCTTTTAAACAAAAAGCTAATTTTTCCGGTACTCATAACCTGTGAAAAAATTCCGGCTTCAAAAGCATTTTTATGAAGAAGCATTTGCAGAGCCAGTGGTAAAGATATTTTCCGGCTTAATCTCTTGCATCTAATAATGTTGGTTAAAATTTCTGCGATACACACAATTATGGCAACTACTAAGAGAAAGGTTATATTTCCATTTAATGCTATTATAACGGGAGTAAGCAAAATCAGAATGAATAATGTTTCAGTAGTGCTGGTAAAGTCATAAAAAGTATAATTCTTTTGATAGGGAAGATCCATTATATCGCCGATTCCCTTTCCATAGCGAAACATTCTGTTCAGCTGGCTTTTACCTTTATTCCACCAGGGGTGCAATACCTTCGCTTCCGGCACTGTAATATACTTTTGAGTATTTTCAACGCTATTCCTAAAAAGCAATTCAATATCCTCGCCTCCATTAACTAACTCGTGTCGAAAACGACGTTCGGCTAATTTTTTTCTATTTAACAATACATTTGCGGTTGGCGTCCATGAAATGGCTTCCCCTCTTCTAGTTGCTGCGAAATGCCCAACCGATCCGTTTATGCTGAGCGCTTTGGTAACGGAATTAAACGGTTCGGGAAATTGGGTGGAACCTGCAAGTCCAAGGCATTCCGGAAATTCTTTTAGGGCCTCTGTATAAGAAATCAGCAGATCTTTAGACGGTACAATATCATCATCCAAAAGAAGGATCCAGTCCCCTATGCCGGCATCAATGCCTTTATTGCGGGTTTTTGAAAAGCCTAAATTGAAAGGGTTTATAATTAACCGGACATTATTTTCTTCAATGCTTTTCGCAAGGGATGCAGATATGTCGACCAAAGGATTATCTGCGATCAAAAAGTATTGTACCAAATAAGTTTCGGGCTTTATTAATGTGAAAATGCCCTCGAGTATATCTTCATCCAGCCTGAATGAGGGAATTACAATGTCGATACTTTGTTGCATAATAATGCGCAAATTAACTTATTTTGGGTTTGATTTCCGAAGATGCAAATATTAAAAGGTGGTAGCAGAAATACGTACAATAAAAATATAAGGCCATTAGTAAGCCTTGTTATCGTTACCTATAATGCCGATGGAAATCTACCCCAATGCCTTGATTCAATATTCAATCAATCCAGGCAGGACTTCGAACTTATAATCATTGATGGAGAAAGTACAGACAATACTATCAATTTACTAAAGCAATTCGATAATTATATTGATTATTGGCAATCAGAGCCTGATTCAGGGATTTACGATGCGATGAATAAAGCGTTGAAATTCGTAAAGGGAAACTGGGTTCTTTTTTTGGGATCGGATGATAAACTTTTGGAGGGGTTTTCTGAAATGCTTTCAATTTTGAATAATCACAATACAATCTATTATGGCGATTGTATAACTGAGAAGGAGTTATATGGAGGCAGTTTTTCGGCTTACCAAATTTCTAAACGTAACCTTTGTCAGCAATGTATATTCTATCCTTCGCAGGTATTTAAGAAATACATTTTTAATCTTCAGTATCCTGTTTTCTCAGATTATCTTTTGAATATTCAGTGTTGGGGCGATTCGGGTTTCCGAAAGAAGCATGTTCCTTTAGCAATAGCATTTTATAATTTAGAAGGCTATTCTTCCTTTGGAAAGGATGATGCATTTAAAAAAGATAAATCTCTTTTTATCAGGAAATACTTAGGTCTTTGGGTTTATCTTCGATACCAGATCAGAAAGTTAAAAAGTGTTTCGAAAGGTGAAAAAGATTTTTTTTAATAAAATTTTCTCTCACCACGAAGCTTTCTTAAAATCCGATCTCTAAAGGTACCAATGGTATCAGCTTTATTCTCTGCTGCCAGAACCAGGCTATGTCTCGAGTCGATAGTTTCAATTAACTTATCAAGAATATTCTCATGTAAATAATTCTTATTAATACTGTTGCCGGTAAACCATAGCTGTTCCAGATAAGACTGGTAAAGTTTATCATTCTGGTCAACTTCTATAATATGTTCAATCGCTTTTTTAGCGGATTTAAAATCATTCACGTTAACGAAGCTTTTTACGTTAAAATCATCAGCCACCAGGGGGTCTCCCCAATAGATGGGTACTGAGTTTACTAACATCGGTTCGATGATTTTTTCAGTAGTATATCCCGGGGCACTTGAGTTTTCGAATGAGATTACAAATTTATAGTCTTTTATAAAATCAGTTTTATTTGCCACGGGTCCTCCAACATTGTTAAAAAGCTTTCCTCCAGAATCTACTTGCTTATACTTAGAAAGTTCTTCAAAAAAATTGTTTCTGATTTTGCAGCTTTTATTTGATACTACAAAACAGCAGAACTTTGTTTTTTGGGCCAGGATCTTTTCGGGAGATGGTTTTTGTAACAGGATTCTCAAATCGTGATAAAGTACAAATAAGGGGAGCCGAAAATGACGCGAATCATTAATATGAGAAAAGCTAAGGGAAAGGTCCGCCAAATTGAGATTTGGTTTATGAAACTCTCCGGTATAAAATATTCTTAGGCACTTATACTTTTTAAAGGAGTCTCCAAACACAGAAAAAAGTAGAACGTCTGGTTCTTCAGACAGTTCGAGTTCGTAATGGCGGGATAAAAGATTCCAGAAAAAATTATCGGTTTCTTTAAAGCCGTCCCAAAAATCTGTGAAGTTAATTTTCAGCCTCATTCGCAAATCGAAGGGAAAATACTACTTTTTTAGTAGTCAGGCTATAACGATATAAATTCAGCTTAAAAGAACCTGCTAAATAAGTAACTTTGCGGCGAATGAAAACTTATTTTAGATTACTTTCCTTCGCTAGCCCGATAGGAAGATTTGCCCTTCCTTTCATACCCCTCACACTTTTAGCAGTGGTTTTCAATACCTTAAATCTGGCACTACTCGCCCCCATGTTAGAAGCGCTGTTTTCGACAAACAAATGCCTTACAGAAAATGCCATCCCAACTGTTGTGCCCCCGATTTGGGATATTATGGGAACTTTTAATTATTACGTGAATTATTCGATAGTACATTATAGTAAGTTTGGTACGCTCAAACTGGTTTGCGGGGCAATTGTTGTTTCTGTATTACTTGCTAATATTTTTAAATACCTCTCCCAGAGGATTATTGAAAATTTACGTATTCACACACTGTTGAATATCAGAAAGACAATTTTCTCTAATGTTATGGATCTGCATATTGGATTTTTCAATAGCGAGCGAAAAGGGGATATAATGGCAAAGATCGCCTCCGATGTACAGGTTGTTCAGTTTTCGGTTACCAATACACTCCAAATCGTTTTCCGTGAACCATTACAGCTTATCGCTTATGTGGTTACCCTATTTTTAATCTCAGCGGAGCTTACCTTTTATTCATTGTTGGTTGTGCCTATTACGGCATTAATCATTGCGAAGATTGTTAGTAATTTAAAACAGCAAGCAACTGCTTCACAGGAATCATTCAGCAATATGATTAGCATTTTAGACGAGGCTTTATCTGGTATCAAGATAATTAAAGCATTTAATGCTACTGATCTGATAAAAGATAAGTTCGACAATGAAAATCTTAAATTTTCAAAATTGGGTCGCTCAATGTCTGCAAGGCAACAATTGGCTTCACCAATTTCTGAATTTATGGGCGTTGCCATGGTTGCCTGTGTAGTACTTTATGGAGGCTATCTTATACTAAGTGGCGATACTTCTTCATCCTTAAAACCAGCCAGTTTTATCATGTATATCGCCATGTTTTCGCAAGTTTTGCGACCTGCGAAAGCCATTACGGATTCTTTTAGCGGAATCCATTCTGGTATTGCGGCCGGAGAACGTGTGCTTGCGCTGATTGATGAGAAGCCCGGAATCGTAAACAAGGCAGGAGCTCGTGAGGTAAACTCTTTCAAAGAAAAAATAATTTTAGACGATGTTTGCTTTAATTATGGAAATAAAGAAATTCTTAAACATATAAACCTGGTAATTCCAAGGGGGAAAACAGTTGCATTAGTTGGTCCTTCCGGAGGAGGTAAATCTACTCTTATGGATCTTATCCCGCGCTTTATGGAACCAAATGGCGGTCGGATATTGTTTGATGGGATTGATATTCAAGATATTAAGATGGAGTCCCTGCGCACTCAAATGGGATTCGTAAATCAGGAATCTATTTTATTCAATGATACTATCTTTAATAATATCGCTTTTGGAAAACCTGATGCCAAGCGGGAAGAGGTGGAAGCTGCTGCTAGAATCGCTAACGCGCACGAATTTATTTTAAAGACAAGCAAGGGTTACGATACATTTGTAGGTGACCGGGGAATAAGGCTTTCGGGTGGTCAAAAACAAAGGATAAGCATCGCAAGAGCGGTATTGGCAAATCCGCCAATCATGTTGCTGGACGAAGCTACTTCGGCGTTGGATACCGAGTCGGAAAAGTTGGTTCAGGATGCTTTAAATAAGCTGATGGAAAACAGAACTTCATTGGTAATTGCTCACCGCTTGAGTACCATCCAAAATGCCGATATTATTGTAGTGATTGATGCGGGCCGAATAGTTGAGAAGGGCTCACATAGAGAGCTGATAACAAACGACGGGCTCTATAAGCGATTAATCGACATGCAAGCCTTTGGTGAATAGCTAGGTTATGGCAATTAAGAACCGGAATAAATTTCGACTAACCCGCTTTGTTATCTTCAAAGTATCAAGGATTTTCAAAATTTTATCCTCTATTAGAACTTCCGAGAGGAGGTTGCTCGTCATAAAACTCGATGCAATTGGCGATTATGTGTTGTTTAGAAATTATCTTGAAGTTTTAACCAGCGCCAATAAATACAAGGGCTATAAAATCGATGTGTTAGGCAATATACAATGGAAAGACATAGCTGTTAAATTTGATTCAAAGCATGTCTCCGAATTTATTTTCACCGATGCTGAAAATCTTTACGAAAAACCCATACACACGTTAAAGTTAGGTTACAAGCTGTTTAAGAAGAACTATGAAGTTGTATTGCAGCCTACTTATTCGCGAACTTTAATTGCCAATGGCTTATGTGGATTAGCCGCTGCAAAAGAATCAATTGCGTACAATAATCCAACAGAAAAAAGGAAGTATAAAAAACGAACAGATAAGTTCTATACTTCGCTTTTAACTCTGCCTGAAACCATTTTTCACGAGCTTGAAAGACATCTTTATTTCTTTAAACAGGTTCTTGATGATGAAAGTATTCAACTTAAAGGCCCGTTATTTCCTGTGTCGAAGACAGAAAGTAAGGGAATTGTTTTGTTTCCAGGATCCAGTTTTCATAAAAGAAACTGGGAAAAAAAGAGGTTTCTCGAAATAATTAAACGATTGCTATTACATACTTCCGAACCTATAATTATTGCTGGCGGCCCTCTTGAAACCGAACTTGCCTCTTATTTAATAGATAATCTACCCGAAGGCTCAAATGTTATTAATAAAGCGGGCAAGTTAGGGCTTGTAGATTTCATTAGTATGGTAGCTAACTCTAAATTATTGATCACTAATGAAACTAGCGCGGTACATATTGCAGCGTCTTGCCAAACCAAAAGTATTTGCATTTTAGGCGGGGGGCATTTTAACAGGTTTACACCCTATCCCGAAGCCATTAATTACGAACTAAGCTGTGTATATTATGAAATGCCATGCTTTAATTGTGATTGGGTATGTAAATTTATAACCGAACCAGATGATCCATTCCCTTGCATATCGAATATTGACATCGAAAATGTTTGGAGCGAAGTAGTTCAAGCTATATATTCTGATAAGCTTCTTTAATACTTTTAATTGGCACCATTAATACTATGAAAAGCGTCTTGTTTTTTTTTCCTTTAAATCCATACAATCAAAACGAAGGATGTAAGATCAGAGTAATTAAGCTTCTGGAATATTTTAAGAGCAGACACTTTCGGGTAGATTTTATAAGCCTTGAAGGCTGGGATGACTGGGAGAATATTCATGATTTTAAATCCAGCGGCTTGGTTAACAGCGTGCAATTATTCCAAAAAAAGCCCGTAAAAAATAATTATCTGCGTTATTATTTCGACTACAAATTACCAAAAAGAGGTTTTGAAAGTAAGCTTTATGTGAAAGGAGCAATACCCAATTATGCTACCTTTTATACCCAGGTGTGTTTCAACAAAGTATTAAAAGCCAACAAATACGACTTTATTCTGATAAGCTATGCTTATTGGGCCGATCTTATAAAAGGTAATGAACTGTTAAAGGGTGCTAAAACTATCATCGATACACATGATTTTTTAACATCACAACACCAGACGGATAAAGAATTCTCATTGGGAACCTCTATCCAGGAGGAATTGAGGCGATTGTCGCTTTTTGATGAGGTTTGGGCCATTTCAAATGATGAGCAATTCGTATTCAGCCAGTTTCTAAACCAAAAGATCCGTTTGGTACCTGTTATGTTTAGTGACCCAGGTCAAAGCGATGAGGTTAAAAAAGATTTTGATCTGATTTATGTTGCCAGTGATAACAAGAACAATGTTAAATCTATCAATTGGTTCTTTTCAGAAGTATATCCTCTATTACCTAAAGAACTTCGTATCTGCATAATTGGGAAAGTTACAAGCCACTTAGCTGTTGAGCTTGAGGTAACTAAAGTATCTTATGCGGAGGATCTCAATCAGTTTTATCAAAAAGCGAAAGTTTCTATTTGTCCAATGCTGGCAGGAACCGGAGTTAAAGTAAAAGTTGTAGAGGCGTTATCGTATGGATTGCCGGTAGTGTGTACCCAAAGGGGAATTGATGGGCTACCCAACAAGACAAATAATGGGTGTCTGGTGAGTAACGATCCGGTTGAATTTGCAGCTAATATTAAATCTCTGCTTTTAAATAAAACATTTTATAATCAACAACGGGCCTATGCAATTGAGCATTTTAAATCTGCATTCGAAGCAAATTCGTGTATGAAATCGCTTGATAAATGCTTTATTTAGTTGAAGTTTAAATAAGATTTCCACAGTCTATGTTTACCCAAAAAAAAATTAATAGAAAGATCGAAAATATCCGGGCTCTTTTAAAATATCCCCGTATTTCTAAGTTATTAAAAGAGCACGATCTGTTTTTTTTCTTCCCTTTTTGGCAATACGGTGGTGGGGAACGAGTGCACTCTGATATACTAAACGTTTTCAGGGATGTGCCATGTGTTTGTTTTTTAACTGATAAATCGGTGAACGATGCTTACAAGGCAGAATTTCAGGCAGCCTCTGAAACAATGGAGATTGGTCGTTGGGCATTTAAGGGGTCCTTTAAAGAGCTAATGCTCAAAAAAATGGCTAACGAACTTAACAGAAAGAAGCACCCGGTAGTATTTGGTTGCCACAGCCCTTTTTTTTATTCTCTTTTGCCTCTTCTGGATGGACATGTAAAAACCGTAGACTTAACACATGCTTTTACTTTTGACCCACAAGGAGCAGAGAATTACAGCCTGCCTTATGTGAAGCACTTAAAAAAGAGGGTTATCCTCGGGGAAAATGCCAAAAATGATTATCGTGAGCAATATCAAAAAAACAATCTTCCTTTAGAATATTTGAATCGGTTAGTAATTATTCCCAATAAAGTAAAAATACCAGATAGCGAAACGGTAAAGGCCTTTAATTTCCCTTTAAATGTTTTGTTTGTGTCTAGAAATGCAGATGAAAAGAGGCCGGAACTGTTTGTAAAAATTGCTAACGAAAGTTTCCATAGGCAGCTACCATTTCATTTTCAAATGATAGGCGATTTCTTGTCCTATAGGGATCAGGTAAAAAGTAACACTAGCCTTATAGGCCCAATTTATGAAAGAGAGCAGCTTAATAGTTATTATAAAGCGGCACACATTATTTTAATCACTTCCTGGCGCGAAGGATTTCCTATGGTTATTTTGGAGGGGATGTGTTATGGAGTTGTACCGATATCGACAGCTGTAGGCGAAATCCCAAGTTATATAAGACCCGAACATAAAAATGGTTTCTTAATACCTAATGATTTGAATGACGAAAAAATTGTTGAAGGATTTATAAAAACCCTTACCGAGATTTCAACTGATATTGGTGAATTAAAAGAGTGTAATAAAAATTGCTACAGCTATGTGAAAGAGAACTTCAATGAAGATAAATTTTCAAAATCTTACAAAGAATTGCTTCTGGACTAAATGAAATATCCAACATGTTAAAAAAACTTTTTTATAAAAAGAAAACCGAGGCCGTTGACCCCGAGCTTTTAAAGGATTATCAGATTCTTTGTGAGCTGGAATCTACAACTATTTCACGCTTTTCTCTTGATACAGCTGATTTTTATCCATGCTTAAATGATAAAACAAGCTTTACCAACTTTGACCGGCACTATGTTTATCATCCCGCCTGGGCTGTACGAAAAGTGAAAGAAATAAATCCTGAACGTCATATAGATATTTCTTCAACCCTATATTTTTGCTCGCTGCTTTCGGCGTTTGTGCCCGTACAGTTCTACGATTATCGGCCAGCAAAACTAGTACTTGATAATTTAGACTCCTTGCCTGGAAATCTATTAAACTTACCATTCGAAACCAATTCTGTCCATTCAATATCATGCATGCATACTATCGAGCACATCGGCTTGGGAAGATATGGCGATCCTATGGATTATGATGGCGACTTAAAAGCAATAAGTGAATTGAAGAGGGTAACATCTGTTGGGGGCAATATCTTATTTGTGGTTCCGCTTGGAGCCGCTTCGAGAATTTTTTTTAATGCACATAGGATATATACAAAAGATCAGGTTATTGAGATGTTTGATGGATTTAAGTTGCAGGAGTTCGCCCTGATCCCTGAAGATGAAAACGATGGGGGATTAATAGTGGATCCGGATATCGACTTATTAGGAAAGCAGGTTTATGGTTGCGGATGTTTTTGGTTCATTAAACAATGAAAATTGTTAAGTTTTTAGGTGGGCTCGGTAATCAAATGTTTCAATATGCTTTTTATCTGGCATTAAAGCAGAAGTTTAAAAAAGTGAAGGCCGACTTAAGTGGTTTCGAGGATTATTCCCTGCACAACGGTTTCGAACTAGAAAGGGTGTTTGGAATTAAGATACCATTGGCGTCTGAATATGATATTCGTATTTACCGAAATGAAAATCAGGACTTTATAACCAGAAAAATTCGTCAATTAAAAGGAGTTAAGCGGGCCTATCAAAGTGAAAATATTTTTTTTGGATTCGAGAGTGAGATATTTAAGGACCCAAAGCCACGCTATTACTGGGGCTACTGGCAAAACTACAACTATTTAATTGGGATAGAAGATCAACTTAAGAACGAATTTAAGTTTATAGAGCCCCTAGACAATGAGAATCTAATATTAATGGAAGAAATTGAATCTTCTGATTCTATTTCTATACATGTGCGAAGAGGAGATTATCTCAAAGACCCTTTACTGAGCGGTGTTTCTGATCTTGCTTACTATGAAAGAGCAATAGAATCGATCAGGAAAAAAGTTTCAAACCCGAGATTTATAGTTTTTTCGAATGATATTACATGGTGCAAAGCATCGCTTGGGTTAGAAAGTGCGGTTTATGTTGATTGGAACACAGGGCGGGATAGTTTCCGTGATATGCAGCTCATGAGTTGTTGCAAACATAATATAGTATCAAATAGTAGTTTTAGCTGGTGGGCCAGCTGGTTAAATAATTTTGAAAGAAAAATTGTTGTTTCGCCTAAAAGCTGGATGAATGACTCCTCATATGATTATTCAGGTATAATCATGAAAAATTGGGTGCAAATATGAATAGTCCGGCTATAACGGTCTTTATGGCTGTATATAATGGTAGTAAGTTCTTGTCTGAGGCAATAGAAAGTATTTTAAATCAAACCTTTACAGATTGGGAATTACTAATAATTAACGATGGCTCCACAGACCATAGTGTTAAAATTATTTCTGAATTTACTGAACCCCGAATCAGATTACTTCATAATACTGAAAATATGGGGCTGGTATATACTCGAAATAAAGGTATAAAAGAAGCCAGGGGTAAGTATTTTGCGATTCTTGATTGTGATGATATTGCCTTTCCCCAACGGTTAGAAATTGAATTGAATTATATGAAAACCCACCCCGAGCTGGCTTTATGTAGTGGGAGGGCAGTTTTTATTGACTCAAACGGAAATGCTCTGCATGAGTCTGAAAAGTATTGGGGTAATAAAAATATCAGAATGATTTTTAACAACATTCTGATTAATTCTGCTACGATATTTAAAACGGAGATCGTAAGATCTGTTGGTGCTTATCATGAACATGCACCAGCTGAAGATTATGACCTGGGACTTCGGATAGCAGAAAAATATCCAATAGCTACCGTTGATGATGTCTTGGTTAAATATCGCCTGCATGATAGTAATACATCTGCAACTACTACAACCTTGCATCAAGCAGAGCGTTCATTAATTATAGATTTTCACAAAAGATACGGTATTAGTTCAACCCTTATTAATACCGGTATACATCATAGCTTCATTGTTGGAAGCATGGATTCTTTTTCTATTGATGATATAGCTACTTATTTTATTGAATTAAAGGCCAAGGTCAAAGCTTCAAAACAATTTGCTACATTAGAACTCGATCGGTTCCTTTTCCAAAAATGGGTAGAACTAATTATGGTGAAAGGTGGGCGGATGACGTTCATGTTGTTTTTCCGAAGTGGAATTTTCCATTATTCATTCATGTCTTTCAAACAGCTCCGGCGAGCATTCAAAAAGGGTATAAGAGAAACTTTTTAATTATATTTATATTCACTTATTTCATTTTCTTAGCCTTTGGTGTGATAAATATAATATCGTCTGCAACGTAAATATGTTTTGAGGGATTTAGCGAGAGGACAAAATCACACAATTCAGGAATAGTTGGATAATCTTCCTCTCCCGTAAACAGCCGAGCATCATCTATAAGGATTATATGGGTTTCCAAATGTTTAATGATGACTTCTATTTCTGCTAAGACAGGAGTGTTTTTGTCGCTCTTAGCGGTAATGCCAGCCGAATAATGTCCATCTAACCAAAAAAGTGCCGGCTGATTTATTTGGCTTAGAAGGTCTTTCAATACTATACCACTATCACCCTGAAGTATAGTTACACATTTGTCGTCCTTGAATCTCTCAATTGCTCTAAGGTGTAGATCTTTACTAAGTTCTATTGAAATTACCTTTTCAAAGTAATGTTTTTGAGCTTCTACCATATCTCCCAAAAATGTTCCGGTCTCAACAAGTATGCGAGTGTTATATTTCTCTCTGCACTGATGGATATTATTTTGCTTTACTAGATGTAGGCTCGGCAATTGGCACTTACTTTTCAAGTATTCTTCATACTGCTCAAAGGATGATTTGCTTTTTTTAAAATGTTGGTAGTTCTTTAAATCTTTAATCAAGGATTGAAGCATTTGTGTATTTCTTTAAGGTTATGCTTAATATAGTATCAATTAGCAAGAATCATTTCTCAAACAATCCCCGCAATTTACCGTTTTTCTGTGGTTACATATAAAAAGTTATCTATCATTTACACATCTTTAAAGAATGACTAACAAATACGACTACCTAATAGTAGGCTCGGGTTTATTCGGAGCCGTTTTTGCACACGAAGCCACCAAAGCAGGAAAAACATGCCTTGTAATTGATAAACGTGAGCATTCCGGCGGCAATATTTATTGTAAGGAAATGGAGGGCATCAATGTTCATTGGTACGGAGCCCATATTTTCCATACCAACGATAAGGAAATTTGGGACTATGTAAATCAATTCACAGAGTTTAACCGCTATACCAATTCGCCGGTAGCAAATTATAAGGGAGAGTTATACAACCTTCCGTTCAACATGAATACTTTCTATCGTCTCTGGGGTACCAAAACTCCTGAAGAGGCAAAACAAAAAATTGCGGATCAGATTGAAAACCTTGGTATTACCGAGCCGAAAAATATGGAGGAACAGGCTTTGAAACTTGTTGGCCCGGATATTTACGAAAAGTTGATTAAACACTATACCGAAAAGCAATGGGGGCGGAGTGCCACGGAACTGCCTGCCTTCATTATCAAAAGATTACCGGTTCGGTTTACTTATGATAACAACTACTTTAACGATAAATATCAGGGGATTCCGGTAGGGGGATATAATAAGATTATTGAAGGACTGCTGGAAGGAGTTGAAGTTCGTCTAAACACAGATTTCTTTGCTGATCGGGAGGCGTTAAGTCAATTAGGAGATAAAATTGTGTTTACCGGCAAGATTGATGAGTACTTCGGGTATCAATTCGGAGAACTGGAGTACCGGAGCTTAAAATTTGAAGTAGAGACTCTTGATCAGGAAAATTACCAGGGTAATGCGGTTTTTAATTACACCGATGCCGAAACCCCTTATAACCGGGTTTATGAGCATAAGCATTTCGAATTCGGAACTCAACCCAAAACAGTTATAACCAAGGAATATCCATTACAAGGATCAAAAGGGCTAGAGCCCTATTATCCTGTAAATGATGAAAATAACTCGGCTATTGTTAAAAGGTACCAGGAACTTGCGAAAGCAGAAACAAATGTCATTTTCGGCGGCCGCCTGGCCGAATACCGGTATTACGATATGCACCAGGTTATCGGATCTGCTTTGGTAAAAGCTAAAAGGGAACTGGGAATTATTCAGGAGGGAAACCTGATAAGCTAAGTAGCGGGCGGCTACTTACATTCGCTTTTGCGTTAAAATTCGGCCGCTTGAGTGCTTTGTTTGGAGTGTTTACGGCTAAATGGGTTGATAAATTTATGAGTTCCGCTTTTTGGTAGACAGCAGGGGGATCAAAT
The DNA here is from genome assembly GCA_014380615.1 of Sphingobacteriaceae bacterium. Taxonomy (GTDB): domain Bacteria; phylum Bacteroidota; class Bacteroidia; order Sphingobacteriales; family Sphingobacteriaceae; genus Paradesertivirga. The sequence goes on from JACMJM010000024.1 coordinate 19,970, forward strand.
GCCAAATTTTCAACTTCAGCAAGCTTAGTAATACCCAATTCCGAATTGATTATAGGATAGTTGGAAGAACCGCTGGATTGTAAAACTTGGTTTTCAACGATTTTATGCGTTATAACTGCGTTTATAGAACTCGTCGAAGGTGCTGATCCATGGCTTGTTGTCTCTTTCTGCAGCTTTATGGTTATACTCGGATCGGTATTACCTTTTAAATGGCTTATACTGTCAGTCAAGAAAAGTTCATTTCCAACAAAGGAGACGATAGGTTCATCTTTAGCAGAAGTATCAGCAGCCATACTCAACATCGGCTCTGGTTCCTGAGTAGAAATTTGCGCTGTCGAATCAAAAAACACATGACCCTCCGCATCAAATTTTTGTATGGTAGTAAGCAGCAGGCTATCAGTGTTTTCTTGGAATGTTAAAGTTAAATTTCCAAGTGTATCTACCTGATAATTAATTATTTCATCTGGATTTATTGAAGCATTAATTAATATTCCCAGATCGTTTTTAAAAGTAGCGTTACCGCTAGGATTAACATGCTGTAAATAGCGATGATCTTTGTTATCCACGTTTGATAATAAGCTTAGAAAGAATCCGCCGTTTCCGTCATCTAAAAGGGCATCTCCCAGGCGGTATTTAGTGGTTCCCACAGGGAGAGTCAAAAATTTGGTTGAAGCTAATGTAGTGTTGCACCCTCCCTTTGAGTCGATTTTTTTAGTAAAAAATTCATACCCTTCTCCTTCTCCCGCAACATTCGGAATCACCATATTCCACACGATGGTAAAGCCCCCGTTTTTTTCTGCCAGTAGTTGGCCTATATACTCATCCTTACTATCCGAACTTAAAACAACGCCTTCTTCTAACCACTCAATATCCCCGTTTGAATTTAGATGTTGTGCGTATATATCCCAATTCTTATTCCCGGGATCGTTTCTTGAGTCGGTCCATGCTATAATTGCCCCGCCTTGCCCGTCTGTAACAATAAAAGGCGAAATTTGCGATCCAGAACTCGCATTAACGATAATGCCGGTTTCGCCCCATAATTTTGAGCCTTCAGAATCGATCCGCTGAGCGTAGAGATCAGTTTCTTCGATGTCTTCCGGGCGCTGCTCCCAGGTTATAATTACTCCTCCGTTACCGTCTGGTATTAACTTATGAGAACTCTGAATAATTCTGTCTCCATTGGTAAGTTCAATGTTTTTTCTCCAGAATAAATCTCCAGCTCTATTAGTTTTTTGCACAAAGAATTGGGGAATGGCATATTCAACTGTAGAAGTATTTTCCCACAATAAAACTTCAAAATCTGTATTTAAATCAATTTTAATGGCATGTGGAATTTTAGAGGTGCTTGCGGGAGACGGCACAGGGGCGTTATTCCCCGGATTTGCAAACAAATTCAGCTGAAAGGCCAGAAAAAGAAATATTTGCAGTAAAATCCTCGTCATCAATTAATTAGTCACTCGTATTTTAACGATAAGTAAATGTCGTAAAAAAATTCTTAATCCAAGCGTGTTTTTTAAGCCATCCTGTAATATTATTGCAACAAGCGTGCCTTTAGAATGATTTTCAAACCTTTCTGGCCAACTTTGTTATAATAGATAAAGTGTATCATGAAATTTCCCCTACTAGCTTTTTTGCTTTTTTTCGGTATAAATGCTTATGCTCAGCTATCTGATGATAAAATCTCTACTAATAAAGGACCCTTAATTATCCAGCCCATTCAACACGCCAGCTTTGTAATGAATTGGAACGGGAAAACTATCTATGTTGATCCGACGGGTGGCCCCGCAGCATTTAAAAATTCAAATAAGCCCGACCTTATTTTTTTAACTGACATTCACGGCGATCATTATGACTTAAAAACATTGCAGGCCGTTATTACCCCGCAAACAACGCTAATTGCTCCTCTGGCAGTGGCTAATCTGCTTCCTCAATCTTTAAAAACGAATCTTGTAATCTTGAATAACGGTCAGAAGTCTAAAATTTCAAAGATAACGGCCACAGCGGTTCCGATGTACAATCTCCCCGAAGATGCCAGTTCGAGGCATATTAAAGGCCGCGGTAACGGTTACGTGCTAAAAACGGGTAATAAGAAAATTTATATTTCGGGCGATACGGAAGATATTTCGGAGATGCGATCATTAAAAGATATTGATGTGGCTTTTGTGTGCATGAATCTGCCTTATACCATGGATATTAAGCAGGCATCGGAGGCTGTATTAGATTTTAAACCTAAGGTAGTTTACCCTTATCATTACCGCGGACAGGGTGGATTAAGCGATATAAATAAATTTAAGGAAATTGTGAATTTAACTAACAGTAAAATTGAGGTTCGGCTACTTAAATGGTATTAATATAGTTAGTTATATAATTAATTAAAGTATAAGTTTAATTAATTATTATCGAGATATTTATTGATAAACATTTGGATATTGCTAAATTATTTAGCAATATTGTTAATGCCTTTCGAAGAGAATAAAGAATATTTTAAGGGTCGTGGTGCCCAGATAAATACCCATAATAAATTTCAGAAAAATAAGTACATCAGCGAGCATATTGAAGGGCTGGATGAAGAGATGCTCGAAAATGTGAGGACGCAAATCTTTGAGGAATATCCAAAGAAGATTGTAAGCATCTCGAACAGCCCGGATTTATCTTTTATGCACTCCATTAACCCTTATCAGGGTTGCGAACACGGTTGTTTGTATTGCTATGCGAGAAATTCGCACGAGTATTGGGGATTTAGTGCTGGTTTGGATTTCGAGAGGAAAATTATTGTGAAGCGTAATGCCGCAATGCTTCTGGAAAAGTTTTTTAATAAGAAGGGATATCAGCCTCAAACTATCATGCTCTCGGGGAATACCGATTGTTACCAACCCATAGAACGGAAGCTGGGAATAACCCGGTCATTACTAGAGGTTTTCTTAAAATACAAACATCCGGTAAGTATAATCAGTAAAAACAACCTTGTGTTGAGGGATATCGACCTGTTACAGGAGCTTTCAAAATTGAATCTCGTACATGTAACGGTTACTATTAATTCTTTAAATGAAACCCTGAGGCAGCAAATGGAACCACGTACCGTGACCGCCCGAAGCAGATTGATGGTAATCAACAAACTTTCATCAGCTAATATTCCGGTGCGCTTAATGATGGCTCCGATAGTACCCGGTTTAAACAGTGATGAAATTCCTAATTTAATGAAAGCCGCTGCGGATGAAGGGATTTTAGCGGCCATATTTACCGTCATCAGGCTTAACGGATCTATAGCTGAAGTATTTACTGATTGGATCCATAAAGCCTATCCCGATAGGGCAGAAAAGGTTCTAAACGCAATTGCCGACTGCCACGGAGGTAAATTAAACGATAGTAATTGGGGGCGAAGATTGCGGGGAGACGGGAAAGTTGCCGAAAGTATCCATCAATTATTCCGAATTTCGGTAAACAGGTTTTTATCGGGGCGATCTTTACCTCCTTTAGATTTTCGGCATTTTAGCCCCGCAGCAGGGAAGCAAATGGGTTTGTTTTAGCCGCGGGTTGGATTTCAATTAAGCAATCACCGTCAGACTATGTGATCGTTGACAAATTAAAAAGTTTGTCAAAGATGGGCCAATTACTCAATAACGCTATCTGCCTGGGAATGGAGGCTTTTTCGACCAGGGAATTTAGTTTAAAGATGATTCGGTTACTTAGTTCGAACCTTCAAAACGCTTTAATCCCAGGGGTAATTTTCTAATTCGCGGCTGGATTTCCCGCTTATGATTTGCTTCTGTTTATGAATTTCTGTTTCCACTTTTGTTTCCTGAACACCATCGGTTACGGCAATATCATAATCCTTATTCTTGTAAGAGCCGTGTACAGCAGATTCCTCTACATGTTGCAAAGCGATATCATAAGGGCCGGTAGGACTCATAAGTTTAACGAATACGGGCAGGCACTCAAAAAGGATAAATAAAAATCCTATAAAAGAGATAGCCCAATACGTATCAAAATCTCTGCTGCCGTCGGTGTTGAAGCTTAATTGCCCTAATGCCCAGTTTCGATCTTTAAATCCGGCATAGTTGGCTAAGCTATCGAGTTGTTTCCCGCTAAACATACGCTCATTACTAATTCCGTCAATCTCTTTTCGCTTTAATATGAAGTTCTCGAACGAGGCCATCTCTGAGCGGACGGCTTCAAGCCGAAGGGCTTTTTGATTTAAAACAGATTCTTTCTGTTTGGCATAAGTTCCGTAGCCTACTTTACCCGAAGTCTGATTGCTTTTATCGCCGAAAATCTCCTGATTAAGCACGAAACGCGAACGGTTTATATCTTTTTCGAGCGAATCTTTCTCTGCCTTTAGTTCGGTGATTTTTCGTAATTCATCAGCGTATTTATTGCTGAAAGTTTGGTTCAGCGTGTCGATTTTTGAACGCTGCCCATTAAGGTAACTGGTTTTTAGTTTCTGCCGAATTTCCTTATCGAATAATTTAAGTTCAAGCGGACGGGAAATCACTATTCCGATCACAATAGCGAGTAGGATACGCGGGGTAGCCTGTAAGATTTGCTGGTTGGAACTTCCGGTTTTTGATATGCTGGAAACGATGTAGCGGTCCATGTTGAATATCGCCAGCCCCCAAAGAGCCCCGAAAATTATCGACAACACAACGGATAGAGTACTGCCTGAAAATACAAAATACATGGCATAGCCGCCGGAAAGAGCGGCGAATAATGCGGTGAAAAAGATAGTTGCTCCTATCCCTACATACTTATTATGTTCGGTTGGAAACTTTTTTAACGTATCTATATGCGCCCCGGAACAAAACCAGAAAAAATCAGTAATTATCTTCATTAAATGGAAAGAATAATATTTTATAAAACGCCCTGTGGGGCAAGTTGTTACATTTAAACAAAAATTAAATACAAGAGGCGCAAAGATACATCTAAAGCAAATACCGGATTAGTGTTACCTTTGTTTAAAAATTCTGCGAAATGGAAGAAATAACTGTTGAAGAGTTAAAACGCAAAATTGATAGTGGAGAAGACTTTCAATTGATTGATGTACGTGAAACTTTCGAATATGAAGTTTCAAATTTGGGAGGAGAAAATATACCATTATCGGGCATCATGATCGAGTCGGATAAAATCGCGACAGATAAGCCGGTTATTATGCAATGCAGAAGCGGCAAACGCAGTGCTGCAGCCATAATGCAGTTGCAGACTTTAGGCTTTGATAATCTCTATAATTTGGAGGGTGGTATACTTGCCTGGAAAGAAAAGTATGATCCAAATATGCCTGTATATTAGATGGTTAAAAAGGTTCTTCTAAATGTATTCTATAATATAGCCATTATTGTTATGGTTCTTTGTTTACTATGGGGAATTAACAAAGACCGCTATAGTATTGTGGCGATGGCTGTTTTTGCTCTCGGCTTATTTGTCTTTTTTAAAATCAGGTTGGTTAAAGAGGTTAAGCGAGGAATAAAGAAGAAAACAATTTGACAATACCGGCTAGATAGCACCCATTGCCATCATTTGCTCCATCGTAGGATTTATACTGCCTCCTTTTGGTTCTAAGGTTACAGCGAATGCCTGTGCCTTAGCTAAGGATTTCATTTTAAGCACCCCCGTTGTATCATTTCCGGCATTAAAAACACCCAAATCTACTGGTTTTCCATCTACAAGAGCCCAAAGCTGGTATTGATGTGAAGGATCATTCGCGGGCATTTTTATAGAGGCTAGATCTATCATCACTTCAGATTTAGCCGGATTGAATGCAACCATAATACTAGCTGTTGGCGCGTTTGGAGTCCCCTTTAAATTTACAACCTTATATTGCTCCGGATTATGGAATATGTTAAGCGATTGCCTGGTCTCGTCCAGCTGTTTTTCAACATAATTAACCCTGCTGGTAAACTTTTGATTAGATTGTTGTAAAACCGCGATTTGATTGTGAGAATCTTTTAACTGGCTGCGAAGATTTATCAGGGCAAATAAACTGAGTAATAACAGTGCTACTGATGCTGCGAAAGCATACTTATAAAAAGAAGAATTCGGCTTAGTTATCGGCAAAACCGGAATGTCGTTTTCAGCTGCTCCGGTATTCATAGAATCCAGAATCTTAGAACGCAGTGCTTCCTTTGGTTCCACAGCTTCAGCTTCAGCGAATCCCTGTAAAGCCTTTTCAATTTCCTCGACCTCAGTTTTTAATTCAGGATAGGTTTCAAGCACACGCTCTACCTCCAGCTTTTCGTCGGTACTTAAATCGCCCAGAACGTAAAGCTCTAAAACCCCACTCTCTATATATGCTTTTATGTTTTCCAACTTAATTAAATAGTTTCCTTAAATTGATTATCGCCAGACGAACCCGGGTTTTAACCGTTCCTAACGGAATACCTAATTCCTCGGCCGCTTCAACATGAGTATAACCTTTAAAGTATATCAAATCCAGAACGGCCTTTGCTTCAGGCTTCAAATTCTCAACCATTTCCTTCACACCCAGTACCTCAGGATTTAATGTCGTGTTGCGCTGTTCATCAATACTAACTACGGAGGTTTCGATATCCTGGTTCTTGCTGTTATTACGAAAATCTTTAGATCGCACTTTATCAACCGAAAGATTTCTGGCAACATTTACCATCCAGGTGAATAAGCGCCCCTTCTTCTCATCATACGAATCAAAAGAATTCCAAATTTTTACAAATGTTTCCTGTAACAGATCCTGAGCTAATTCTTCATCCTGGATTATCCTCACAATAACGCCGAATAATGACGCAGAGTACATATCGTATAATGCCTCCGACCCTATTCGCTGCTTTTGCCGAATAGCCTGGACCAGTTGATCCTCTGGTAAAGATATTTTAGTTTTTCTGTTCAAATCTTGATTCTCGCCAATTATAATTAATCAATAACATACATAAGCATCAGTTGTGAGATTTTTACATTAAAAAAAGATAAAATTTAAAATCCGTCTCCATTATAGTGTCGTAGGTATTTCAAATAATCGTAACCTAAAGATAAATTTTATGGAAAATTCAATTATCAAAACCCAGGAAATTTCCTTGGTGGAGGAAAAATTTCTCGACAAAAGAGTACAACGGCGTTCCTTTTTAAAGTATGCCGGAGCCGGAGCAGCAGGTATCGCCCTTGTAGCGGCGGGCTGTAAACGCAGCGATCATTCTTCTTTAATGGATGAGATGCCCGCCGCTGGAGTTTCGTTCGGTATGGGCGATGTAGGAATCTTAAATTACGCTTACGCCTTAGAACAGCTGGAAGCCGCATTTTACACTCAGGTAATAAACTCTAAGTTCGGTGGTATGACAGCTACTGAGACAGCTTTATTGACAGACATCCGCGATCATGAAATTGCTCACCGTGAGTTTTTCAAAGCAGCGATTACCGCAGCAGGTGCTACCCCTATCGGAAATTTAGAGGTTAATTTTAGTACCATCGATTTTGGAAACCGCGCAAGCGTTTTGGGAACGGCTAAGGCATTCGAAGATCTTGGCGTTGCTGCTTATGATGGTGTAGGTTACCTGTTAAAAACGGATGCTTACTTAGTGTTGGCAGGTAAAATAGTTTCTGTAGAGGCTCGTCATGCAGCTTATATACGAGAGCTGTTAGAAGTAAATAGTTTTTTAGGTGATCAGGTAGATGCTTACTCAGTAAACGTTTCAAAAACTCCGCTTGAAGTACTTGCTATCGCAGGAACGTATATCAAAACTAAAATCGATCCATCTAGTTTACCAACATCTTAATTGAAAACATCATGAATATTGTAAATATATTAGAAGAAATAGAAAAAGTAGACGGAGAAATCTACGAACGTTTAAGTCCGCGTAGAAAAGCGATGAAAGACTTTTTTAGCATGGGTGGAAAAATTGCGGCCGCTGCAATGCCTTTTGCTCTTGGTTCGATGTTTAATAAAGCTTATGGTCAGGCGGCAATGCCCTCTACCATTATAGATGTTTTGCAGTATGCCTTAACATTAGAGCATTTCGAATACAACTTTTATTTAAGAGCCAATGCCGCTACAAGTTTACCAATTCCTGCCGGCGATCAACGAAATGCCATCATTATGATTCGCGATAGCGAAAAAAAGCATGTCGATTTTTTAAAAATTGTTTTAGGTCAGCTGAATCAAACACCGGTAGCTGAAAAAACCACCTACGATTTTACTGCGAGTAATACCTTCCCGGATATCTTTACTAACTACGGTACTTTCCTTGCTGTAGCGCAAGCTATTGAAGATACCGGCGTTAGAGCATACAAAGGCCGTGCTGCAGAGTTAAAGGGCGAAAAAGTGGTATTAACCGCTGCTTTAGGAATCCACGCTGTAGAGGCCCGTCACGCGGCTAAAATTCGCTACATGCGCAGGTTAAACGGAGCAACAAATGCGGCAGCTCCTGCTGGTGCTACAACTCCGAATAATCTAACTAAGCCTTGGATAGCAGGTTCTGCCACAGTGTTTAACGATTTAGGTGTTTCTGCTGCCGACGGAAACTACGGTGGCGCAACTAAAGAGAATAATATTGTTCATGCTGGCGTAACTATCACAAGCCTTGCCGGTGTAGGCGGAAATATTCCATATAGCGCAGCTGCTGAAGCATTTGATGAGCCGTTAACAAAGAACGAAGTTCTTGCTCTTGTGGCTCCTTTCGGAGTTTCGTAGGGTTTGGTTGATGATTAATATGAAGAAGGGCGCCCGTTTGAGCGCCCTTCTTGTTTATTAAATATACCTGTTAATAATATTTTCCAGATATTCCTGCTTTCCGCTGATTGTTGCAGGTTCTCCGTTTTCGATAGCATATGCTCTTAAATCTTCTAAAGACAATTTACCATCTTCAAATTCTTTTCCTTTTCCCGAGTCAAAAGATGCGTAACGCTCTTCACGGATTTTTTTGTAGTCGGATTTTTGAAGGATATTGTCTGCTGTTATCAATGCCCTTGCGAAAGTGTCCATACCGCCAACATGCGCATAGAACAGATCCTTCATATCTGTAGAATTTCTTCTGATCTTGGCGTCGAAATTTACACCACCGCCCTGTAGGCCACCAGCCTCAAGGAAGATCAGCATCGCTTCCGTTATTTCATTCAAGTTGTTAGGGAACTGATCGGTATCCCAGCCATTTTGGTAATCGCCACGATTCGCGTCAACAGATCCAAGCATGCCGGCATCTGCGGCAACCTGCAACTCGTGCTGGAAGGTATGGCCCGCCAGTGTAGCATGGTTCACTTCAATATTAATCTTGAAATCTTTTTCAAGTCCGAATTGATTCAGGAAGCCAATAACTGTAGCGCAGTCGAAATCATACTGATGTTTTGATGGCTCTGCTGGCTTAGGTTCGATAAAGAACGTGCCTTTAAATCCGTTTTTGCGGGCGTAATCTTTAGCAGTATGAAGAAAGCGTGCGAAATGTTCCTGTTCGCGCTTCATATCGGTGTTCAGCAAAGTCATATATCCTTCACGGCCTCCCCAAAATACGTAATTTTCACCATCCAAGGCAATTGTAGCGTCGAGGGCTGCTTTTACCTGCGCAGCGCCGTGGCTTAGAACATGGAAATCCGGATTGGTTGATGCCCCGTTCATGTAGCGTGGATTAGAGAACAAGTTTGCGGTTCCCCAAAGCAGTTTTACACCGCTTTCCGCTTGTTTTTGTTTGGCGTAATCAACTAAGGCCTGCAGTCTTCGTTCATTCTCAACAATATCATTGCCATAGTCTACCACATCCACATCATGAAAGCAATAGAAGGGTAAATTCATTTTGGTTAAGAACTCAAACGCGGCGTCCATTTTATCTTTTGCTCTTTCAACTGCATCGCTTTTTTTATCCCAGGGAAAAACATGCGTAGGCGCTCCAAAAGGATCGGCACCATTGCCAACAAAAGAGTGCCAGTAAGCTCCCGCAAAGCGGAAATGATCTTTTAATGTTTTTCCTGCTACTACACGATTTTCATCGTACCATCTAAAGGCCAGAGGATTATCTGACTCTAAGCCTTCAAATTTGATTTGGCTGATGCCTTTAAAAAATTCGGTATCACCTGTTACTACATTTCCCATTTTATGATTTTTTTAAATGTTTATCTAATAGTTGTTTCCAATCCTGGTAGATCGGGTCGTATTTCTGTGCTTTTGACGGCTCAATTAAAGTAAGCGGCTTAGTATTATTAAAAGCTTCCTTTTCAGACGCAAATGCTTTGCTTCCTATTCCGGCGCCCAAAGCTGCGCCAACGCTTCCATCGTTTTCATAAAGCTCTACCGGAACATTAGTTGCGTTTACAAAAGCTTCGGTGAAAACCGGACTTAAAAATAAATTAGCTTTCCCCGCCCGGATAACAGAAGGGTTTATTCCGGTTTCGCGCATAATATCCAGCCCGTACCTAAAGGCGAAAGCAATTCCTTCCTGCACCGCTCTGAAAATGTGGGCCGGAGTATGTAAATTGAAATCGATGTTGCCGAAATGCGCTCCTACGATTTTATTGTTCAACATTCTTTCGGCCCCGTTTCCGAAAGGAAGTACTCTTAATCCATCGCTGCCTTCGGCTATAGTAGCGCAGTGGGCGTTCATTTCGGGATAATCAATACCTGCGGTTAAATTCTTTTTGGTCCAGCTGTTTAATATGCCGGTACCGTTAATGCACAGAAGTACACCTAGCCTTGTTTTCGTGCCGGTGTGATTTACGTGCGCAAAGGTGTTAACACGCGATTGTTTATCGTATGTTACCTGATCGCTAACTCCATAAATTACACCAGAGGTACCGGCAGTTGCGGCAACTTCTCCCGGATTCAGAACATTTAAGGATAAAGCGTTATTTGGCTGGTCGCCTGATTTATAGCTGACCGGAATGCCTGGTTTCAGCGAAAGCTTTTCAGCAACCGCTTTTGTTAGATGTCCGTGATCGGCAAATACCGACATTACGGTTGCGATCAAGTTCTTATCAAAACCGAAGCAGTTTAATATATCGTCAGAAATAGAGTTGTTTTGAAAATCCCAAAAAATTCCCTCAGAGAGTGCCGAGTTACTGGTAGTTAACTGGCCGGTAAGCTTGAGCGAAATAAAGTCGCCGGGGAGCATAATTTTATCTATTTTCTCGTAGATATGCGGTTCGTTCTCTTTAACCCAGGCGAGTTTAGCAGCGGTGAAATTTCCAGGCGAGTTTAACAGGTGAGAAAGGCTTTTTTCTTCTCCGATTTGTTTTAACGCCCGTTCCCCGATTTCTACAGCGCGGCTGTCGCACCAAATAATCGAATCACGAAGCACGTTTTGATTTTTATCGATCACCACCAAACCATGCATCTGGTATGCGATACCGATAGCCGAAATATCTTTCGGGTTATATGACTGTGTTGCATTGGCTTTTAAAATGGCCTGCTGTACATGCTCCCACCACATTTCGGGCGATTGCTCTGCCCAACCTGGCTTTAATGAGGTTATGGCCGATTCATTATCAGGATACCGCGCCGAAGCTATTGTTTGTTGAGTCTCGGATTCTACAACCGAAACTTTTATAGAAGATGTACCAACATCGATACCAAGTAAAAGCATAATCAGGTTTAAATTGCCAACGTTGGCATAAAGGTAAAACTATTATTTTTAAATCCTTAGATTTAGGATCTGAAATTGAAGAAATTTTGAAAAAACCTACTATCCTAGATATCGCAAAAGAATTGAATATCACTTTTTCAACTGTGGCCCGTGCCTTAAACGATCATCCTGCTATAAGTATCACAACTAAGAAAGCTGTAAGAGAAACCGCTGAGAGGTTAAATTACAGGCAAAATAAAATCGCTTCTTCGCTTAGATCGGGTAGGAGTAATATAATTGGTGTTTTGGTACCCAACCTGCATGTAAGTTTTTTCAGTTCGGTAGTTTCAGGTATCGAAAAGGTGATGAATGAGAACGGGTATAATATTTTGCTTTATCAGTCGAATGAATCTAAAGAACACGAGGCCCGTGGCATCGAAACCTTTATGCAATCCAGAGTAGACGGGATTATTTCATCAGTAACAACAGAAACCAGTGAGGATGTTTATCAGGAGATCAAAAGCAGAAATATTCCTTTATTGTTTTTCGACAGGGGGCTGAGTGGTTTTAATGTTTCATCGGTGGTAATCGATGACTATAAAGGAGGGTTTATAGCTACCGAACACCTTATAAAACAAGGCTATAAGAATATTCTTCATATTACCGCCCATCAGGAAATCGCGATTTTTAAGAATAGGTTGCGAGGTTATATAGATGCTTTGGAGTACAACAATATCCCTGTACGTGAAGAGTTAATCATAAAAGGAAACTTCTCGCTTGAATTTGGAAAGGATGTAGTTAGAAGAACCCGCTTACAAAATATAAACTACGATGCCATTTTTGCTTTAGAAGATTATACGGCTATGGGAGCTATGCAAGCCTTAAAAGAAGCCGGAACCAAAATTCCGCATGAGGTAGGCGTAATTGGTTTCGCGAACGAGGCTTTTGGCAGTTTAGTAAGTCCTGCATTGTCAACCATCGATCAGCAAACAGCTAAAATGGGTGAGGAGGCAGCGCGTTTATTCCTTAAACAGCTATTAGTTAAAAACAAGATCTTCGTGCCCGAAAAATTGATGCTGGAGCCAGTTTTAATTGTAAGAGAATCGTCTAACAGAATTAATACATAAACGCTAACGTTGGCATAGGATTAAAGAATATTTCTCGTTAATCTTGTATTTCCTCAAATAACCAATTTTGCAATGCGAAGAATAGGCTTTATATTCTTTTCGCTCTTCTTGTTTTTAACAACTGGTGCGAAATCACAGGTAAATCCGGTGTTAATAACTGTAGCTAAGGATGGGAGCGGCGATTACCGTACCATACAGGAAGCCGTTAACGCAGTCCGCGACCTCTCCCAAAAATCAGCCAAAATCTTTATAAAAAAAGGTGTTTATCAGGAGAAACTTGTAATACCCTCCTGGAAAACAAATATTAACCTGATAGGAGAAGATAAGTACAGCACTATTATAACAGGAAACGATTTTTCAGGAAAAGCCTATACTGGCCGGATTGATCCTTTCGGGAAAGATCTATACAGCACTTATACTTCGCACACTGTATTGGTTCAAGGCAACGATTTCAGAGCCGAAAACCTAACAATTCAAAATACAGCGGGTAGAGTCGGGCAGGCGGTAGCACTGCATGTAGAAGCAGACCGGGCGGTGATTTTAAACTGCAGGATTTTAGGCAATCAGGATACACTATATACCGCTACTGGTAACAGCAGGCAATATTATAAGGATTGTTTAATTGAAGGTACCACTGATTTTATTTTCGGAGAGGCTACGGTAGTTTTTCAGAATTGCGTTATTAAGAGCTTATCCAACTCATACATTACAGCGGCGGCTACCACTCCTGTTCAGGAGTATGGGTATGTTTTTTTCGACTGTAAGCTAATTGCAGATACCGCGGCTAAGAAGGTTTATTTAGGAAGACCCTGGAGGCCATACGCTAAAACAGTTTTTATAAGGACCGATATGGGAAACCACATTTTACCTCAGGGCTGGGATCCCTGGAAAGGAGATAAAATGTTTCCTGATAAAGAAAAAACAACGCTCTATGCCGAGTATGGATCCTTAGGCCCTGGAGCTGCCACAACCAGCCGGATTGAATGGTCCAAACAAGTACCAAAAAGAGCTATCAGAAAATACACCCTTAAAAACATTTTTGGCGGGCCAAACGCCTGGACACCGATAAATTAATACAATGAAGAACTATTTAATTTTTGGAAAGCAGATCGCATTCGCGTCATTTTTACTGGCTGGGGTTACACTTCAATCTCAGGCGCAATCAAACTATGTGTCGAAGGTTTGGGTAGCAGACCAAGGTAACGGAACATATAAAAACCCGGTTTTAAATGCAGATTATTCCGATCCTGACGCGGTAAGGGTGGGCGGCGACTTTTATTTAACCGCCTCCTCTTTCGAAGATGTTCCTGGTTTACCAATTCTGCATTCTAAAGATTTGGTTAACTGGACTATAATCGGGCACGCTTTAAAGCGACAAGTTCCAATCGAACATTTTTCAACACCCCGGCATGGACAAGGCGTGTGGGCGCCCGCGATTCGTTTTTACAAAGGAGAGTTTTATATCTATTATCCCGATCCTGATTTTGGGATTTACGTTACCAAAGCAAAAAACGCCGCTGGGCCATGGTCCGATCCTGTTTTAGTTGTTGGCGGTAAAGGATTAATTGATCCTTGCCCGCTTTGGGATGATAATGGAAAGGTATATATGGTGCACGCTTATGCGGGAAGTCGGGCCGGAATTAAGAGCATTATGGTAGTACGCGAATTAAACGCAGACGGATCAAAAGCTCTCGACGAAGGTGTGATAGTTTACGACGGGCATGATACTGACCCAACGATAGAAGGCCCTAAATTCTACAAAAGAAACGGGTACTATTATATTTTCGCTCCGGCGGGTGGTGTAGCAACCGGCTGGCAATTAGTATTGCGATCTAAAAATCTTTATGGGCCATACGAAAGACGAGTGGTGATGCACCAGGGATCGACTAATATCAATGGTCCGCATCAGGGTGCCTGGGTAAATACCCCTTCCGGTGAAGACTGGTTTCTTAATTTTCAGGATAAAGGCCCTTACGGAAGGGTTATGCATTTAAATCCGATGAAATGGATTAATGACTGGCCGGTTATCGGGCTTGATAAGGACGGCGATGGTACCGGGGAACCTGTATCTCTTTATAAAAAGCCTAATGTTGGTAAAACTTTTCCGGTGGTTACTCCGGTAGAAAGTGATGAATTTAACGGCACAAAATTAGGCTTGCAGTGGCAATGGATGGCAAATCCGAAAGGAACCTGGGCCTTTATGAATTCGGCAAAAGGTGCTTTAAGATTGTTTACCGATAAAATGCCCGATTCTGCCCGTAATTTATGGAGCGCAGCAAATGTGTTACTACAGAAATTTCCGGCAGATGAGTTTATGGTAACTACGAAACTGAAATTTACTCCGAATACTAACCTGGAGAACGAGAAGGTAGGTTTAGCGGTAATGGGCTTTAGTTACGCCAACCTGGCACTTAAAAGTAAAAAAGACGGGATCTATTTGGTTTACACGGTTTGTAAGGATGCGCAGGGCGGAAAACCCGAGGTTGAAACTGTTATTACAAAAGTTGTCGACCCTACGATACACTTCAGGCTAAGAGTAACGGAAGGAGCAAGATGCAAATTCAGTTATAGTTTAGACGGTCAGTCTTTTACTGATGCGGGCGGTGACTTCCAGGCAGAAGTGGGGCGCTGGATTGGTGCAAAAGTTGGCTTGTTTGCTACCCGTCAAACTCAAATTAACGATTCGGGCTTTGCGGATTTTGATTGGTTTAGGGTAGAGCCGGTTAAGTAAAGCTGGTCAGCGGAGATGAAGGTTTTATCCCCGAAAGGCTTTAATGCTAAACATCTTTAAATTATCTTTGATTCTGGCATAAGCCAATAACGATCACTTGGCACTTCATTCTTTAAGCACACCTATCGAATATTTAAAAGGCGTTGGTCCACAACGTGCTGATGTGCTTAAAAAAGAAATCTCGGTTTTTACTTACCAGGATCTGATTAATTACTACCCTTTCAGGTATGTAGATCGAACCCGTTTCTATAAAGTACGTGAGCTTAGTCCCGAGCTGCCAATGGTTCAAGTACTGGGGCGCGTACTTACCAAAGAAATTATCGGCGAGAAGCAATCAAAACGGCTGGTTGCTAAACTTAGGGATGAAACCGGAGTTATTGAGCTGGTTTGGTTCCAGGGAATTCGCTGGGTGGATAAAATGTTACACCCTAATGCGGTTTACGTGGTTTTTGGCAAGCCGAATGAATTTAACGGAAAAATCTCCATCTCGCATCCCGAACTCGAATTATTTAATCCCGAATCGAATAAACTAGGAAACCTAACGCTTCAACCGGTTTATAATTCTACAGAAAAGTTAAAACAGTTTTCACTGGATACTAAGGGAATTCAGCGAATTCAGGCAAATGTGCTTGATGCGGTGATTTACGAAGTGGAAGAGACATTACCCGCGTATCTTTTGGATCAATACAAGCTCATTACAAAACCGCAGGCACTCAAATTTATCCATTTCCCTCCCGATTCATCTGCCTTGCAGGCAGCTGTAAAAAGGCTAAAATTTGAAGAACTCTTTTTTATCCAGTTAAAACTGCTGAAAAATAAATTACTTAGAACGCAGAAGTTTAAGGGCCTGGTGTTTGATAAAGTTGGAGACAAGTTCAATACTTTTTACAAAGAAAAACTACCGTTCGACCTCACCGGCGCACAGAAAAGAGTTTTAAAAGAAATCCGTACCGATACCCAGCGGGGCATACAGATGAACCGTTTGCTGCAGGGCGATGTAGGCAGCGGAAAAACGATTGTTGCTTTAATGTGCATGCTTTTGGCGATTGATAATGGTTGCCAGGCCTGTATTATGGCACCAACTGAGATTTTGGCGCAGCAGCACTACAATTCGATCAGGGGATTGGTATCCGATGGTTTTGTAAGTATCGCCTTGTTAACAGGCTCAACCTTAAAAAAGGAACGAAAAGTAATTCATGAGCAGCTTGCTGATGGTACATTAAAGATCCTGGTAGGAACCCATGCCTTAATAGAAGATACGGTTCAGTTTGCCAATCTGGGCTTAGCAGTTGTTGATGAACAACACCGTTTCGGTGTAGAGCAGCGGGCCAAACTTTGGAAAAAAAATACTACTCCGCCTCACGTGCTGGTGATGACGGCTACCCCTATTCCGCGAACACTTTCCATGACTTTATACGGCGACCTGGACGTATCGGTAATCGACGAACTCCCGGCCGGTCGTAAGCCGATTAAAACCATTCATTTGTTTGAAAGCCAGCGCTTAAGAATGTTTGGTTTTATGCGGCAGGAAATTGCTCTCGGCAGGCAGGTATATATTGTTTATCCTTTAATTAAGGAAAGTGAAAAATTAGATCTCTTATATTTAGAAGCGGGAATTGAAACCATTTCACAAGAGTTTCCACTGCCCGATTTCCGTATCAGTATCGTCCACGGAAAATTAAAACCAGCTGAAAAGGATTTTGAAATGCAGCGTTTTATTAAAGGAGAAACACAAATTATGGTTGCGACAACCGTAATTGAAGTAGGGGTAAATGTTCCAAACGCAAGTGTGATGATTATTGAAAATGCCGAGCGTTTTGGACTTTCACAATTGCATCAGCTTCGTGGCAGGGTTGGGCGTGGAGCCGAACAATCGTATTGTATCCTGATGAGCGGCAATAAACTAAGCAAAGAGGCTAAAGTTCGATTAGAAACCATGGTGAAAACCAACGATGGCTTTGCAATATCCGAGATCGATTTGCAATTGCGTGGACCAGGTGATATGGAAGGAACCAGGCAAAGCGGTGTTTTAGATTTGAAATTAGCCGATCTCACTCAGGATCAGAATATCTTACAAGAGGCCAGAAATGAAGTAATCAGAATATTTGAAGAGGATCCTGATTTGGCTTTGGACAAGAACCTTTTACTGAAGCGCTTTTTTAGTAGAAAGGACCGCGGAATTTCTCTCCATAATATTTCATGATATCTTCCTTAAAACTCTAATTTGGCAGTGTTGTTAGCATTCAGATAACTATTTAAAGTGGAGAATCCCGACTCAGATAATTCCGGTCAATCGAAAAAAGATCCCTATGCCGCTCTTCGCTTTGCGGAATTTCGCTCATTTCTGGGAATTCGCTTTTTTCTAACCTTTGCTTATCAGATACAGGCTGTAATTGTTGGCTGGTATATTTATCAATTAACAAAAGACCCTTTTTCACTTGGCTTAATAGGTTTGGCCGAGGCAATACCTGCCTTGGGAATTGCGTTGTACGGCGGCTATGTGGCTGATAAATCTGAAAAGACGATTTTACTCAAGTTGATCCTGGCTTGGATGTTTGTTTGTTCGCTGGTTCTGTTTTTAATTACACTTCCATCGCTCGCAGAAAACGTAACCCAGACTACAATTATTTGGGTGATTTATTCTATGATATTTTTTATAGGCATAGCGCGTGGTTTCATGGGGCCGACCGTATTTTCACTAATGGCTCAGATCATCCCGCGCGAGCATTACCCCAATTCGTCCACCTGGAATAGTGCCGGATGGCAGGTAGCATCGATCGCCGGTCCCGCCTTCGGTGGATTGGTGTATGCTTACCAGGGTATATCAGTTACGTTCTTTTTAATCCTTGTTTTTTTAATTATATCCTTCGCCTGCACCTTCTTCCTTAAAAAGAGACCTCCGCAATTCGTTCCGAAAGAAAGTATTTACGAAAGTCTTTCCGAAGGTATTCGATTTGTATTTCGTAGCAGGATGATGCTGGGTGCTATGAGCCTTGATCTGTTTTCAGTATTTTTCGGAGGTGCGGTAGCGCTTATTCCGGTTGTAGCCAGCGAGGTTTTGCATGTAGGCGCAGAGCAGTTTGGAATGATGCGTGCCGCTCCTGCAATAGGAGCGGTGTTAACCATGCTGATTATGGCCAGGCATTCGCCTATGGGTAAACCATGGCGAAATCTTTTATTAGCGGTTACCGGATTTGGTTTGTCAATTATCGGTTACGGCTTGTCAACCAGTTTTTATCTCACTTTGGTATTTCTGTTTCTGGAAGGAGTGTTTGACAGTGTTAGCGTGGTCATCCGCTCAACTATTATGCAGTTGCTAACTCCCGATGATATGCGCGGAAGGGTTTCGGCGGTTAACTCGATGTTTATCGGGTCTTCCAACGAAATCGGAGCATTTGAATCCGGTTTAACCGCCCGGTTAATGGGCACTGTACCGGCTATTCTCTTTGGCGGAAGTATGACCTTGATAATAGTTTCGCTAACGTATTTGAAAACCAAAAAGCTGGTTCCGCTGGGCTTAAAAGAAATTCATACTCCTGAATAGCCGCTTCAATTTTTAAATCAAATCCATTTGGGTATTGCTTTGTTAATGCTGAAAAGATCTATAATGAAAGCATTCTCAAATCTAATTTTAATCAGTGCGGTTGTTTTTGTAACCTCCTGCACTTCATCGTCCAGTGACAGTAATTCCTACCAATCAGGTACTGGTTCTGTAATGGATACCAGCAGATTAAATGCGCCTGCGGATACTTCTGTGATGCAGGGTCAATATGAAGAAAATGGCAAGCAATCATCCAGAACCTATATCGGGACGGATACAACCGGAAAAAGTACTTCTGGGGTACATGAACAGTCTGGTGGCAGCTCTCTTGGAGCGCAGGAATCATCAGAAAGCTCTGCAGCTGGCTCAAGTGAAACTAAAGCAGCACCTGCTTCAGGACATTAAACGAAAAAATCCCACATTTAGTGGGACTTTTTCGTTATTCAAGTTGATTTAAAATTTAAATCCTAAACCTAATTGAATAACCTGATTTCTGTATTCAGGAGTTTCTGAATTTCCGTTTCCCTCATTTTTTTGTAAGTCGAGCGCATAACGTGCAACTAAGCTGGTTCTGGTACCAACGTTAAATCCGACACCGATTACACCGCCGATAAGATTTTTTCTCAGGTCGTCATTCTCTGCCTTAACTGTTCTTCTGTATTCATCGTCACCGGTTTCAAATTTCTCGGTAGTTGAGGTTAAAAAAGATACTTGCGGGCCTAAATGGATATTAAAACCACTGGAGGTTCCGATTTTTAAAAGGATTGGAATTTCGACAAAATTGGTGGTAACCGTGTAGTCGTTATCGGCACCGAAAAGTGTCCGGCCGCTTGATTTATACCCTTTTTGCGAAAACATTAATTCGGGTGCGAAAGAGATCTGGCTGGCAATCGGAATATCTAAGGTTATTCCTGCATGAAAGCCGGGTTTAAATTCAGTTTCAAAGTTATCATCGCCGGTTCTGATCATGTTCGCGAAGTTAACTCCTACTCTTCCACCTAAAGATTGTGCGTTAACTGCAACCGCAGAAACCAGCACAGAAAATAAAATAAGTATACGTTTCATAATTGTGTGTTTTAACGTGTATTGAAATTATCATGCCAATTTGGTTAACATCGGCTTTTTGTAACCAAACAGCTTGCTATATAAATTGTTTGCTTTACAGGCTTAGACCTTATCTTTACTGTATAGAATTGAATACAATTCTTTGAAACACACATTTATGAACTTTAAATCTTTTTTTCGGATATTCCTGATAGTAGCTTCATCTCATGCATTTGGACAACAGGGTAATAACTTTACAGTTCAAAACCCCCGGCAAGATGACTGGGTTGATTCGGTATTCAAAAAACTTAATCGCAGGGAAAAGATAGCTCAGCTATTTTTTTTAAGGGCTCATACCGATAAAGGAAAAGCTTACGAAGCAGCAGTAGGCGCTATGATAAAAAAGAACAAGGTTGGAGGGCTGGTATTTTTTCAGGGTGGTCCCGGAAGGCAGGCCGCACTTACAAATACCTATCAGCAGCTTTCTGAAGTTCCTTTATTAATTGCCATGGATGCCGAATGGGGTTTGGGGATGCGTTTAGACAGTACTGTTTCTTACCCCTATCAAATGACTTTGGGCGCAATTCGAGATACGAATATAGTTTATCTGATGGGCCAAAAAATCGCCCGTGACTTTAAGCGCCTTGGTATGCATATAAATTTTGCTCCCGTAGTTGATGTAAATAATAATCCCAACAACCCGGTTATCAATTATCGCTCGTTTGGCGATAATGAATATAATGTTGCCAGCAAAGCGGCGGCCTACATGAAGGGCCTGCAGGACGAAGGGATCCTGGTAAGCATTAAACATTTCCCGGGTCATGGAGATACTAATGTAGATTCGCATAGTGATTTGCCGGTTTTGAGTTTTAGCAAACAGCGTCTTGATTCGCTTGAATTATATCCCTTTAAAGAACTTATCAGGCAGGGAGCATCTGGTGTTATGGTAGCGCATATGAATATCCCTTCGCTTGATAGTACCAAAAATCTTCCTTCAACCTTGTCTGCTCCTATTGTAACCGGCTTGTTAAAGCAACAACTCGGTTTTAAAGGTCTGGTGTTTTCCGACGCTATGGAAATGAAAGGGGTTGTTAAATATTTCCCCGACGGGGAAGCAGATGTGCGTGCGGTAATAGCGGGTAACGATGTTATCGAACTGTCGGAAGATGCGCCAAGAGCAATAAAATTAATAAAACGCGCTATTAGGAAAGATAGAATTTCCATGGATCAGATTGATGAAAGCGTTAAGAAAATCCTGGCTGCGAAATATTGGGCCGGACTAAGTAAGCCAGCAGTTATCAATACCCTTAACGTGTATGAGGATTTGAACGGAGGCGAAGCACTCGCGCTTAACCAACGGCTTTCGGATGCGGCGGTAACGGTTTTAAAAAGCGATAGCCTGATAAAGCAATTGGATCCTAACCGGAAAACAGCAATAATTAGCCTGGGAGTAACAGAAGTAAGCACTTTCCAAAAGGAAATGCAAAAGCGTTTTAGTAATTCAACCAATTTTATTGTGTCTAAAATCGCGTCAGCTGCTGATATTAAAAACGTTTCTAAAGATTTGAGAAGTTTCGATCAGGTTATTGTTGCTATTCATGATTACCGTAAACGGCCCCAAAGCAGCTTGGATTATAATAATGAATTAAAGGCTTTTATACGCGACCTGGCTAAGCTTAATACTGTAACATGTGTTTTCGCCAATCCTTATTCCATAAGAGGATTAAAAGGTATCGAAAAAAGTAAATCATTACTGATAGGCTATCAAAACAGCGACGAGATGCAGCTGGCAGCCGCGAAGGTATTAAGTAATCAAATGCAGGCCTCGGGCAGTTTGCCGGTTACTATAAATGAAGTTTTCAAAACCGGAGACGGAATTATGTTTTTTCCTGTGCCTCGTAGTGTAAGCGGTCGGTTAATTAATCAGAAAGCTGAGGGTACCGACTGACTAAGGCCAGGATTTTGAGGTTGCTTCGCTCCTTTTGAGAACTTTCTCACTTGCATATTAAACGAGAGCAGGAAGTATCTTGCCAGGCGGTTACTCTGGCTATCGGAAATATAACTGGATGTTACTACTCTGTTAATACCTATGTTTTGGTTAAACAAGTCGTATCCCTGTAAGCGAAGTGTTCCCATGTTGTTTTTTAGGAATTTTCGCTCGAAGTAGATGTTTAGCAGGTTAGGGTTTCTGCTGATAGACTGATAGCCGTAATTAAGCTGTTTTGTAAAGTCGTATCCCAGGGTGTACTTTTTAAAAAAGAAGTTTCTCCCACCCATGGATAGGTTAAGCGTTTTACTTTCCGTTTCATTTTGCCGCTTTTCAAAAATGGTTTTTGACTTTCTTAACCGGTAGTCAGCAGCGAGATTTACATCTACAATGTTTTTTAAATCTATTCTGAAAGTTGCTCTGGGCATAATACTCCAGGTATTTCCGTTGTTTCTAAAATCATCAATAAACGAGGCGCTGCTATTATAGTTTCCTACGCTGGCAACGGTAAGCGTATATTTTTTTTGCGCAAAAGGATAAGTGTAAGATATATTTCCGTTTACTCCGAAAAAGCCATCGGTATTGATATAGGTTGTAGTACGGCCAATACTATCGTTGGTAATGCTGGTTACTATTTTATTCTCAACCTGGTCGAATGCGATGTTTGCAGACAGCAGCTTTCCGCTTTTGGGATTTGAATCTGTTTTTCGGTAATTTAAGCTCACCCTGTGGGTAAATTCGGGATTTAGATTCTCGTTCCCTATCAGGATATTATTTAAGTTAGAGCTATCCCTGAGTGGTTGTAATTGCTGAAAATTAGGTTCAAAACTCGATCCGTTGTAATTAAGCGTAAGCGACTCTGTTTTCGAAAAATTATAGGAAAAGCGCAGGGTTGGAATTACATTAAAATTATTTTTAGATGTAGTTACTTTCCTCACGATGTTTTCACCTTTTAATGACGACGGTTGAGCTACCACACCCGCGGTGTAATTATATTTTACGGTTCTCCCCGAATAACTCAGACTAAGCCGGTTAGTATAAAACTGATACTTAAAATCATTGCTCTGCAAAACATTGTAAACCTCAATCCCTGTAAGCGGATTAACGTCAAACACCTGCTTTAAACTTTGCGAATTAGATTTCGACCAGGTGTAACTAACTTCCAGAAAGGAAGCTTTCCCGATAGGTTCTCTAAACGAAGCCCTTGCGGAGGATTTTATGTTTTCATTCTCCGAATCGTTTAACTGATCCTGAATGGTTTTATTGCTGGTAACCGGCGATCTGCTTGAGTCAACACGGTCATAAATTCTTAAATAGTCTCGATCCTGATCGCGGCTTGAAAAGTTAAGCGTTGAATTAAGTGTGAGACTTCTTCGCGGCTTTTTAAATGAATGATTGAATAAAATATCAGTTCCGTAGTTTGGAACAAGGGATTGATTGCCGGTTGTATTATTATTAAACGAATACCGCAGGCCCCGGCGGGTCCGGGATAAGCCTGTATTATTGGTTGATGAACTATTATAAGAGAAGTAGGGACTTATTTTGATATAATTTTTCTTGTTTGCGCGGTATTCAAAACTACCGGTAAAGCGATGATCGCTGTTTTCTAAACTGCTGTTATTATTACCCGAACTGATAGTTGTATCGATAGCCGTCGAGTTTTTTAAGGGGTTGAAGCTTTGCGAAAAATTATTGCTGATAGAGGTGTTTTTTGTTGAGGCATAACTATAACTGCCGCCATAACTTATTTTTTTCTTGTATACGTTTTGGAAATCTATCCCTCCAGATAGGGTATTAGTAAAGCCGTCCCCTCCTCGTGCCCCGGCGGCAAAATTCGCTCCTCGCGCGCCTCCACCGCGGCCACCGCCATCGAAGTTAAAGCCGTTTCTATTGATATTGTTAGAAAGTAACTGCACAGCAAGTCGTCTTTCTTCTAAAAAATTAGTCAAACTCAAACTTCCAAGATAGCGTTCTCTGTCTCCGCCGGCCACCGCGGCATTGCCATACGAGCCTCTATTTTTACCTGGTTGGATAGTTATGTTGATGATCTTTTCTGGTTCACCGGTTTTAACACCGGTTAAATTAGCCTCGTCACCATAATCATCTATTATCTGGATGTTTTTGATGATATCGGCCGGCAGATTTTGAGTGGCGGTTTGAACATCTCCTCCAAAAAAATCTTTTCCGTTAATCCGTATCCGGGCTACTTTTTTCCCCTCGGTTTCAACATTGCCGTCTTTATCTACTACAACGCCGGGCAGCTTTTTCAAAATTTCTTCAACGGCGGAACCTTCTGGTACCGGATATGCCGCCGCGCTGTATTGCACGGTATCTTCTTTTACCGTTACCGGCGTAACCCCCGAAATAATAATTTCATTCAATTCGTTATGGTTCTCCCGCAGGATAATTTTCGGAATAGTTATGGTTAACAGATCATCAGTGAACGAATATTCCCGAGATAGTGATGTAAAGCCAATGCTCGATACGTTGATCGAAAATTGAGACGACTTTACAGAACGAAAGGTAAAGTTGCCATTTACATCGGTAATCGTCAATAAGGTGTCCTTGTTCCCGGTAAGCTTAATAGTGGCTGATATAATTCCCGTAGAGGCAGTATCCTGTACCGTTCCGCGTACCTGTTTAGTTTGGGCGAATACATTGCCGCATAAAAAGAATAATAGCAGAAAAACTAAACGACTATACATAGTAACAGCTCAGCTGTTTCAATTTAAAAATTGCCCCGATCTCCGCGAGGTTGAGAATCGCCTCCTCTACCTTCGCTGCGATTTCTGTCAAAGTTTGGCTGAATTCCGCCAGGAAATTTCTGAATCCTGAAACTAAAAGTTGCCATAAAGTATCGGGTTAACCGATTGGTTTGGCTGTTGGTAATGGTATTTGCATCCTGCGAGACACCAACTATGGTGCCCTCATTCAGTAAATCAAATCCCTGGAACCTTAACGTACCCCTTCGGTTAAAAAATTGCTTCTCAAAATATGCGTTCACTATCAAGGGATTAGCTTCTATTGAACTGTATCCTTTATTAATATTTTTACTCAGATCCCAACCAAGTATAAACGTTTTGAAGAAATACAATTTCCCGTTCAGATCATAATTTATCGTATTCGCCCTGGTGTCTCTGCCGAAAGTGTAATCAACATTAGTACCTCTGTATCCCACGGATGGGTAAATCTCCACATTAGGATTCGGGTTTATTTGTAAACCCAAATTCTGACTAAACGTCCAGTTTTTTCCAATATTTTCTCTGCCGTTTGTAAAAGAAACATCATTGGTATAACCCATACGTCCATTTAAAGATACCCGGTATTTTCTTTCGAGAAATGATTTGGATATAGAATAGAAAGAGTTTGTAGAATAATAATTGTCAGCATTTAAAAAGCGGGTTTCCTGGATAGACCTGGCCACTTTTTTACCTTTCACAATTACCGAGTCTACATAGCCGACAATATTTCTGGTGATTTGATTATTTGTAAAATTACCAAACACGCCGATATTGAAAAATAATCCTTTTGCCTGGTTATTTGAGTTATATCTAAGATTAAGGGATTGGGTAAACGATGAGTTTAGTCCGGGATTTCCCACAACCGGGCGTAAGGGATTTGAGGCGTCAATTACCGGCTGTATTTGGTTGAAACTGGGTTCATTGCTTCTGCCATTATAATTAATAGAAAGCGACCGTGTACGGGCGAAGCTATATTCAAATCTTGCCGTGGGGAAAAAGTTAAATCCTTTTCGTTCCGAAGATTGCTTGCTGGTTACCGAATAACCTTTAAGTAAGGTAGGCTGAGCCGTTAGGCCAACTGTAAAATTATATAAACGAGGTCTGTCGTACCGGTAATTTAAGCTAAACCTGTTTGTTGTGAAGGAATAATCATAAATATTACTCAGATCGTTATTTATTACCGGAACCTCACCCTGGTATAAATTGGTTATGCGGCTGTTATCGTAATCAGACAGGTTATAATTATACCCGAAATCCATACGGCCTAATTTTCCGATAGGTTCGCTGTATGTGATATTGGCGTTTGCGCTAAATCTATTATTTGATGTTTCTATCTGCCTGTGCGAAATGGAATCGCCTCTAAAAGATAGATCTGTATTGTAATATCTGAATACGTCGTTTACATCCTGATCATTATCAGTAACCGACTGACTTAAATTTAGCCCGAACGAAAAGTTTCTACCCATTTTTCTGAACCGATGGTTATAGATAAGATTGCCGCCATAGGAGGGCGAGCTTGAGTTGCTGAGAAGGTCTGTTTGCTGGTCCTCGGGCGTTCTTCCGGTTTGTTGCTGTTTAAGGTCGGTAAAACCGTCAGAGTCTGATGATCCGATAGTAAAATACGGAGTAATGCGTAAATAATTTAACGAGTCTATGGCGTATTCCAAATTGAAGTTTGCACTGTGGTTATTGTTTCCGCTTTCGGTATCAGCAGTAGATAAAGCTCTTAAAACCGAATCTTGTGTAAAAAACGAGGTTCTTTCGTTATTGGAGATTGAAAGTGTATTTCTAACATTAAAGCGGTAACTGCCGTTCACTGCCAGTTTGGGGCTAAAATTATCTCTGTAATTAATACCACCAGCAGTGGTAGTGGTAATGCCACCATTATTTCCGCCGAATCCGCCACCGCCGAATCCGCCACCGCCGAATCCACCACCACCGAATCCACCACCACCACCGCCGCCACGGTTACCACCACCACCGCCGCCAAATCCACGGCCGCCGCCGCCGCCAAAATTAAAGGGAGATGAATTAGTATTGTTTAAATTAAGACGTACGTCTAATTGCTGGTCGTTATTCATAAACTGGCCGTTGCCAGAAACCTGGTAGCGATCTTCATTACCACCTCCGACAACACCGCTAATTACGCTGCCTTTCATTCGGTCGGGCCTGATGGTAATATTGATGATTTTATCGGCTTCACCTTCCCGAATACCGGTTATATTAGCCTGGTCACCATAATCGTCAACAATTTGAATTTTTTCGATAATGTCCGCAGGCAATCCTTGCGTTGCGGTTTTCAAATCACCATCAAAATAATCCTTGCCGTTTACTTTAATTCTCGTCACACTCTTACCCTGGGTGGTTACATTTCCGTCCTTATCAACCTCCACACCCGGAAGTTTCTTAATCACGTCTTCGGCCACCGAATTTTCCCTTACCGGGAAATCACTGGCACGGTATTCAACGGTATCTTGTTTTACCGTTACAGCCGGGGTACCCGATATAATTACCTCTTTTAAAACATTACTCTGCGATTTTAAGATAATGGGATCGATCTTGATTTGGTTCGTTGCTTCGGAATAAAGAAACCGTTTAACCAGATCGGTATATCCTAAACTGCTGATGCTTAACACGAACTGAGCAGACTTAACTCCATTAAATTTAAAAAGGCCGTCTACATCGCTACGGGTCATTAACGTGTCCTTAGGTGATGTTAACCGGATGGTAGCATAAATTAAACCAGTGCCCGCAGAGTCGCGTACTGTACCGCTCACGTCGCGGATATTTTGAGCGAAAATAGCATTGGTGCTTAATAGGAGAAATATCGATAAGAGTAATTTTTTCATCAGACTATATTGATTTTTAATTGATATGAAGCTATCATGTGCATTTATGCTCGGATTGTTTCATGTTATATTTTGCAGCAAGATTAATACCTGTTTGCGTGTGTTTTTAGTAAATGAGACCTACTCAATGTTTTTATAGACCAAATCTGGTTTACCAGCTATACATTAACCATAAGCTTCGAAACCTATATATTTTTAAGGTTGTTGACCCATATACGAAAGCAGAGCTTCGCGATAATTGTCGCTAACCGGAACGTCGGCAGATGGAAGTAATACTCGATTCTTCTTAAATGAAATTAATTTATCAAGCGAAATTATATACGACTTATGAACACGCATAAACCTTTCCGAAGGCAGCTTTTCTTCCATATAACGCATGCTTAATCGGGTAATAATTGGTTTTTCCGTATCCGACAGATAAATTTTAATGTAATCCTTTAACCCTTCTATATATAAAATGTCGCTGATGTTTATTTTAACTAGAGAGTAGTCGGCGTTTACAAATAAACAATCACTAGTGGTGCTTTGCGCCGTATTTGCTACCTGGTTTTTAAGATTGAATAGCTCTAACGCCTTGTTGGCCGATTTGAAAAATCGCTCGAACGATACTGGCTTGATTAAATAATCCAAAACATCCAGATTGAAGCCGTCAACAGCATATTTTTCGTATGCCGTAACAAAGATTATCATCGGAGGGTTGCTTAAACTATTTACAAACTGTAGGCCCGATAGGCCAGGCATTTGAATGTCAAGAAAAATAAGATCAACAGTTTCCTGGCTGAGAAACTTCATCGCTTCCATCGCATTACGACAACTTCCAATCAGTTCCAGAAAAGGAACCTGTCGAATATTGTCTTCGATTAGCTCAATGGCTAAGCGTTCGTCGTCTACAACCAGGCATCGAATCATTTGAGCTGAACTTTTAGGTTTGAAACAAAGATATTTCCCTTTTGGCTGGTTTCGAGCGTGTAACGGCCTTTATACAATAATTCTAACCGCCTGCGCATATTAATTAAACCTATTCCCGAGCTTTTATCTTTTGAATCTTCCTGTGGCGCTACTCTGTTTTCAACCCTAAAATCGAGCCAGTGTTTTAATTTATCTACTGATAAGAACACCTTAATAACAGGCTCTTCAATCATTCCGATACCATGTTTAAAAGCGTTTTCCACGAACGAAATGAGCAGCATAGGTTCTATTTCATATCCTTCCAGCTCTTTCGAAATATTTAATTCGATTTGTACATCATCGCCAAACCTCAGCATTTGCAGGTCAATGTAACTTCTTAAATAAGCTACTTCCTGCTCAAGGCGGATGCGTTCGTCGTTGCTTTCATAAAGCATGTAACGCATCAGGTTAGAAAGTTGAATTAGCGAAGGTTCCATTAAGTCTGATTTTTTTCTTGCCAGCGAAACCAGCGAATTCAATACATTAAACATAAAGTGCGGACTTACCTGCGAGCGAAGAAAAGTGAGTTCGGTTTTTAAGGTTTCATTTTCTTTTTCTTTCCTGATTTTTTCGAGCTTGTTATTGTCTTTAATAACACGATAACTAAAACTTATTCCCGAGATGAAAACATAAGTAAGAATATTGGTGATGTACCAGCGCATCCAGCGAATATCACCGCCACGATGGTCGCCTCCGCGCCTTCCTTTCCCCCAGTTTTTACCATCCTCAAAAAGCTGTTTATCAACAAATTTTGAGAATAACATTAACGCGATAATTATAGTGCTAACCGTGAAGATGTATACCCAAAACCCTTTTGTTTTATAAACTTTCGGATAAAGCACATACGCGTTAAGGTAAAAAAGCAGTGCCAGTATAGAATTATTAATAATGAGCTTGTAGTGCCAGGGTTTGAATCCTTCCCAGGTATTAGGGTTGCGAAACAAATAAGGCGAAATAATAATGAGCCCCCAAAATAATATATGGAGCGCAGGTGCCAGGTATCTGTTTAAGCTCCGGGTATTTAATGCCATGATACAAAGATAGTTTGATGCGGCAATTAAAACGGAGAATGAGCCCAAACCCGGCGGATTTTAGACGAAAGGCATTTTATCGGCGACTAAAGATTTTATGATTCGGCAGCGAACGGGCTTTGTTCTTCCCAGATTACTGCCAGGTTGATAATAGTTTCAACCGCTTTCTGCATATCCTGAACAGCAATCCATTCGTGTTTGCCGTGAAAAGCATGTTCGCCGGCAAAAATATTGGGGCAGGGTAATCCCATAAATGATAAGCGGGAACCATCTGTACCTCCGCGAATACTCTGAAGCTTTGGTGTTAGGCCTGCGCGTTCTACAGCCATTTTCGCGAAATTTATGGCATGCGGATAGTTATCCAGAATAGAACGCATGTTTCGATATTGTTCTTTAACTTCCAGTTTGAACGCAGAATTAGGATAGCCTTCTAAAACTTCCTGGCTTATCGCTTCTAACAGCCGCTTGTGATTTTTAAGTTCGGCTTCATCAAAATCACGCAATATAAATTCAATAGTGGCTTCTTCCACGGCTCCGCGTATAGCTACCGGATGAATGAAGCCCTCTTTTCCAGCCGTACTTTCGGGACTAAGGCGATCTTTAGGCAGATTCGCAATAATTTCGGAAGCAATTTTGATAGCACTTTCCATTTTTCCCTTTGCGAAACCAGGGTGGGCACTCACTCCTGTTATGGTTAATAAAGCCGCATCCGCAGAGAAGGTTTCGTTTTCTATAGATCCGGCGGTTTCTCCGTCTACTGTATACGCAAACCGTGCCCCTAATTTTTTCAGATCAACTTTCTCCACACCCCTGCCTACTTCTTCATCGGGAGTAAAAAGTATTCGGATTGTTCCGTGCTTGATCTCCGGATGTGTGACTAAAAAATTGGCCGCATCCATTATTTCGGCTATTCCGGCTTTGTTATCTGCTCCGAGAAGTGTTGTGCCGCTGGCGGTGATAATGTCATTTCCTATCTGGAAGGATAAGTCAGGATGCTCTGATTTTCTGATGATCTGAGACGGATCATCGGGCAAAATAAGGTCTTGCCCCTGGTAATTATTATGGACGATTGGTTTAACATTGGTCCCGCCGCAATCCGGCGAGGTATCCATATGCGAGCAAAAACAGATTACCGGAACTTCTTTATCTGTAGTTGAAGGAATTGTGGCATACACATAGCCATATTCATCCAGTTCTGCATCGGTAACGCCAATGGCGATAAGCTCTTCAATAAGCAGCTTTCCTAAATCTTTTTGACGTGCAGTAGATGGATTGGTGGCTGAATGGGGATCGGACTGCGTATCAATTATTACGTACTTTAAAAAACGCTCCAAACATGTGAACCTATAATTTTCCAAACCTTTCATATCAAATCTCCGTTAAACAATGCCATATAACAATTGGTATTCCAAAGTTTGTATTTTTTTTAGTTATTTTACGTAAGATTAGCGCACATTGAATTGAAGAAATTCTTTTTATTTATAATAGGTTGTTTCGTTTGTTCCCTTGTATCGGCACAGTATAACTACTATAAGTTAAGTGTGGGGTTAAATACGGGCGTAACGCAGGCTTTAGCCGATGTTCAAAAAATCGTGCCTAAACCTACTCTTATTCTTTCCGGAGATTACCATATAACACCGTTTGCGTTGGCAGGAATCGAAATTCAAAAAGGCAATATTAGCGGTGGAGATCCAAAGAATGACCCTCATTTGCGTTATTTCAACAACAGTTATTTGGCGGTAATGCTAAATGGCCGGGTTCAACTCGGGCAATTTGTTGATTTTGAGAGCAGTAATTTACTTTATGCTGTAAGGGGCTTTTATGTTGGTGCCGGTGTGGGGATAATAAATAATAAAATGGCGGAGGTTGTAAGGTACAAACCAGGAACTCTTTCTGATTATCCACCCCTTGGATACAAGTTTCCCGGAGTGGATAAGGCAATCAATCTTTTAATACCCATTAATACAGGCATCAGTTTTAACGTGGTGGATAAATGGCGGTTCACCAAATTCATCTTTAGTTTTAACTATCAGTCTAATGTTATGTTAGGCGAGGACGTAGACGGTTACAACGACCCTAAAAGCAGGTTTAATAACGGCCGCGATTACTGGGGCGTTGCTTCTATTGGCGTTCGCTACTGCTTCGGACCCGAAGGCTTATATTAAAACATTTCAAATTTTTCTCCTCTTTATTCAATAAATGCTAATTTCAGGGCGATTGAGATTTTAGTTATGGAACATTATCTTTTAAATACCCCCGTTGCCAGCATTATATTTGTTTTAACCATCGTAACCAGTTTATATGCTTTTTCCAATCAGCAGGTATATGGCAAGTTTATGCTGCATCCCTATAGTGTACACCGCGGCGAGCGGGTTTATTCCATATTTACAAGCGGATTAATTCATAAAGATTACGGGCATTTGTTTTTTAACATGCTTTCGTATTATTTTTTCGCCTTTACCTTAGAACGTATTATCGGATCGTGGCAGTTCGCGATACTTTATATCGCTAGTTTGGCTTTAAGCGATCTGAGTACCATTCTTAAACACAAAGATCATTTTTGGTACAACAGTCTGGGAGCTTCGGGGGCTGTATCGGCAGTGATTTTTAGTTATATACTTTTTGATCCCTTAACCAGCTTTTATCTCTTTTTTATTCCCCTGCCCATACCTGCGGTACTTTTTGGTGTTCTGTATCTTTTCTACAGTGCTTATGCTTCCAAACAATCAGGTACAATCAATCATGATGCCCACTTTTTTGGTGCGTTGGCCGGTATTATCATTACCATCGTTTTTTACCCGCAGGTTCCTTTTGAATTTTTCAGGGAGTTAACCAGCAGTTTCAGCCCAGGGGCAGGCTGATTTTTTCGGGTGCGAGAAAATTTTTTGCATCGTCTTCCAAAAAACTCATTGGTTCTTCCGGATTTTTAATGATTTCTAACAGTAAGAATCCCCATGGTTTCCAAAAATTCTCTAAAACCTGCCCGTAGGTTTTAGCCTGCCAAATATCATAAACGGGGCGGCTGCTTATTCTTAAAGGCATTGGCTCAATATAAACCGCCTCTTCGGTTGTAAGAACAGTGTACTCGGGTAATCGGTTAAACAAATACGCAGAATAGAAAAAGTTAGCGCAGATTTCTTCGAACTGGATAGGATGAAGGGTGCTTTCGCCGATTTTATCAAGCAAGGGTTTATGATAATTTAAGCTTTCCCCGTTATCCTGTAAGCAAGCTATAATACCAAAATCATTCATCCGTAAAGAAAATACAAGGGTGTTTATTTCATCCCGGTAATTGAAAGTTTCGTGCGCATTGTTAACCGGAAAAATCTTTATGCTCCATGGAGATGCTCCCTCAAATTCTACCGGCCTTATCAGCGATTGAAGCATGATATGCAAATTGCTGAATTTATGAGCGATGGATTGAGAAAAGCTGAATTCTTCGCCTATGGCAGCTTGCTGGCGAATTCCGGCCCTTACTTCCCAATGGATAATTCCATAAACCTGCTTAGCGATCCATTGAAAAAGTTGGAGTTCATTAAGTTCTTTTACGGCACTGTATCCCGAATTAAAAGTCTTTTCTATCGTTAGATCTAACTTTTCGACCTCGCTTTTTGCAGCCGCAGAAACTGGTACCGTTATATCCCGATAGGTAGCAATGCGTTCATCGAGCATTTTAAACGGCTTTTCATTTAAGCTAAACTGATCTAAGAGCCATTGCGGGAAAACAGTGGTTTGTAAATCGGCAGGCGCACCGCTTAGGTAGCATACTTTTTCACTAAAGTTATACCGGTCGAAAGGGCGAAATAGTTCTTTACTCATCGGCGGTAAAGGTACAAACAGAACAAGGTTTTTATAGAAATATGCGAATCAATCTTACAAAGCAGGTGTTTTTATCTAAGTTTGAAATATGCGAGTTTCTTTTAAGTCCTTCGAATTGCTGTTAAAATATCCGTTCCGGATTTCGGGATTTGCACGAACATTTACGCCTGTTATGCTGCTTGAAATTTCTCGTGATGGTATAACTGGCCGGGGAGAAGCATCCATGGTTCCTTACATGGGCGAAAGCGTAGAAACAGCCACTCGCTTTTTATCAAAAGTAGATTTGACTTGGTTGAAACACCCTTTCAACTATCAGGAGGTGATTCATTATCTCGATTCGTTGGAAGAGGGTAATCCGGCGGTAAAAGCGGCAATAGATATCGCGTTGCATGATCTTGAGGGAAAGCTCCAAAATCGTCCCTGCTACAGCCTGTTTAATTCTGATCCTGAAAAGATGCCCCTTACCTCGGTGACTATCGGCATCGACTCGGCTGAAATAATCAGACAAAAAGTTAAAGAGGCTGATGCTGCCAGGGTGTTGAAGGTAAAACTCGGATCGGAAGAGGATAAAGTACTGATTGAAGCCATTCGATCAGTAACTGATAAGCCCTTGTATGTCGACGCCAACCAGGGCTGGACGAACAAGGAGCGTGCGCTTGATTTTATTTACTTGCTGAAGGAGGCGGGAGTTGAGCTTATTGAACAGCCCATGTCAAAAAACGACCCGGAATCTAACGCTTGGATTACAGAAAGAAGTCCGCTGCCGATAATTGCCGACGAATCGGTTCAACGCCTGGGTGATCTTGAAAAGATCAAAGGTGCTTATCATGGTGTAAACATTAAATTAATGAAAAGTGCGGGAATGCACGAAGCCTGGCAGATGATAGAACGGAGCCGCCAACTGAACCTTAAAATTTTGATAGGATGTATGAGCGAAACAAGTGTAGCCACACTTGCCGCCACCGCGCTTGCTCCTTTATGCGACTGGGCGGATATTGACGGGCCGTTTTTGACGAGCAATAATCCCTATAATACACCCGAATTTAGAGATGGAAAATGGATTCTTACAGCACGGCCTGGTTTAGGGCTCGAACTCTAAAATCGAACACATACCCCACCCAATTTTAACCCGAATTATTTTTTCTTACTTTTTAACTCTTCCAGCTTTTTCTGAAACTTAGCTTGCAATGCGGGCATTTCTTTGGTCATCATCGAGTTCATGAGTTCTTTTTGAACAAGCGGCTGTAATTCAATCATCTTCTTGCCCGAAGCCGAAGAATAAAACTGAATGAAATTCTGGATATCTTCATCACTGAAGTGTTTGGTGTAAATATCCACCATGTCTCCGTTAATCATTCTTTTCGAAAACGCTTTAGTTTCTGATAATACATAACCCATATACTCGTCGAAAGCGGCAACGCCTTGCTCATTTTTCAAACTGGCGTTCTGTTGCTTCATCATCGAGGCCATATTGTCCATCATACCATCAATCATTTTATCGAGGTTCATGAGTTTAAAGAGTTCGGTTACTTTCTCTTTATTAGTTTGGGCATGTACGTTTAACGAAGTTGCCGCCAGAATAATGGCTAAAAGAAATGTTTTCATAAAGAATAGTATTGTTTTTAATAGAGGAAAGCTCTTATTTCTCAAAGATACTCAAACCCGGCTTAAACTAAAATCAATTTGGAAACCCACATTGGTCATTTGCTAATCTCGGGTATTATAATAAATTGGCCTCGTTAGTAGTACAATATAAAAACCCCACTTATGGAAATTCACGATCACCCTGTAAAAACACCAACCGATTTCGATCGCGGCTACGAAAAAGGTTATCATAGCAAAGATTACACTTGGGAAGACGGAATAAAATACGTCTGCGCTAAATTGGTGCCCGAATCGGGCGATTACAAAGAAGGCTACGAAAAAGGGCAGCGCGACAGGCTTCGAGATGAGATACAGAAGTGGATGTGCTGATAATATTGTCGCAAATCAATCCGGTTAATCCGAATAGAAGCATTGTTAACTAGTGTGTGTACTATGTCAGGCTGAGGGGATAATCTCTAAAAATACTGAAAGGATAAGAACAGCTTTTTACGCTTATGGCCGCTAGGCCTAGTTCTTTTGGCCGCAAAAGAACCAAAACTCGGTGCTCTCCCGACGGTACCTTTGCCGCACAATCTTACCCGCAATAGGGCACCAGCTCACACGGGCTGCGCCTTGCTTTCCCATGCCCCTCTGGCCGAGCTTCAGAAAGCAAGCCAATACCTTCTCCCCGCACATGGCCTACTGATTCCCCATTCTTGTCGGCACTGACGGGAGGGCACAGTCTCGGTAGGTTAAATTGTGCTGTGGTGTCGGATTGCTTGGCCGCCTAAATAAAACGCTTCTATCGATATAGAGTCGCAGTATCTGTCATAGGTAGCGGTTCGAAGCCCATCCGAATTACCCTACGACTCCCCTTGGGGTGAAACCGGCACGACATTTTAGCGTTAACACTACACTACTTGTATTTATATGATTTTAGAAACTTAAGCCTTGCGCTTACCTGCTTAATCCACTCGCGGGCCATTAATTCATGTCCCGGCACCGTAGGGTGTATGCCATCCCACATCCAGTATTCAATGGGAGCTTTTTTGGAAGCTTTATCAAATACCGCCGGGAAATTTACAATCACCGCATCAAATTCTTTTGCCAGTTTTTTTATTCTCACTGTCAGTTCCGCAAGGGTATCGCGGTAATGGCTCCATTTATCTTTCAGCTTTGCTACGGGATAGGCAAAAGGTAAACCAATCACAAATAATGTATCGGGGTTTTGCTGCCTGCTTTGGTTTAAAATATCGCGATAGTTAGTTTCAAACAGGTTATAATTTTCCTCGGGAGTATTTTGCTGATTTAAGAAGGATGAGGTATCATTAATTCCGACCAGGATACTCAAAACATTCGGTTTGATACTGAGGGTATCGGCCTGCCATCGATTTTTCAGATCGGATACTTTGTTGCCGCTTATTCCGCGGTTATAAAACGTGAGTTTAGATTCTGGGAAATCAGCTCCTACGCGGCTAGCCACCGAGAAGGCATATCCATGCCCCATAATATGATTCGGATCTTTATTTCTTCCCCGGTTTCCGTCTGTAATCGAATCACCCTGAAATAGAATGATAAGTTCTTTCCCGTCTGTAAGTGTGCTAAAGGATTGCTCTGTAATGTCGCTGGCTAAAGAGCGGTCTACCTGGAAAGCCGTGGCAATACCAGCTATTGCGGATGACTTCAGGAAAATTCGTCTGGAGGTTTTATGGTTCATTGCGGGTTAGAGTTCTGTATTTATAAAGGAAAAGAATTACGGCATAATTCATTGAGAATCGTTTACTTTAGTTGGTATCAAATATAATCGCGATATTTTACATTCATGATAAGCAGAGATCTTTCTCAAAATTATTTTAAAGGCTTTTTGGTAATAGGAATGATCGTGACCCATAGCCTGCAAATGCTTACCGTGCCTCAAGGAGTGTTTTTCGCGTTTTCTGTATACATTAATCTCATCACCTTTGCCGGGTTTATGTTTTCATTCGGATATGTTTACCAGATAGCCTTATGCCGAACGAAAAACCGGCTTTCTGTTTGCTTTAACTAAAATGAAGGCTACACTTTTCGCCTTCTTTTTTAGTGCTGCGGCCTGGGAACTGTTTGTTAATCGTTTGTTAACGTTCAAAACCGCTTCGCAAATCCTGTTACTTTTAAAAGTGCCCGCTTACTCGGAGTTTTTGCTGAGTTTCTTTCTTACCACCGGATTATTTTTTCTGTTTAAAAAGCAAATCGCCATTATCACTTCCAGCGGGAGAAATATGCTTGTCTTTTTAATGGCAGTATTTTTAATTGCCTTAATACCGTTCGGAAGATTATTCTCCACTTCGGTAGCGGAAACCAATTTTTTACGGCATTATCTGGATTTGCTGATCGGCAGTGATCGGACATTCTTTTTCCCGGTAGTTCAATACTCTTCCTTGTTTATTATAGGCACCTGGTTCCAGAAAAACCACATAGATTTCTCGAAGCGGATTCTGCTACTTTCTGTTTTGGGTACCCTGGCTTTTATCGCTCATTTATACTTCTTCAAAAAAGTTCCGCGATTTTCCCCTAGTCCGTTCTGGATAACGGGATCTTTTTCGTTTTTATATCTTTATTATCTTGTTTCAAAACGAATTGGCGTAAATTACCTCAGCAGCTGGCTGGCTGTTGTGGGAGAGAATTCGCTCGTATACCTGATGTTAAGCAATGTATTATTATTTATGGCGAAAGGGATTATAAAATGGGACATCGCCACTGCGTTACTGTATGCCGGGGCAATTCTGCTGTTTATCACCTACACCGTTTCAACAACAAGAAAATATAATTACGTTAAAGAGCGGCACAACGTGCCGGATAAGGTGGAATGACAGCTTAACGATGTAGGACAAGTTCCGTAATTTATAGGCAGAGCTGATGATTAGCGTTTTTTCTTATCGAGCCCTGCTTCTGCCAATCAAATATACCTACCTTTAAAATTAACATAACAGCACTCTCCGACTTAACAAATGTTCCATTATATTTATCAATGCGTATATAAGTAAATGGTTCTATTTGCTTTCTTTTGATTAACTATTTAGTAACCGTTATTCTATTTAGTCGTATAGCCAATTTAACCTGATTCAAACGTAATATCTCTAGCCGGATAGGCCCGATAGCATGTGTAGGAAAATCTTATTGTTAATATTTTGTTTTGGCATGTGCGCGAATTTGTGTTACGGACAAGACGTATCGTATCAATTCTCGCAGCTGAATATTTATAACGGGCTGCCAAATAATGCTGTAAGGGCGATATTAAAAGATAAAAAGGGTTTCTTGTGGTTTGGAACCTCGGCGGGCCTGTGTCGGTTTGACGGAGTCAAATATAAATTATTTAAGCATGATGAACAGGACTCAACCTCTTTACATGACGATCAAGTGCTGCGCATTTTTGAGGGGCCGGATTCAAAACTTTGGATTAAGACTAAGTTCGGGCTAAACCTGTATAATATCGAAACCGAAACAATCAGCCGGGATTTGGAAACGGTTGTACGGAATTTACATCTTCCGGATTTATCGTTTAGTGATGTTAAGAAAGACTCGTATGGCAACTTTTGGTTTGTATATCCAGGCAAAGGCCTTTATTGTTATAATGTAAGCACTAAAACTACCCGCCATATTTTCAATAGTGCTAAAAGCAGGGTGCTGTATTCAAATTTTGTAAGCTCTGTACACAGCGATTCAAAAGGTTTTTTATGGATTATCTATCAGGATGGGTTTATTGAAAAAGTGGCTGGATCAACAAATAAAGTAGTTTATAGAGCCGATAAGATAAAAACTCGTTATAAAGGTATTAATGATTTTGTTGTTACTGTAGACAATGACGACGATCCCTGGTTCTACTGTAATGAAGGGTTGAATTATGTGGGAGCCTTTTTTATCGATTCAAAAACCCTGACGATAAATCATTTGAGCGAGAAAAATGATCGGGGTAAACTAAGCTCAGACAATGTACGGGGGGTGGTGCAAGATAAAAACGGACTGGTATGGATAGCTACGGATCATGGCGGAGTTAACCTCTTTTCAAAAAAGAACCTTTCCGTTAAATATATAACCAATCAGGAGGGTGATGAGAAATCGCTTGCACAGAACAGTATAATAGGTATCTATATAGATGAAGATGGAGTTATCTGGCTGGGTACTCATAAAAAAGGAATCAGCTATTATCATCCTAATATAAATCGGTTTCCCTTATTTAAACGAATTCTTTCGAAAGCAAATGCCCTGCCTTATAATGATATAAACAAATTTGCGGAAGACGATAAAGGAAATATTTGGATAGGAACCAACGGGGGCGGATTACTCTACTTGAACCGGAAAACTGGTAAATATACCCAATATCTTCATGATAAAAATGAGCCTAACAGCTTATCTAGCAATGTAGTAGTGAGCTTGTTGCTATCGCATGACAAAAAGCTATACATAGGCACTTACTTGGGGGGAATGGATTGTTTTGATGGAAATAAGTTTATTCACTTTAATACAAGTACCGCTCCGATCATAGGAGACGACAGTATTTGGGAGCTTATCGAAGACAGCCGTAAGCGTATATGGATTGGAACTATAAGAAGAGGAGTAACTATATATGATCCGCAAACGAAGACCTTTAAAAAATTCAAAAACGAAGAAGGATCGATCAGATCTCAGTACGTGCCAGCCATGTTTCAAGACCGGGATAGCAACATTTGGTTTGGAGGATATGCGGCATTAGATATGCTGAATTATAAAACCGGTAAATTTGAATACTTTGACCACGATAAGAATGATCCTCATAGTCTGATTCATAATAATGTCACTTCAATAATGCAAGATAGCCGTGGCTGGATGTGGATAGGAACAATGGGAGGAATAAGTGTTTTAACTAATAAATCCCGGAAGTTTATTAATATCCGCAGAAATACAGGACTACCCGGAGAGGCTGCTTTGGATATTATAGAAGATAATGATAAAAACATGTGGGTTACCGGTGTAAATGGTATCTGTATGATTAAGGTAGTGAAAACCGGGAGCAAGTACTCCATAAAGTTAAATAATTTTGACGAAAAAGATGGCCTTCAGGGACGTGTATTTAACGAAAATGCCGCTTTGAAACTTAAAAGTGGAGAACTCATTTTCGGAGGTGTGAATGGATTCAATTTATTTATGCCGTCCAAATTACATGATTATAAAGAAAAGCCAAACCTGGTACTTACCGGCTTACAGCTATTTAATCAGCCGGTAGGTGTAAACCAGGAAGTAAATGGGGGAATAATCCTGAAAAAGTCTATTTCAGAATTAAAAGAAATCGAACTTAATCATAATCAGAATTTCTTTACGATCGAGTTTGCCGCACTTAATTATTTCCATCCCGAAAAAATAAAGTATCAGTACATGATGAAAGGCCTGGACAACCGATGGATTGACGTGAGTGAATCTCATCAGGCCACCTATATGCACTTAAAACCGGGGCGATACACCTTTACGGTAAGAGCCTTAAACGGAAGTATCTCTACATCGAAATCATTACATATTGAAATTCTTCCGCCGTTTTACCAAACAACTTTTGCTTACTTTTTATACCTGGGCAGTATTTTAGCCATGCTGTTTCTTATCCGGCGAAATGGGATTCAAAAAA
Organism: Sphingobacteriaceae bacterium; assembly: GCA_014380615.1. Classification (GTDB taxonomy): domain Bacteria; phylum Bacteroidota; class Bacteroidia; order Sphingobacteriales; family Sphingobacteriaceae; genus Paradesertivirga. The sequence continues at coordinate 60,505 of JACMJM010000024.1, forward strand.
TCAGAACGAAGTTTGCATTGGAGCAGGAACGCAAGGAGGCCGAGGTTCAACTTGAAAATTTACGTAAGGAAGCGCGGCAAACCAATGAACTGTATCTGTTGAAGATAAAATTCTTTACAAATGTTAGTCATGAATTTCGAACTCCGCTTTCGCTGATTCTCGCGCCGATTGATAGGCTATTACAAACGGTGAATTCGCCCGCTGATAAATCACAAATCTCTTTACTGAAGAAAAATGCCGACAGACTATTAAATTTGGTGAATCAATTGCTCGATTTTAGAAAAATGGAAGCAAATGAGGTTGAATTAAATGTTAAACGAGACGACATCATTCTATTTATAAAAGATGTATGCGATTCCTTTACGGATATTGCGGATGCGAAAAGAATCCGTTTTGTGTTTAATTCTGAAATTAGTTCATTTGATACTCTTTTCGACCACGACAAAATTGAACGGATAATTCTTAATCTACTCTCTAACGCCTTTAAATTCACACACCCTAACGGAAAGATTTGTGTTTTTTTAGATGAAGTTAAAACGCGGAGCCAGACAAAAGAGAAAGTACTGCAGATTAAAGTTATTGATAGCGGTATTGGAATTCCGGCCGATAAAATCGCGGCGGTATTTGATAACTTCTTTCAAACGAAGACTCCTGAATCTATCCTAAACCAGGGGAGCGGTATTGGTTTATCTATCGTAAAGGAATTTGTTGAAATGCACAAGGGTATAATAAACGTGGATAGTAAGCCTAAAGAAGGCACCTGTTTTACTCTTGAAATCCCTTTCCCGGTATTGAAGGTTAAAAAGGAAGAGTTTTTACCGGCGACGGTAGAATCGGTAATAACCGAAGAGCATGTTGCGGCCCCCGTTGAGAACTTAAAAGCAAAACCCACTATATTGCTTGTAGAAGATAATGATGATTTCCGCGAGTATTTAAGAGAATCTTTGAGTAGTTATTACTCCATTATAGAAGCTGCCAATGGTAAAGAAGGCTGGCAAAAAGCCCTCTCACTTCATCCGGATTTGGTGGTGAGTGATATTTCAATGCCGGGGATGGATGGAATTGAACTTTTGAAAAAGATTAAAGCAGATAAGAGAACGTATCATATCCCGTTTATCTTACTAACCGCGCTAACGGGCGATCAGGAGCTTCTCAAAGGCTTGCAAACCGGAGCCAACGAATACATTACCAAGCCTTTTAGCTTCGAGGTGCTGATGTCGAAAATTAAGAACCTGTTAATGCTTCAGCAAAGCTTTAAGAAGGTTTATAGTAAGCAGGTGAATATGAATCTGGCAGATATTCCGGTCGAATCTGAAAATGAAAAGTTTATGGCCACGATGATTGCGTACATCGAAAAAAATCTTCACAATCAGCAACTATCCGTTGAAGACCTGAGCAAGCATATGGCCATGAGCCGGGTGTCGCTATATAAGCGGGTACTGGCAATCTCAGGTAAAACACCGGTAGATTTTATTCGCTCTTACCGCTTAAAAAAGTCTATTCAGTTGTTTGAAAAAAGCCAGCGAACCATCGCCGAAATAGCGTACGAGGTAGGGTTCAACACCCCAAATTATTTTGCGAAAGCCTTTAAAAATGAATTTGGTATGCTGCCTTCCGAGTATATTTCAAAGTATAGGAATAATGAGGATTTTAAGGTAAGCCAATCCTGAGTATCACTATTCCTTGCTCTTAGCCCTGGGTAGTTTTCTGATAAGCCCGGATTTCTACGCCTTGCGGTAAAACATTTGTTAAGCCTCTAATGCAATTAAACCGCCCTTAGATAATCAATAATGTGCTCCAATAGCACTTAATAGGCATATTATGTTTTTTAGCCTGTTAACATTAGTGCTTATCTCTTTAACATTTAAACACTTCTAAATTTGAAATCAAATCTACATTGTGGACACTTAATGTCATCAGAATCGCAAAACGAGGCGGTGATTTATAGATGGAAGTTTTACAATTATTAACCTGAATTGTATGTGATTTTACTATCGGAGTAATAGCAGCGCTTTAATGTCTTATCGCTGTTCTTCAAGTATTATGATATACTCAATTACTAACCAAACTAAAACAAACACATGATCGAAAAAAGTACTCAAAAAATCAGTTAAATTCTCGAAATGGCCACTTATCTGTTTGGCCGGGTCTTATTAAATAATCTTAACCAATTCAAGTATATGAGAAATAAAATTATACTTTTAAAACTATTTTTACTTATAACAATTTGTATCCCAGCCCATTGGGCCCTTGCTCAGGATACAGTGGTAACTGATACCGCCAGAAAAAATGTACAGCTGCTTTATCAAAAATTTCCAACTAAGTTGACCGCGGCATCTACAGCTTCGGTATATACTGGTGATCTGATAAAATCGCAGGTAACAAATGTATATAACGCAATTGCCGGGCGCCTTCCGGGTATTGTTGTAAATCAGTCTAGCGGCATGCCTAGTCCTGATGGTCTTAGTGGAGTATCATTATCACTCAGGGGCCGCCAACCGCTGGTTTTGATAGATGGAATTCCCCGTACTCTTCTTAGTATTTCACTCGAGGATATTGAATCGGTAACTGTATTAAAAGATGCTCTTTCTACTGCGATGCTAGGCGTAAGAGGGGCAAATGGCGCATTGCTTATTACTACCCGAAAAGGCTCTCCTAAGGAGCAAGCCATATCTTTTACCGCACAAAGCGGAATTCAGCAGCCTATGGGTATGCCGAAACCTCTTGATGCTTATAATTATGCCCTGTTAAGAAATGAGGCCGTAGATAATGAACTTAGAGTACACCCAACTACAAATGAAAGATTGTACCCTAATTTCACCGGTGCTTCCTTAAAGTATACTCCCGCCGATTTGCAAGCCTATCAGGATGGATCTGATCCAATCGGTCGCCCGAATGTAAACTGGAAGGATGAGGTTTTAAGAAAGAACAGCAAGTTTAACCGGTATAGCCTTAACGCTACAGGCGGAAATAATTTCGCGGGATTCTTTGTTGCCTTAGAACACCTTTCACAGCAGGGAATATTTAAAACGGTTGATGAAAATCCATACAATACCAATAATGGTGTAAAGAGCTATATGGCCCGGGCAAATATTGACATCAATATTAAGCCTAATCTTACAGCGGGTATTTCCCTGATGGGCCGGGTACTTGAAGGTAATGGCCCCGGAGTATCTTTTACGGCAAGTCAAACGTCAAATGACGACCTTACAACCAATGCTACTAATAATACGGCATCAAATCTTTATTCAAGTATCTGGTCTACACCTAACGGTGCTTACCCAGTTCGGAATGCAAACGGCAGCTTCGGAGGGAACAACAGCTATAAAAATAACATTCTTGCCCAATCTATTGGTGCTGGCTACCGCACAACTTATGCGAGAGATTTAATGTCTGACATTTATCTTAAAAGAACGTTGAATGAGATTATACAAGGCCTTTATATAAAAGCCAGAGCGTCTTATTCGGCTAACGTTATGGAAGATATAAACAGAAGCAAACCATTTTTAGTATACCAAACTCAAACAGCAACGGATGGTACTGTAACCTATACTCCTTATAATACAGCGGGTGGCCAGTATAATTCAAATTCTATTAGAAATCAGGGCCGGGGAGATTATCTGGAGTTATCGCTTGGTTATAACACCATTGTGAATTCAGATCATGGACTCGACGCTTTACTGTTAGTTAACCGAGATAATACCGTTATTGGCGCAGAACTGCCTTATACGGTGTCGGGTGGGGCAGGTAAGTTTTCTTACAATTACCAATCAAAGTATGTCGCTGAATTTGCTTTCGCTGTAAATGGTTCGAATCGTTATGAAGGCGGCAAAGCTAACTATGGCTTTTTCCCGTCTGTGGGCTTAGGGTGGAATCTTGAGAAAGAGAATTTCATGTCCAATATCAGCTGGGTTAATGAGCTGAAATTATCAGCTTCGTACGGAGTGACAGGATGGGATAATCCTGGTTATTATGCGTACATCAAACAATATAGACAGTTTGGATCAAATGCATATTTTGGAGGAGGAACTGGATTTGGTTCTTCATCGGAACTGATGAATAATCCGAATATAACCTGGGAGAAATCGAATAAATTCAATATTGGATTACAGGGTGGGCTTCTGAATAATAAATTGGGCTTTAATATAGAATACTACAATAATAAAGCTACTGATCTTTTAATGCAGAGAGGCAGAACCATCGCTTTCTTCGGAAATGATTATCCTAATGAAAATATAGGTAGAAATAATTATTCCGGTGTTGATCTCCAGCTATCATGGCAGCAAAAAATCGGAAAGGATCTTAACTTTTTCATAGCCGCAAATGCGGGCATTCAGAAATCGGAAGTACGTTACATGGACGAAGCGTATAATCCTTATTCATGGATGAACAGAACCGGACAGCCGGTTGGCCAGTCTTTCGGTTATACAGCAGTGGGTCTTTTCCAAACGCAAGCCGAAATAGATAATGGAGGAATTTCAGGAATTAATGATGGTAAAGCGGCAACATTTGTAGGATATAAGCCGCAACCCGGCGATATTCGTTATAAAGACTTAAATAACGACGGATATATTAACCAGTTAGATCAATCTGCCATTGGTACTACCAAACCTTTAATTGCCGGTGGTGTGAATTTAGGCTTAAGCTTTAAATCGTTCGACTTTTCCGCCTTACTACAAGGCGTGGCTAACCGCTTTATCGACATGAGAGGAAGCGCGTATCATGAATTCCAAATTACGAACGATGCGGTAGGGCAAGCGTATGAAAGTCATTTAGACCGATGGACTCCGGAAAATACAAATGCTTCTTATCCTCGTTTAGGAATAGGGAGTAATGTTAATAACCACCAGCCATTTTCAACTTATTGGTTTAAATCAGCAGATTATCTAAGGTTGAAAAATGTTGAAATCGGATACGCATTGCCAGGGTCTGCCCTTCGGATAGTGAAATTAAAATCAGTGCGCGTGTTTGCCAATGGATTGAACCTTTTCACAGCCAGTAAGCTTGAGGACGGAATTGACCCTGAAGTTAACGGCACCGCCTATCCAATTCAGAAGATATTCAATTTTGGCTTAAATATTAAACTATAAAAGAGCTTAAGCATGAAGATAAATAAGATAAAATATAGCTCATTCCTTGTATGCGCTTTATTAGCAGGATCGGTTTCGTCCTGTAAAAGAATAGAAATTGAGCCAAGGGAATTTATTACAGAAGATAAGTTGTTTGATGTTACTGATAAAAATGGCAGGTATTTAGAGAGATATTATTACAATATATACACTTATCTCCCAAATGGTTTTAACAGAGTGGACGGCGATTTTTTAGACGCTGCTACCAATGATGCAGTTCCTTCACGGAATGATGCTGCTATAGAAAGATTTACCAATGGCAGTTTAAGCGATATTAACAATCCTGACTCTTATTGGTCGCAAAGTTATTCGGGTATACGCCACGTAAACAACTTACTGGCAAATGTTGATAAAGTGCCCCTGGCAGAAACTATAAAAGCACCGATGAAAGCCGAGGTGCGTTTTATTAGAGCAATGTTATATTTTGAACTAATGAAGCGTTACGGCGGAGTACCATTGGTGGGTGATAAAGTATTTACTCTCAACGATGATATGGAATTACCCAGAAATACTTTTGAAGAAGTGGTAAACTATATAACCAGCGAATGTGATGCGATTAAACCTAATTTGCTTAATGATAATATAGTGAGTACAGCGGTGGGTAAAGTGACTAAAGGTGCTGCTTATGCCCTAAAATGCCGCACACTTCTGTATGCCGCAAGCCCTTTATTTAATGGTGGTGCTATAACAGGGTATAAGAATGGCGCCGAATTGAAAAGTGCGGGTATAACAGGTTATCCTAATGCAGACAATACACGGTGGAATAAAGTTATACAGGAAGCCGAGTCGTTTATAACTAATTCAACCTATTTCGCACTGCCAACTAGCAATAATCCACAGTTTTCTTCAATTTTTATAACCAGTCAGAGTTCGGATATTATTCTTTCCAAAGGGAATGCTCAAAGTAGCAATTTAGAGAATGATAACGCACCGGTAGGCTATATTAACGCTAATACTCGCGGAAGAGGACGTACCAGCCCTACTCAGGATTTTGTAGACGCATTTCCGTTAGCTTCGGGTGCTCCTGCAACTCCATTGACCGGGCCGACCAACACTGACCCTTATGCCGGAAGGGACGCACGTCTGGCCGCAACTGTCTTCTACAATGGTTCTCCATGGTTAAACCGGAGTGGTGGAGTACAAACATTCGAAGGAGGTTTAGATAAGCCTAATAATGCTTCTACTTCACTGGTACAGACAAAAACAGGTTACTATCTCCGTAAGTTTTTAGGTAATTTTAATACCAGTACAGCATATGGAAATGTGTTACATAATTTCATTCTGTTTAGAACCTCAGAGATCTATTTGAATTATGCGGAGGCTTTAAATGAGGTTGGGAGTAGAACGGAGGAGGCGGTTACCCAACTTGGAAAAGTACGCAGAAGAGCAGGTATCCCGGCAGGTGCTGACCTCAGATACGGAATTCCTGCAAACATCTCCCAAGCCGCTTTACGCGATTTAATAAGAAATGAGCGTAGAATAGAACTGGCGTTTGAAGAGCATAGATTTTTTGATTTACGCCGTTGGAAAATTGCGAATACGGTTTTAAACGGCCCGGTGTATGGTGTAAAAATTACCCGAAACGGAACCATCAATACCTACGAAAGGGTACAGGTGGGTACTTTATCTTTTAGAGATAGAGATTATCTTTTGCCGATTCCATTCAGCGAGATCATTAAGAACAAAAATATCAAGCAAAATCCAGGTTGGTCGGAATTTAAATAATCAGATAAGAAAAAGTAAAGATCAAATACATGAAAAAGTTCATATTAGTTTGTATCATAATAATTTCAACTCTATACGCCAATCTGGCTAATGCGCAGAATAAAACTGTGCAGGGAGTTGTAAAAGATATTCAGGGAGCAATTCCCGGAATTAGTGTGGTTGAAAAAGGTGTAGCAGGAAACGGGGTTACAACAGACGAAGAAGGCAGATTTAGAATTACTTTAAAAGGTAATAGCGATGTGCTTGTTATTAAGGGTATAGGATTTGAAACCCAGGAAGTGAGGGTAGGTAACCGTACATCAATAACCGTAAATTTAGAAACATCTAAAACGGATCTGGACGAAGTTATTATAGTTGGTTTCGGGGTACAGAAAAAACCAACGATGACCGGAGCCGCCAGTGCTGTTAGCGGAGAAAGTATTCGACAAAATCCTTCGGCTAGTATTCAAAACGGTTTAGTGGGTAGGCTTCCCGGCTTTTTCTCACAACAACGTACTGGTACTCCCGGTGGCGATGCCGCCGCATTTTATATCCGTGGTGTAAGTTCACTTAACGGAAGTGGAAATACTCCTCTTATAGTTGTTGATGACGTAGAATATACATACGACCAGCTTCAAAGGATTGATCCAAATGAAGTTGAAAATATCACGATTTTAAAAGACGCCTCAACTACAGCGATATACGGTATTAAAGGTGCAAACGGTGTTTTACTGGTTACCACCCGCCGCGGAAAAACAGGTCCGGCAAAAATTTCGTTTAAAACGGAGTATTCATTAAGTGCTTTTACCAAATTGCCCGAATATCTGGGATCATACGAGTCTGCAGTGGTATATAATCAAGCCCTTACAAACGACAATCTGGCTCCGCGTTGGACGGCGGATGATCTGGCCAAGTTTCAAAGTGGCTCTGATCCCTACACACATCCGAATGTTAACTGGCAGAAGGCTCTTTTTAAAGATTTTACAGGCCAATCCAGAAGTAATTTGGATTTACAGGGTGGAACAGAACGTTTAAGGTACTTTATTTCAGCGGGCTTCATCAATCAGGATGGCCAAACCAAAAATTACAGTAACAATTCTGAAGTAAATGGTAATTACTTCCATAAGAGGTATAACTATCGTGCTAATATGGATCTTGGAGTTACAAAAGATCTCGACTTGCGCTTTGATCTTGCGGGTAATTACGGAGAGGTGAATACACCAAATATATTTTTTTCAAGTACAAACGGAAATAATAACAATGCCTTTTACGAATACAATAGTTTTCTATCTTTAGCCCCCTGGGCATATCCGATCAAGAACCCTGACGGCAGTTGGGGATATAGCAACTGGCAAAGGCAGGAGTCTGGCGGAGGTAATTATAATGCCGGAAATATTATTCAGCGTTTATCGGAATTTGGGTACAACCGCAGCAACGAGAGCAATATAACTTTCAATACAACAGCCAACCAGAAACTCGGTTTTATTTTGCCCGGGTTGTCGGTTAAGGGAACTTTGGCTTATACCAGTAACTATGGATATAACCGTGGTATGACAAGACAACGTTCTCCTTCTTTCGTTTATAATCCGGTTAATGAAACCTATACACCCCGCGATCCCGCTGTATACGATACTGAGCCCCTTTCCAGGAGTTATACTCCAAGATACACCTACAGGGCATTAACTGCGCAGGCCTTTATTAACTACGAAGGAACGTTTGGTAGAAATCACCATGTTCGTGGTATGCTGCTTCATAGCAGAGACAATAAAGTAGCACAGAGTGGTCAGTCTATTCTGAACTTTGTACCCGAAAAAACCGTGGGTTACACCGCCAGGGTGAGTTACGATTATAAACAAAAGTATTTATTGGAGTTTAACGCAGGTTATAATGCATCCGACCGCTTTACTACAGACAAGCGCTTTGGTTTTTTCCCAGCTCTCTCAATAGGCTGGAATGTCGCGGATGAAGGTTTTATAAAGAATAACGTTTCCTGGCTAAATCAGTTTAAAATCCGCTCCTCATACGGTGAGGTTGGCCAGGATAAGTTAAATTCCAACCAGGCATACAGTTTTCTTCAGGTTTATAGCCCTAATAACGGGATATACATAACAGATTTTGGTACGTCATCAAATACCATGACCGGTTTACAGGAAGGCCCACCGGGAAATAATGTAACCTGGGAAGTTGAAAGCAAGCTTGATATAGGCGTGGATTTTGCAATGTTTAACCGCACTGTTTCCGGTACAGTCGATTACTTTTTCAACAAACGCTCGGATATTCTTATTCCGAGACAAACCGTGTCTGAGGTATTGGGGGCTGATCTTCCGGCAGCTAACTTAGGACGGACTCAAAACAGGGGATACGAGTTTGAGCTTAATTATCGTAAAGAACTCTTAAAAGATTTTAGAATATCATTAAAGGGGCTTTATTCTTTCGCTAAAAACAAGGTACTCTTCAATGATTCGCCGCCGGCACAGTATGCACATCAAGACGGTACAGGCAGAAGTATGGGTGACCCTCTGTTGTATAAATTCATAGGATTTTACACTGAGGCTGAAGCTCTTCCTAATTCAGGTGTTCCAAAACCTGCGGTAACTCCCAGACCCGGCGATCTTAAGTATGCTGATATCGCGGGCGGTCCGGACGGAGGGCCCGACGGAAAAATTACCAATGCGGACAGAGGATTTTTTGGTAATCCGAATTTGCCGAACACCAATTATGGCTTCCATATAGGCGGGGGATATAAAAGCTTCAACTTTAATCTGGTATTTCAGGGAGCTAAGAACTTTAGTTTAGGAGCCAGCGAGCTCGGCATTATACCTTTCGGATCCAATGTACAGCCGATCCATCAGCAAGCCTGGACACCAGAATTGGGTGATAACGCTAAATTTCCGAGATTATCTCTTGTTCCGGGAGCAAGTGCCCCGGGTACGTATAACTCAGACTTTTGGTACAAATCCGGCAATTATCTGCGTTTAAGAACCGCGGAAATAAGTTATGCGATACCTGCTTCAATTGTCAGTAAAATGAAAGTTCAGGGTATCAGATTATATGCTAACGGAAATAACCTGATTACATGGTCTAAAATATTCGACATATATAATCTGGATCCGGAAGCTACTCCAAACGGAAGAAACGGGCAATATATGGACTATCCGCCTTCTAAAATGTACAATTTCGGAATCAACGTAACGTTTTAATATATCCTAGTATAGATGATATGAAAAAGATTAACATAATTTTATTAGTTGGAGTAATTAGCTTGTTTTCTTGTAAAAAGACGGGTTTCCTCGATCCAACAAATACCGGCCTGAGTGAAGAGGAAGTGTTTTCGGACAGTTTACGGACCATGCAATTTCTCGGCAGGGCCTATGAAGATATTGCCTTTGCGTTCCTGCCCACTCGTTGGGACGCCGGGAATACCAACGGTGCTACTGATGATACTGAATTTATTAATGAAAACGTGGCCCGTCGGCCGGTAATAATTTATTCGGGCACTTACAATGCGGCCAGCTTCCCGTTCGACGGGATGTGGAATATGCCATGGCAGAATATACGGAGGGCGAGTCTTTTAATGCAGAAGTTACCCGAGACGCCACTTGCTCCGGCTACGAAATCGCGAGTTACGGGTGAAGCTCGTTTTTTAAGAGCGTATTATTATGCTTATTTACTGGTAAATTTTGGCGGAGTACCTCTTATCGGAGATAGAGTATTCGGAAAAGATGATGTTGTTAATTTGCCGCGAAACTCTTTCCAGGAATGTGTAGACTATATCGTGAGCGAACTTGACGCCGCCGCCGCATTAGTGCCTCCAACTACCGGCCCGGGTGCGTACGATGATACCAATTGGGGACGGGTAACCAGAGGTGCCTGCATGGGTTTAAAATCTCGTGTTTTGCTTTATGCGGCGAGCCCCCTATTTAATGCGGGAATTTCGAGCTATGAAACTTTGAAAACTGATGAGGCAGGGAAATTAGTTTCGGGATACACCGATAAAAGTGCTTCTAGTGTACAACAACGCTGGCAACGTGCGGCAGACGCGGCCTTGGCGGTAATGAATTCGGGTTATTATGAACTACATACTAATAACACAACAGCACCGGGATACGGGTTTTATGATGTTTTCTTAAAGCGTGTTAACAGGGAGTATATATTCTTTCAAAACCGGCCACTAAACAGGGATTTTGAGGGGATGTTTAACCCACCCTCAAGAGGTGGAAGCAGAGTATACTGGCCCTCTCAGAATTTAGTGGATTGTTTCCCGATGAAAAACGGGAAAGGAATCCTCGAGGCCGGATCAACTTATGACCCTCAGAACCCTTATGCAAATCGTGACCCACGTTTTGGCTATACCATAATCTATAATGGATCATTCTATTATCTTGCTAGTGCCGGTGTTAAGCGAGAAGTTTTCACCTATCAAGGTGCCAGTCAGGACGGTTTCCCCTCTACCAAATCTGGCTACTATCTTCGTAAGATGTGTGATGACAATGTTGCGAACAACAGTAACTTCCAAACTCAACGAGGCTGGCCTTTGCTAAGATATGCTGAAATAATACTTAATTACGCGGAAGCTATTAACGAAGCCTCGTCTGGCCCTGCCGCCCCTGAAGCAGCTTATGCCGCATTAAGACAATTACGAAATAGGGCAGGAATAGATGTTGGTGATGGAAATTACGGATTAAAATCAGGGATGACTCAGGTGGAAATGCGTGCGGTAGTAAGAAATGAAAGACGGATTGAGCTGTCTTTCGAAGGTGATCACAGATGGAATGATATATGCAGATGGGGAATTGCTGAGGCAGTAAATAATGGCTATAACCAGATAATGAGAATTGTGCGAGTAACAGCTGCGCCTCTTGTGTATCAATATAATCGTGAGCCATCCACAAGACTCCATAGATTCAGACCAGAAATGTATCTATTCCCGATTAAGCAATCGGAAATAAATAAAATGCCGGCAATGGTACAAAATCCAGGTTGGTAATTTTAAAAGACATAGCAGTCTAAGCCTACTCAGACTGCTATGCCTTTATAATCAAATCATTGTATTATTCGTTCTTTATACACACAACAGCTTAGTACTGAATTCGAAAATTTGATTCAGACAGGAGGCATAGTTTGTGAGTTCTAAATTTAGTAATGACAATAATTGTAGCATAAAGTCCTTACCCTTTTAAATTGGTTATGTACTGTCAAGCAGCAGGCCTCCCCGGCCTGCTCCAGTACATTTTTTGGAGATGGAGAGAAGGAAAAGCATTAATATAACAGAACCGGTACATTATACTGCGGGCGATTCGGTTTAAATTGGTAAAGAGTCCCGAACAAACATATCATAATGAAGAAAATTAGTGTATTCCTGGCTGTTATATTTTTCGGTACCGCGATAAGCTTAGCACAACCGAGTAAGGTATTTCAATTAAAATCTCCCGACGGAAAGATAAATTTGACCTTTGAAGCCGGCGAAAAACTTTTATGGTCGGTGAAGCACGGCAATACTCAGGTGCTGGCACCTTCGGCAATATCACTAACACTAGGTAATGGACAGGTACTTGGCCGGAATGCGAAAGTTCTCAGTTCAAAAAACATTAGCGTAAACACGTCTTTTAGCACGCCGGTATACAAAAAGAAAATCGTTTCAGATATTTACAATCAATTATCCCTAAACTTTAACAATAACTTTGGAGTAGTACTTCGCGCTTATAACGATGGAGTGGCGTATAGATTCGTTACCAGCCGTAAAGGCAATAGCATTATAACTTCCGAAGAAGCTAATTTCAATTTCGACAAAGATTATAAAGCTTTTATCCCTTATGTGAGAGATTTAAGGGGAAAAGACTTGTATACCTCTTCTTTTGAAGCCTTATACAGTGAGCATCCTATCTCTCGGTTTCCTAAAGATACCCTGGCGTTTTCCCCGCTTTTAATCGATCTGGGTAATGGAAAGAAAGCGGCCATTCTGGAAGCGGATCTGCAAGACTATCCCGGCATGTTTCTGAATCTCAACTTTCAAACCAAACAGGGTTTACAGGGCGTATTTGCGGGTTATCCCCTCGAAGAACGCACCGGAGGTTTCAATAACATGAATTATATGGTAACCAAAAGGGCTCCATATATCGCTCAAACAAGCGGCACAAGAAGTTTTCCATGGAGAGCCATCGTTATCAGCGAAAGCGATAAAGACCTGGCCAATAATGATATGGTTCAAAAGCTTTCCCCCCCATCCAAAATAAGTGATGTAAGCTGGATAAAACCTGGCAAAGTTGCCTGGGATTGGTGGAACGACTGGAACATCTCAAAGGTTGATTTTAAAGCCGGGATCAATACCGAAACCTATAAATATTACATCGATTTTGCGTCGAAAAATAATATTGAGTACATAGTGATGGATGAAGGTTGGAGCGAAAGCACCAATATGCTCAATATATCACCCAAAATAAACCTTGAAGAAATTGTTCGATACGGGAACCAGAAAAATGTAGACGTAATACTTTGGGCAACCTGGTATGCCATAGATAAAGTTCTGGATGATGCTTTTTCTAAGTATTCTAAAATGGGAGTGAAAGGTTTTAAAATAGATTTCCTCGACAGGGATGATCAGAAAATGGTTAAATCGGTGGCGCACATCGCTCAAAAAGCAGCCGAATATAAATTAATAATCAATTATCACGGGATGTATAAGCCCACAGGAATACAACGTACTTATCCCAATGTAATCAACTTTGAAGGTGTAAAAGGGCTCGAGAATGTTAAATGGACACCAAATGATGACGTTCCGCGCTATGACGTTTCTATTCCATTTATAAGAATGCTTGCCGGCCCCATGGATTATACGCCGGGCGCTATGCGTAATGCCACCAAAAGCACTTTCAGGCCAAGTAACTCGCTCCCTATGAGTCAGGGAACCCGGTCTCATCAGTTGGCGCTTTATGTGGTTTTAGAAGCTCCGTTGCAAATGCTGGCCGACAGCCCAACCGCATACATGAAAGAGCAGGAGAGTACAGATTTTATTGCCAGCATTCCAACCGTGTTTGATGAAACAGTTGCCTTGGATGGAAAGGTAGGTGAATACGTAGCCATAGCCCGAAAAAAAGGAGATGTATGGCATGTAGGTGGTTTAAGTAACTGGTCGTCGAGAGAAATGTCGGTCGATTTGTCTTTTCTGGGCAACGGCCGTTTTAAAGCTGATATTTTTAAAGATGGTGCTAACGCTGAGAAAGATCCTACAGATTATAAAAGGGAAATAATTAATGTTTCCTCAAAAGATAAATTACAAATTAATGTTTCAAATGGGGGTGGTTTTGCCATCCGTTTTACACCTTTGTAAGATTTACGCCATGTTAAACATTAGCACTTACATTAGATAATAAATGAAACAACACCCTGCTTTGAAACTTGGACTCCTGATTATAGTGTGGATCAGTATTTACTGTGATGTTCTGGCTCAGGCTACTCAATACCAGTATCTTTCCGGAAAAGATAAAGATAATACCGTTGAATGGGACTTTATGTGTACAGCTGGTCGTAACAGCGGCAAGTGGACGAAAATTCCGGTGCCTTCTAACTGGGAGTTTATGGGTTTCGGGAATTACACCTATGGCAACGAGAAAGAGGATGCCACCGAAGCAGGCCTTTACCGTTATACATTTACTGTAGCAAAAGCATGGTCGGGTAAAGAGGTTTTCATTGTGTTTGATGGGGCAATGACCGACACGGAGGTGAAGATTAACGGTAAGCTAGCCGGGCCCGTACACCAGGGAGCATTTTATAGGTTTAAATATAATATCTCCGAACTACTGAAACCTGATGGCGAAAACTTGCTGGAAGTTAAAGTAAATAAAGTTTCAGCCAACGCACTTGTCAACGACGCTGAGCGGGGCGCTGATTACTGGGTTTTCGGTGGGATATTTCGTCCCGTATTTCTAGAAGCCTATCCCAGGCAGCACCTTGAACGGGTAGCTATTGATGCTAAAGCCGATGGATCAATAAAAATAAACGCATTTCCCGCTAATCTCAAAGCTGTGGGAACTATTGTAGCCCAGGTGAAGACCAAAGATGGAAAAGCCTTTGGCCTTCCTTTTAAAGCAGTTGTAAAGCCCGGAGACTCTATAGTTAGTTTGAGTGGCAAAATTACCAATCCGAAATTATGGTCGCCCGAGTTTCCGAATTTGTATAAGATAGAAGTAAGCCTTAAAACAGGAGTTTCTACACTTCATTCTCTGAACGAAACTATTGGTTTTCGTACCGTGGAATTAAGAAAGCAGGATGGTTTTTATGTGAATGGAAACAAAATTATGTTCAAAGGAGTTAACCGCGGCCCTTTTTGGCCAACTTCCGGCCGTACAACCAGTAAAGCCATAAGCAGAATGGATGCAAATCTTATCAAGGATATGAACATGAACGCTGTTCGTATGTCGCATTATCCTCCCGACGACCATTTTCTTGACGTATGTGATTCTCTGGGATTATTTGTAATTGATGAACTGGCAGGCTGGCAGTTTCCTCCGTATGATACGGAGGTAGGCAGAAAACTGGTTAAAGAACTTATTCTTAAAGATGTTAACCACCCCTCAATCGTTTTATGGGCAAATGGTAACGAAGGCGGTTTTAATCATAATTTGTTACCCGATTATCCTAAACACGATATCCAAAGTCGGCCTGTTATCCATCCCTGGTCTAATATTAATGGGATGAATACCAAACATTACACCCCTTGGAACTATGGAGTAAACACCTTTTTTCAAGGTAAAGATGTATTTTTTCCTACCGAATTTCTTCACGGCCTTTACGATGGCGGGCATGGTGCCGGCCTGGACGATTTCTGGAATTTGATGCGAAGTAATCCTTTATCTGCCGGAGGGTTTCTTTGGGATTTAACCGATCAGGGAGCCCTGCGTACCGACCAAAATGGCCGCATAGATACAAAAGGAAATGCTGCCGCCGACGGGATACTTGGCCCCTATCGCGAAAAAGAAGGAAGTTTTTTCACTATTAAAGAAATTTGGGCACCTGTTTATTTTACAAAAAAGGCTATAACACCTGATTTCGACGGAACCTTCTATATCGAGAACCGATATGATTTTACTAACCTAAACCGCTGCTCGTTTACCTGGAGACTAAAAAAATTTACCGGGCTTGGGCCGGGCGACACAACTGTCCTATCCGGTTCGATAACTGCCCCTGATATTGCTGCCGAAGGCTCAGGAATTTTAAGGATACCACTGCCTAAAAACTGGAAAGATTTTGACGTTTTATATATTACCGCCAGCGATCTGTATGGCCGGAAAATCAACACCTGGTCGTGGCCGGTTACAATTCCACGCGAGCTGACAAAAAGATTGCTGCCAACGGTTACAAGTACGGTAAGCACCCGCGAAGATGATAACAACTTATTCATCAGTGCCAATTCGATCGAAATTATTATTGACAAAAAAACAGGTTTGCTAACCGCTGCGAAAAACAGTAAGGGAAATCTTTCTCTTAAAAACGGCCCGGTACTTTTGAAAGCTGGCAGTGGTACTCGTATTGGCGGTTCGGGGACCAGCAGCAGCGGGTTTGGCACCGGCACCGGCAGCACCGCGGCTCCGGTAGAAGCCGAAACGGTAGAGATAACTCCGCCTAAAATTACACATGCCCAGGTTGGGGATAATTATGTAGTACAAGTTGCTTTTGGAGAGGACCATCAACGGTTTCAATTTTCGTGGACGATGATGCCCTCTGGTGTTGTTCAATTAAAATATCAGTATCAGCCGCCAAATAATAGACCTACCCGGAGTAATCACGAAATGTTAGGAGTAAGCTTCGATTATCCTGAGAAAGAAGTTAATGGCATTCAATTAATTGCAAATGGGCCCTATCACGTATACAAAAACCGGATGAAGGGGACGACTTTTAATTCTTGGTATAAAGCATATAATAATGCGGTTACCGGAGAGGTATGGGAGTATCCGGAGTTTAAAGGTTATTACAGCGATTTTTATGCCGGTAAACTTCAAACCAAAGAAGGTGATTTTTCGCTTTACACAGATACTGAAAACCTTTTCCTGCACCTTTTTAATCCTGCGGTACCCAAAAGTTTAAACAATGCCAATTCGATGGCAGTCTATCCTAAGTCGGGCGGAATTTCATTTATGCACGGAATAACATCGATAGGTACTAAATCTCAGAAGAAGGAAGATCTTGGCCCGCAAAGCCAGGATAATATAGTGTTCGCGAATGGTGGCAATGATACCCTGTATGGAACTTTATACTTCGACTTCAGATAATTCTATCGGCAGACTTAAATCACCGCTATTTAATAGATTACACATAAAATGAATATTATCCCTTATCGCACCTTATTACCGGCGTTTCTGGTTTTTATCCTTTGTTCCGCCTATCAGCCGGGAAAGAAGGCCGTCACTCTTCCAAAACCGGTATCAGCGAAAAGTATAGACAGCCTGGTAAAGGCAATGACACTTGAAGAAAAGATAGCACTTTTACATGGAAGCGGCATGTTTTTTTCAGGCGGTGTTTCACGATTAGGAATACCCGAACTAACTTATGCCGACGGGCCTTTGGGCATCCGCGAAGAGGGCGAACGAGCAACCTGGAACTCAGCCAAATGGACAACAGATTCGGCTACATTTTTTCCGAACGGCAGTGCGCTGGCGGCAACCTGGAACCCCGAATTAGCTTATCGTTATGGTGCTGCCATGGGCGAAGAGGCCCGGGCAAGGAAGAAAGATATTCTGCTTGCCCCTGCAATAAACATCACCCGCACACCCCTTAACGGCCGCACCTTCGAATATCTAAGTGAAGATCCTTTTCTTAACACCCTACTTGCGGTGCCATCTGTAAAGGGAATTCAAAGTCAGGACGTGGCCGCCTGTGTGAAGCATTTTGCGGTTAACAATCAGGAAACAAATCGCGGTACGGTAAATGTTGAGGTTAGCGAAAGAGCATTAAGAGAGATTTATTTTCCCGCCTTTAAAGCCTCCGTGCAAGACGGGAACGCATATACCTTAATGGCGGCTTACAACAAGTTTCGCGGAGAATACTGCGCGGAAAGTGATTACCTTCTGAACAAAGTTTTACGCAAAGAATGGGGATTTAAGGGTTTGGTAATGTCTGACTGGAGCGGAACTCACAGCACGGTAAATTCTGCCAAATACGGGCTCGACATTGAAATGGGAAGTGACGGCCCGTTTGAGAGCTGGTTTTTCGCGAAGCCTTTGCTCGATTCGGTTAAAACCGGAAAAGTAGATGTTAAGCTTATAGATGAAAAAGTTCGAAATATTCTCGGAGTAATGCTGCAAACCTCCATGAAAAGGAACCGTCCGGCAGGCTCTTTAAATACTCCCGCACACGTAAAAACGGCATACGACATTGCGGCCGAGTCGATAGTTTTGCTTAAAAATGAAACTAAGTTGCTGCCATTAAAAGCAGGCACATTTAAAAGTATAGCTGTAATCGGTGATAATGCCACCAAAACGTTTGCGCGTGGAGGATTTGGCGCAGGGGTTAAAGCCCGGTACGAAGTAACTATACTCGAGGGCATAAAGTCAAAATTCGGCAAAAATACTGCTATCAATTATGCCAGGGGCTATGCTCCGGCACGAATCGTTAGAGGGCAAACACCAGCCGCTCCTAAACTTGATTCAACATTGCTACGAGAGGCTTTAGCAGCAGTTAAAAGTTCGGATATTACGATTTTATGTATCGGCAGTAACCGTGAATACGAAACTGAAGCGACAGACAGAACGAATCTTACTCTGCCTTATGCCCAACAAGCACTTGTTGATGCAGTTACGGCGATAAATCCTAATGTTATCGTTTTAGTAGTTGCGGCCGCCCCTTACGATTTAAACCAAATTAAGCAGGTTAATCGTACCGTTCTATGGTCCTGGTTTAATGGTTCTGAAAATGGAAATGCTGTTGCCGATGTATTGAGCGGTAAAATAAATCCGTCGGGCAAAATGCCTTTTACTTTTCCTAAAAAACTGGAAGATTCGCCGGCTCATGCCTTAAATACTTTTCCTGGTGATGCCAACGCAGATTATAAAGAGGGAATTTTGGTAGGATATCGCTGGTTCGATACCAAAAAGATCGATCCGCTTTATTGTTTTGGGTACGGGCTTTCTTATACTAATTTCAGCTATGCTCCTATTAGTACCAACAAGAAAGTATACCATAAAGGCGAAAAGATCACCGCCACAATTAAAATAAAAAATACAGGTCGATATGCCGGTAAAGAAACGGTTCAGTTTTATGTAAGCGACTTAAATTCTAAGGTGTTTAAAGCCGAAAAGCAATTAAAGGCGTTTAATAAAATTTCTATTTCTCCTGGAAAAGAGGCAACCGTTTCGGTAAACATTAAGGTAGATGATCTGGCGTATTTCGACGAAAAAACCAATACATGGATAGTTGAACCTGGTAACTATAAATTAATCGCGGCTTCATCTTCTAAAGACCTTAGACAAAGTGCCGTTATTAGTGTAAAATAATATTTGTTACGGTTTATCGGTTGTTTCGAGGGGTTAGGAGCGGTGTTATTGCGGTTCTCATGTTGGCGGATTCGAAACATGTGCGGCCTTCGACTCCGCTCCTTTAGATCTTCCTTTCTCAGGCGACTTAACGTTCACTTGGAGCGGTTGTGCGCTTGTCATGTTGAGCGGAGTCGAAACATGTGCGTTTGGCCTTCGACTCCGCTCCTGACAAATATTTCTTACATCAAAAATTACCTTTCCGCCCCCTCATCTAATCTGGAATCCTCCAGCAAGCCCTCTGGCTTCCTAAAATTAGTCCTCAAAAACCTAAACCAAACAATCCTATAAATCGTTTGGCTTCCTGTTAATTCCTTTTGTAATCGGAACCGCAGCGATGGCCTCAATGAACAATTCGGATGGTATCCTCTTCGACAAAGCGGCACTGCCGGGAAATCTCCAGGTATTCGTGATTGCGATGATTAGTGGTGTTGTTGCGTATATAGCGCTAATTGTTTTTTGGGTGGAGCTGGTGTATGGAAAGTATACGCGTCAGATCAAGGGGATTCTGGAGGAATTGAAAGAGGAGAATTAATTAGCCTGAAGTACCCATTATTTTATATTTTGTTTTCATGAATCAGGCAGACCCAACCAACCTCTGGCATTATAACAGCAACCTTAAAGTGTTTGCCAACCAAAACAGAAAATCTATGACCAAAGCCGAAGCCTGCCTCTGGAAGTTTGTGCTTAGCAAAAAGCAGATGAAAGGCTACCAGTTCAGAAGACAACGTCCGGTTCTGAATTACATCGCCGATTTTATGTGTAAGGAGTTGATGCTGATTATTGAGGTAGATGGGATAACTCATCAATGGCAGGAAGTTGCTGAGAAGGATATTAAACGGGAAGATGAGCTGAAGGCAATTGGGTTTAATGTATTAAGATTTAATGATGATGAGGTGTTGGAGCAGATTAATGCGGTAATTTATAGGATTGAGGAATATATTGAGGAGTTTGAAAGGAAAGCGGCTAACCACCCCCTTTAATTCCCCCGCCAGCGGGGGATACTGGGCGCCTAAGCATCCTCGCAACACAAAATTATCTTTTAATCGAACACCTTTCGTCTTACCCGAATGCCTAAAGCGCTATACTGTCCCCCGCTGGCGGGGGTAGGGGGTGGTTAAGCTCCATACCTAACAACTCTATCTCTCCTCCTCCTCCTCAACTCCATCCACAACATCCACCTCTTTCCTAAAATTACTCCTCACAAACCCACACCAACTACAATCCTCTTTCCCGCAGCCCGTAAACTCATGATTCTGAATCCTCCCAAAAGTCTCCTTAATCTGAGATTTCACCACCTGAATATCCTCCGGCCTTATCACCACCTTATGCTTCACATACTCCTCCTTCACCGGCTCAATAAAATCAAACTCCGTACTCACCACCTCCCAGTTCTTGCGGCGATCATTCTCCACTAAAATCTTATAAAACACCGCCTGCCGCCAGTAATCACCTCCTAAAGGATCTTTCTCATTCGGTGCGGCAAACTTAGCCTTCGCCCGTTCATAATTCCCCGTTTTATAATCCACCACATTCACCTGCGAACCATGGAACTCCAGCTTATCCAGCACCCCTTTAATCGGGACACCATCAACCTCTACCTGCTTAATCGCATACTCCGTCACCGTAATCTTCTCCCAGGTATCCAAATACTTATTATAGAACTCCGGCAAAATCTTCTCCCCGTACTCCATTCTCCGCTTAAACTGCTCATCCGTAAAAGCCTCACGGTTCCGCTTCATGTACCACTCAAAATCCTTTAAAAACTGAGGCAATCCATGAAACTCATTTCCATTATCCTGCAAACTGCGGAACAACTTATTCAGCGCCCAATGCACCGCCGACCCAAAAGTCATCGTTTCATTCTTGCCGCTCGGCACCATAATTAAGTTCTGGAAATAGAACTTCAGCGGACAATCCAGATAATTATTCAAATGCGTAACACTCAGCGAGTAGTTCTGCAAAAGCTGGTTCACGTATTCCGTATCAATCAGTCCGATAGAAGGCTTATCATCCTCCGTAAACTGCAGCACAAAAAATTCCGTCAGCACCGCATCAGAAACAGGCTCCCGCACAATCGTATGATCCGTTTTCGAAAGAATCTCACCAATAAACACCGTAGGCTCCAAATCCTTACCCTTGGTATCCAGTTCGGGGAAAGAAATCGTTAAATGCTTTTTCGCACGCGTAATGGCCACATAAAACAAGCGGCGCAGCTCTTCCTCATGGTTTGCCGAAGGCATCGACGAAAACACCGTATCCGGCAGTTTGTAACCCATGCTCCGGCTCTTCTTCTTCTCCCACACTTTGCTGTTGCTGCCGATCAGGTAAACATGCTCAAACTCCAAACCTTTCGAACCGTGGCAAGTCAAAAAGTTAACCCCCTGCTGGTGGAAAATAGTCTGGTGCAGCTCAAGCGACAAATCATTCTCTTCCAGCAAATCAATCAGTCCGATAAAATCCCCAAGCTTCAAATCCGGCTTTTTGCGCGTTTCCTCCTTCAGAAAATTAAACAGCGACGAAATCACCTGCATCAGCCAGGTTTTATCCGGCGACTTCAATATATAAGCCAAAATCCCGCCCCGCACCATAATCTTCTCGAACAGGTTTTGCAACGTCAAATTATTCGCCTCTTTAATCCAGAATTCCAGGTCGTCGCTCAGGCGCTTAATCTGCTTATGGCTCTCGGTATCAAATAAAGTCAAACCCGTCTTAGCAGCAATCTGCTGAATCTTCAATCGGATAGAAACCTTCTCCTTGTAATTACTCCGTTGGGCCTCCGTTACCTCCACACTAATCTTAGCCGCATCAATCGGGGCGATGTCGTAAAAATCGTAATGCATAATCTGGAACAGCAGCTCATCCCCGTTAAACGGAAACTCGTTCTCTATGGCCAAATAGCGCAGCAAATTCACAATCTTCTGTCCAAAAGGCTCCGTTAAAATATTCACCTTCCGCTTGGTATTCACCGGGATGCCTTTTAAATGGAAATACCTCGCCAGCTCCTGCCCCGAACGATGTTCTTTATAAATCACGGCAATCTCCTCGGGCGAAACACCGTCTTCAATCAGCTGCGCCACCTCATCCGTAATGGCCGCAAACTCGTGAAACTGACTCTGGTAAGCCTTAATCTCCGGCAAAATTGTACTGCCGATATGCATCTCATGCTTAGAAAGCAAAAACTTGCTCAGTCCCGGCAAACTTACCCGCTCCGTATTATGCTCAATCAGCACCCGTGCCGTATCCAAAATATGCTGACTCGAACGGTAATTATCTGTCAGCATCACATGGTAAAGCGCATCCGCATAACGCGAGCTGTAATCCGTAATATTCTGCACGTTGGCGCCCTGGAAACGGAAAATCGACTGGTCATCATCGCCCACCACAAAAATATTAGGGTTTTCCCAGTAGCTGATTAGCATACTGATCAGCTCATTCTGCGCACCACTCGTATCCTGGTACTCGTCAACCAAAATATACTGGTAACGCTCCTGGTAGTTCAGCAGAAAATTCTCGTCTTTTTTAAAAGCATCCAGCACCCAAATGATCATGTCGTCATAATCATATCGGCCCGCATCCTGCATCATCCTCTGGTAACGCGGATACTCATGCACCGCCGCCTTCAGCAGCGTCAGCTTTTCGCAGAGCTCCGTATATTTAGGCTTTAGCGAACCCGCCTCTTTATTCAGGTACTTTTTAGCGTATTTATA
>JACMJM010000025.1 GCA_014380615.1 Sphingobacteriaceae bacterium
AATATTCATGTATCTTTTCGTTATATGTTTGAATTTCAGATACTTAAATATATAAAAAGAACTGGATATTACCTCTTTTTACCTGCCATATTTCTTGTAAAATCTATCTTTTTTATCACTAATTATTAATCGAACTCAGGTTATTAGTGAGGATGTAAACGCATCCGCCGGTTTCCATAGAAGATTAGCTAATCAAAAAATTTATTTTTCAGAACAGTAGCAACGTATTTGGCCCTTGACCTCATCAAATTCCCCCATTTGCACAGGCAGGAATCTAATACAAGAAATCAAAAAACCCGGTATTTTGTTAAAAATCCTGATACAAATTCCTGAACGAACTCCTTAAGCCAAAAGTAACCCAAGCAGTCTTGTCATCCATTAGCGAGTTTTTCTCATTCCTGAACACCGCACCCAACTCCAGGCGAAGATTGGTTTTTGGATTTAACAGGAACGAGGTCCTTCCGTCGAGGTAAATAAAATCAGTTGCGATGCCTTGTCCCATGGTATTACCATACAATCCAACCCGGTCATTATACGATTTGAAGATGTCCTTGCCATAACTTACAGCACCAACCGGATTCAATCCGTATTTGGCAATATTCCCCTGAAGAGAGAACTGAAAACGCTGATAGCTGTAATCGACAATAGCGAGGTATTCTCTAAAATTCGCGCCAAAAGGATGGGCAAGCGGCTGGTTATAGTGACCGTAGCTAAGCACAGAGGTTCGCTGAGAATAAGTATATGGACGAGCAGTATTAAACTCGGCAAGGAAATTCAAACTTTTAATCTTTAAAGCATCGAAGCCCTTCACACCTAATTGAATTCCAAACTTATTCGCCCAGTAGCCGTTGCCGCCGAAAAATTCCTTTGCGGTAAACTCATCTAATATAAACTGTCCGTATGTAGTAAGGTTCTTAGCGAACTTATACTTTCCGTTAAAGCCCAGCAGAGCATTGTCTGGCGAACCGTTGGCACCCTCAACCGTGCGAAGGAAAATAATCGGTGTAACATAGCTTACATCAAACCCACGCCTACCGATTTCATCATTCTTCTGCCAGATGATAGACTCAAATACACCCAGTGAAAGACGCTTGCTCACATTCCAATCCAAAAAATGGAAAACCCCGAACTTTCTCCTGAAACCATTTTCATAAGACAACCTAGGTGCCTTAAGATCCTGAAACTGCGCCCAGATGTTCACATACCTAACCTGCCCCAAAGTAGTTTCTATTTTAAAGAAAGGGTAATTAGCCGATACATCCGATAAGAGCATAGAACGGTATCCATCGCCTATGAAATTTTTATCCTGGCCCAGTACAAAGGAGAAATATTTATTTGGAGTATAATTAATAACAGCCGAAGCATAGGCCCAATCTTTATTCGTTCTGGAAGGCCCAAACTTATCATTTACCTGGCCTGGGATAACCCCTGTAGCATTTACAAAATTGGTAAGGTAAGCTGGTAAGGCCGCTTGATTCTCGTATGCGCTTGTATAAAACCTAAACTTTTTCCCGATGTTGCCCTGGATTTGAAAGCCGCGGGTATTCAACCAGGTTGTACGACTGTTACTCTGATCCCGTCCTATCTGGAAATCCGGTAAAAAATCTATATACACATTATAATCAGGCCGCTCAATTTGGATTAAATGTTCAGCAAAGAGCTTCCGGTATCCCCACGATCGATTGGAAGATGTATCTGTAAGTAAACTACTTAACGAATCCAGACGGCGGTATTGAAGGCTGTCGTTCGGAAAAACCGGACGGATGGCCGTATGCAGATTCGTATCAATACCATATACGGTAGAGTTTATTTTCTGATAAAGGTGGTAATCGTAAAGGTAGGTTCGGGATTGAGTGTAAGCCGCAGTCGAAACAAACGAACAGACAAGAAGAAACAAACTTATTTTACTGTAACTGACAGCACGTCGGCAGACCTGGCCGAGTTTGTGATAAAAATTTTGAGAGAAAAAATAGTCGCCCTTGTTATCCACTAAAAATGGTGGTTCGATTTTCATCGTTAATATGCTTTTAAAAATGTTCGTTACTTTTCAGTATGTTGAAATAATGCCAACGCTTCCCTTGGGTTTAATACCGGCAAAATGCTTTTTTTAAAATCTTTTGTATTACGTGTCACGATAAAATCGATTTCCGGCAAACTAAGCGCACAATAATATTGAATTGCATCTTCGTAATCTTTAAAATCCGACTTTAAAGAATTTCTGATAATCGCACTTGTTACATCGGCTATCTCGGTCATTTCAGCAAATTCTTCTAACAAACTAATAGCGGCTTTATTACTCAGGCTTTGCTTCAGGATATAATAGATATTGTTATAGGAAACTGCCGAAATATACAACCGGGCTTCTCTGCTTATGCTAAAATCAAATAATCTGGCGGCATCTATGGAGAAGGGTTGCCTATTAGCTAAAAAATCAATAACGACATTAGTATCAATAAAAATATTTTTCATCGGGATTTGTATCTTTCCGACAGCGCCAGGCTCAAATCCGATTTATAGTCATAATCATCAGGCAATGAAATCACTCCCATCATTTTGGCTACCCTGGGAGATAATTTAGATGTTTTTTCTTCCTGACTGGTTATTGATTTCAAATAGTTCTCAATGATATCGGATAAACTTTTCCCCTGCTGACGGGCATACTTTTTTGCCGAATCAATCACCTGATCCTCCATAGTTAAGGTAAGTTTCGTTGTCATTACACGTGTCATTTAAAACACAAAGATACGTATTTGTCTTTTATATCAGAATTACTCAGCGGAGATATTGTTCGCTTCAACTTTATATATATTAAATGTTAAGGGGATTATCACAGACGCTCAAAGACTGGTTTACTCAGTAGTAATGGCCTTCAAGCGCGGTTTGGCATCCAGGTCCTCATAAATAGAGTTTTTGCTTTTAAACTCAGGTACAATTTCCTTCATTTTTATCACCACCTGGCGGTCGTAATACTGGCAGCTCAGATCAATCAGTTCTTCAATCTCCTTGCTGATAGTTTCAAAATTGTACTCCCTGGTTTTTGCGATCATGATCTTCTCATGATGGGTAGGAAGTGTATTTTCTTTATCGTTCAAAAGCTCTTCGTATAGTTTTTCACCCGGCCGCAATCCGGAAAACTCAATAGTGATATCCTGGTTAGGGATCAGGCCCGAAAGCCGGATCATCTTTTTGGCTAATTCGAGAATCTTCACCGACTTACCCATATCGAAGATATAAATTTCACCTCCCTCTCCCATCGAACCGGCTTCCAGCACTAATCGGCAAGCCTCGGGGATGGTCATAAAATAGCGGGTAATTTCAGGATGGGTAACGGTTATCGGGCCGCCTTTTTCAATTTGCTCTTTAAACCGAGGTATAACCGAGCCGTTAGAACCTAATACATTTCCGAAACGAGTGGTGATGAACTTAGTAGGCTTCTTTTCGGTCTTGCCATTCAAATGGCTCAAGCCGTTAGTATAAGTAATGCTATCTTGCTTAAAGGAGTTAAACAAAGACTGAACAAAAATTTCCGCGATTCGCTTTGAAGCTCCCATAACGTTTGTAGGATTCACGGCTTTATCAGTAGAGATCATCACAAACTTTTCAGTGCCATATTTGACTGAAAGCTCCGCGATTATATATGTTCCCATCACATTAGTTCGCACTGCCTCTGCCGGGTTATGTTCCATCATCGGAACGTGCTTATAAGCAGCCGCGTGGTAAACGTAATGAGGCTTAAAGGTTTGAAACAGCGCATCCATGCGGCATTTATCCCTCACATCACCAATAAAGGCGTGGAAAATGTTATCCAGGTTCTTATCCTGAAGTTCGAGCTGAAGTTCATGAAGCGGCGTTTCAGACTGATCATTCAGGATAATCATCTGCGGAGAGAAAGCGGCAATCTGACGAACAATCTCGCTGCCGATAGATCCGGCCGCACCAGTTACCAATACTCTCTTCCCTTTTACCTGGGCTCCAATAATGTCGTTGTGAATTTCAATGGGCTCACGCTCTAAAAGCTCTTCAATATTCACCTGATGAATCTGTTGCGTATTGATATGGCCGTTAATCCAGTTGGGAACTGGAGGTAAAGTCAACACTTTGATCCCGTTTTCGAGGCAAAAATCAACAATAGCGTTTTTCCTCTCAGGTGTTATGTTACCTGCTATTAACAGGTCATTGATCTTGTCTTCTAAGATCAATGCTTTAAGTTCTCTCGGATGAAATATTTTAATACCGTCTACCACTTTGCCGGATTTCCGCTCATCGTCATCCAGAAAAGCCATCACGTGCATGTTTAGGTTACGGTCATGATCCAATGTCCTTTTCATTGCTATACCGGTTTCACCTGCCCCATAGATGATAATCTTCCTTCGGCTTAGACTTAGATTTTTTATGTAGATGAAGAAATATTTTATTACTACACGATAAGTAATCAATAGCAAAAAGCTGCACAAGCCATTTACAACAAGCACCACGTTACTGATAATGGGGCTCTTATTGAATGACATGAGAATCAGATTGGTAATAAAGAAGAGAAAGTTGCTTGTCAGGATGGCGAACAAAATTCTGAATGAATCCTGGGCACTAGTATAGCGAATTATACCTGCGTAAGTTTTTACGTTGTAAAATACTATGCAGTTGATCACGCTGAATATAAGCAGGTTCCGGCTTAGTTCAGTTATATCAATTTGAGTGATGTTAAAATTGTACTTTATAAAATAGGCGAAGCAAAGCGAGAACAGACAAAAGAATAAATCCAGACAAAAGATAATCCAACGGGGGACGATGTTAATTCTATTGAACATCTAACTGTTTTTTGTGCCTTGCAAATATAAAGGAATTAATATAGTGTAAAGAGTATTTTGCATTATTCTAGGATCGCAGCATTTGTATATCATTTTAGCCTTTATTATAGTGCCTAGTATAAAATTCAGCCAGCCACAGCGGGATTTAGTGCCAAACCAGGTTTCATACACCCTCTATGTTGCGCAGAACATCCAATTACAAATTGTTGGTTAAAAACAACAAAATAAAGCACTAATGTAGTTTCAAAACAACAATTTATACCTACATGCACTTCTCGAGGGGAACTTCCTTTATCCCAAACAGACGACTTTTACCTTCAACGATAATCCGCATAAGAATAAAGAGGATTCCGGTAAACAACAGTAATGGAAGTAAGACGTATAAACTATCTTCAAAATCGGAGTGCTCAGAGACTTGAGTAAGTAAAATTATGTTCAGAACCAATTGTATTAACATGTACAGCCCCGAAACAACCAGGTGTTGCCACTTTCGCTCGTTCGCCAAATACTGGTAAAAATGCGAACGATGCGCCTTTAAAATATTCTCCTTTCGGATAAGCCTAAATACTATGGTGGTTACAGCATCAAGTCCGTAAATTAGAAGAAGTACTATAAACAATAAATTTTGTGTCTTAAAAATCAGCTGGCATAACAAAAAGCATATCACAAAAGCGACACTAACACTGCCTACATCTCCCGCGAAACATTTTGCCGCCTTCCGGAAATTGAAAAAATTAAACACTAGTAAGGATAGTATTATGAAAATGAGCAGGCTTTCTGAAATAAAGGAAACCACGAAGTGGTTAACATAAAATAGGCTTACTAGCAGGATTAAGCTGTATCCGCCAGTTATGCCATTGATTCCGTCCATAAAATTGTAGGCATTCACGGCACCCACGATCAGGATTACTACCAGAGGAAAGGAGTACCATTCAATATCCGGCTTTATCTGGCATATCAATAAACTGATTGCTAAGATATGAAATAGCAAGCGAATGCTACTTTTTAACTCTCCGAGATCGTCTATAAAGCTTATTATAGCTATTAATAAGAGTCCTGCGATAAAAGCCGGCAACGAAAAGTCAGAATAAATAAGCCAGGCCAGGCCAGCTAGAGGAAAAATTATACCCCCGCCCCTGATAGTAACTTTTTGATGAGAACTGCGATGGTTAGGCTCATCTGTGATGGTATACCTGACAGCAATCCGGAAATAAAAAAGCTCAAAGAGGAATAAGGAAAAAAAAATAATTAAGTAAATAAGTGTCTCAGGCATCTTTAAATGAACGGGCGGTTTTCAAAATCCCTTCCCGGGTCGACAAAGGTAGTTCCTTTTTTAAAGCGTCTTTAATTTTTTTATTACTTACAACGTAATTCTCGGTGAGCTTCTGAAGACGTTCTGTGGTTAAGGGGAGGTGCAGTTTATCTCCAATTTTCGCTAAACAAATGATCAAGCTTTTTGGTATGTTTATTAATCGTGGAGTTTTATTTTGGGCCTGTGCTAATAAAGCCACTACTTCATTTGTCGATAACGACTCATCATCAGCCACATTATAAACCCCGGAAATGATATCACCACCTTCGAAAATCTCCTTGATTATAAAACAAAGGTTTTCTACACTTAAAAAAGACCGCTTATTTGAAAAAGAAGCTAATGGGTATGGAATAGCCATAGAAATCAATTTATATAAAAGATTAAGATTGCCCTTATTACCTGGGCCGTGAATCATACAAGGACGAAGGATATAATATGATTTTCCTTGAGGTAGTGGTTGCTTTTGTATGTATTGTTCAGCTTTTAACTTGGATTTGCCATAATGTGTCTGCGGAGCAGGCAGGTAGTTTTCTGTCAAAATATCAACTGGAGAATCTGAGACTGCCTTCACCGAACTGATGAAAAAAAAATTTTCAATGTTAGATCGCAAAAAAGCATCATAAAGTTCTTTAGTCAGCTCGAAATTTGCCTGGTAATAGTCTTCAGGATTGGTAATATTCTTCAAGTCATGGGCTTTGCCGGCTAAGTGAACAATAGCCTCACAACCTTCATTTGGCAAACAATATGCTTTGTAACGCAGATTAACCAAAATAACTTCGTATTCATCTTTTAGATATTTAATGAAGTTTGTTCCGACAAAACCGGAGCCCCCAGTAATTACTATCCTTTTCATTAGTACCGCAAAAACTTTTTATATACAAGCTTTAATACCTGCGCAGGCATAAGTCGGGTGAGCACACGTATAATATAATTAGAATAGTACTGACCTAGATTAATATGACCGCTATTTTTCATTTCACGGAAGACTGCAAGCTCTTCCTTCAAATACGTTAGCCCCCTTCGCTTATAAAAATGCTCTTCTGCAAATCTTGCATATACAAGTATCTCGGGTAAGTTTGCGAAGATCAACCCATTGATGAACATTTTATGAAACAAGTCAAAATCTTCTGTTTTCCTCAAACCCATATATCCTCCGGTTTTAAGATAGCCTGCTTTTTTAAACATTATGGTAACATGATTCATTGCTTGCCGCCATTTACTATCCTTTAATATGTCTGAATGTGTCAGCTTTACCCTTCTAATGCGGTTAATATCGCCCGGCTTAGAGATAAATTCCTCTATAAAGCCTCCAATTATATCAACTTCAGGGTTACGTTGCAGGTGCGAAATTTGCAATTCGAATCTATTCGGCACAGAAATATCATCTGAATCCATTACTGCTACAGTATCATACTTAGAGCGTAAGATACATTCATGTCTTACTTTACCTGGCCCCCTGTTTTCAGTAAATGGAATAATATTTATGAATGAAAAAGGGTTATACAGGCTAATCGTATCGGCAAGATCTTTTTCTATAGGACCATCGATACCAATAATAATTTCTCCTGGTACTAATGTTTGCTTAATAATACTATCTACTGCATTTTTAAAAAGGACTGGATCATCATTTTTATATACAGAGAGAATTACGGTAAAACTCGAATTCATTTCATAAATATTTTCCTGATACTTGCATATCTTTTTCCAAACACTGCTTTTATTTGTTTTTTTACCAAATCTTCTACAACCCATTTTACCCTTACCCGAGTGGAAGGAAACAAAATATCGTTAATAGCATCCATATCCATTTTAGAATTCACAGAATTTCTTGGAATAATCCTATCATTATAATTAAACTGCCCATGCTGTGAAGTAAAGCAAAACTCATAGCCCGCCTGAAATACACATTTAATCGTTTCCTCATCATACATCCCAAAAGGTATCGCGAATGATTTTACCTTTATGTTTAACATGTTTTCTATAGTCGTTTTAGAAACTGCAAGCTCATGTATTTTTTGGTCTATCGTTAATTTAGCAAAATTAGGGTGCGTAAATGAGTGCGAGCCAATTTCCATGCCGTTTGCATGGAGGTTCTTAACCTGATCCCATGTCATATATTCTGGTTTACCTATAAACGACGGCACGATAAAAAACACCGCCCTGGCATTATGCTTAAGCAAAATGGGCAAGGCTATGGAATAATCTGATTCAAATCCATCATCGAAAGTAATAACCCAGGCCTTGTCAGAAGAATTTTCCAATTCTGATGTGGTTACAGCATTGCTAGCTATTCTTTCTACTAAGTAGCGAAAGTGATCAACATGAACGTCTTCAAACAGTCGTGTTTTGAGGTTAGTAAGTCGGTGTAAGACTACACTATTTTTTGTTCCCATGCAACACTTTAAACTTACGGTATGTTTTTCTTAATATCCCCCATAACTGCTTTTTGCCTCTGGCAAAATCCACAAATTCAAGCCCCCAATAATACACATATCCCGGAAGCCTTTTAACCTCCACATATTGGTATAAGGGCATACTTTCATTACACCATTCTTTCTTATACTCCTCGCCACCTACTGTAAAATCGAATACTCTTAGCTGCTGTGATATGGCCCATTGCAGTAAATATTCTAAAAGTATTTTCCCTGGTGAATTAACCATATAGGTCTCGCTATAGGTAGGCATCAGGTAATAGAAGCGATCATGATAAACACAGCCCCAATGGGTCGCAATAACTTCATCATTGAGCTTCAAAACGGCGAAGTGTATTTTGTTCGACAATGATGTGTTATTCGTAAAGTCAGTATAAAAACGTCTGACAGCAATTGAATCTAACGTGTCCGGAACACCTGTCATCGCATAACGTCTACGCTTTTGAGTGATCATTACTGGTATTAATTCTTCCAGCATCTCAGGTTTCTCAATGATTTCGAATGAGAGTTTACCCTTTTCTTCGAGTCGTCGCCGCTGTCTTTTAATATCAGATTTTAATTTACTGCGTAACCTCGCCTGAAATATTTCAAAATTCTCAGGTAATGCAGCCGCGTAAGATGTTTCCTCATTTTTTATTGCCCAGAATGAAATAAAGGGATTTGGAGTATTACGAAAACATGCCGGCATTTTCACTAAAGCCATTATATCGTACCTTGGCAATTGCTGATGTACCAATTTCCAGATTTGTTCAATGTTATTTTGAGTGTCTTGCCAACGACTTGTCAGTACCGGCGCATTATAATCACTTTGTTTCCCCCCCATGAATTCAAGTATGCGAACTCCTGGAAGTTTTCGTATACTAAACGGAAATAAGGCAACAGGTATATCTCTGTTCAACACTACTACCACAACCGGCCTTATTTCGTTGCTCCTGCCTATAATTTCATACCAATGATACTGCCACGACCACGTTTGAAAAACATGGCAGTCTGTTTCATGTTCGATAGAAGTCCAGAAACCTTGAAGCTCGGCTGTAAAGTTATTATAAACCCTTACAGTGTATTCATTCAAAGTTTCAATTAGCTTATTATGCGGTTCTTCCCGTTCATTAATCATATTTTCGCGTAGAAACTTTAACAGCCAGATTTCCTGAATATATAGAATGAGGTTCAGTCTGGCCTCGTAATACACTACCTGCGGCCACAATAGTATTTTGTTGTAGAACTGACCCTGGCAGTATTACAGCATGAGAATATATAATACAACCGCCCCCAATTATAACTTTACTTAATTTGTCGATTTCATGTTTTGTACCCTGATGCGCAATTGAGTGAATACCGACGTAATACGACAAGGTCACATTGTCACCAATTAAAATTCCTCCATGGGCACTGATTATTACTCCACGATTTGCCTGAAACTGTCTGCCGACATATAACTCACTCGGCGAATCGACCCATACGTTTTTACGTATAAAGCTTTTACCGGTAAGAGGAATCTTTACTCCGGCAGCCCTCCACAAGAAAGGACGAAAATATCCAACCACAATTAAATCGGGAAGAAAATTAGCTATTCCTAGAAAAATGGATGCTCGAAATCGGCCGTTAAAGAAATCTTCAAACAAGACGTTAACAACAACTTTAGCTTTTTTAAACATATAATTGATTAATTACTTTTATTTACCCCATCTAATCCCTTTAATTTCGCAGAGATATTAGATTCATTAAACAAGAACATTATAATGCGTACCCTTTATAAATATATTGCAAGCCAATAAAACGTGTTATGCTGTCTCAATGATAGATTGCCATAATCGATTCGAGGACCTTCCGTCTATCCTATAAAAATATTTTTTTATAACTGCATCTAGTTCTATCGAAGTAACGTCGCCTATTTTCGTCTGAGTAAACCACTTCCAAAATTCTTCCCTTTCAGAAAAAAATGGAATTTCTGGAATGGGTTCTACAAGAGGCATATGATTTGTTTCTGCGAATTGGATAGCAGGAACACCAAATATCAAGGCTTCATAGCAAGAAGCCGAATAACCACATACAACTAGGTTAGCTATCGGGAATAATTCAACAGTACGAAAACCTTCAACGACTTCAATCTTGACACCATTACCCACTTTTTGCACCAATTCTCTCACCAACTGCTTGTTCGTGGCCGGATGCGGACAAAGCAGAATCCTGAGTGGTGCGAATATAGGATTTGAGAATAATGAAATCAGAGAGCTGATATCATTTACAGAAGGTGCTAACAAAATCACTTTCCCATTCGTTTTTCCCATTTTCTTGCTTACATATTTACCCTTTTCCAAAAAGTCTTGCCGAGATATAACCATGTCATCGTACTTAAGACATCCTACAATCTTAATACGACCCTCAGGATAAAATTCCTTCGCGATTTGTCTAAATTGGTCTCCTTGAACCAAATAATAATCAGGCAATACACTGAAATTTGGCTGCTGATCCTTTAGGAATTCTGCTTGCCTATGATAAAAGCCCAATTTGTTCTTATTGTTGATTGAATGCTGAATGGAATAAAACAAAACACTCGGATCTACTTGTTTTGAAAAATGATAAACGGCCCTAATAGGTGATAGCGTCTCTCCATATGTGACAATAGGTTTTTTAATGCTGTTACTCGCTATCCATTTACTGAAACACAGTCCATACAACAGCGCCCATTGAATTTCACCTAAAAAACTCTTCTCAATTTCCCTTAGTATAATATCCGCACATTGAACATCATCAATCTGAAATTTGTTGCGAAAACTTTCATCTTTAGAAATTTTTCTAAAATTGACCCAGACTCTGAACAATGTACTATATACGTCCCATATGTCCATCAAAGACGCATATTTGTTTAGAAGCACCCAAGGCCGACCCAGCAAATTCATATTTTCCCTGAATTTTCGCCTATATGTAAAGAACTGCTTTATATTATTCTTGCCGGGCTGCGCCAAGACAACATATGCAGCTTTTTTACCAAATACTATATCCTCCAAAGGACCCTTAGCAAAATGTCTGTCCAAGGCCTGGCCTTGGTAGGTATTTATATTATTTGACAGGGAATGAAAATAAACATCGGCATTAATATCTCGAAAAGATTTTCCCAGCCAATATTTACATAGTACAGTTTTAAAAATATCATATATAAATAATAGAATGTATGCTAATAAAAATTCATAAAACGACATACTCTTGTTTTTGCTACTAACAGAAACACCATTTAATCGTTTATGGAGTAATGTGAACCACTCTTTCTCCATCTCCACATCTTTTCCAGCGGGTTTCGTGATATACCATAAATTGAACCCTCGCCATTGAAACGATGTGTCATACTTGCTTTCGGTTAAAAACTGAGATATCCAGTCAAGATATCTTTCTCTGGTCTTCACCCAATTTGCGTATGTAAATATATTAGGATCCATTATCGATTTGCAAAAATATTAGACGCTACACATCAGTTGTTTTCCTGCAATCCTCGTTTTTATAAGTTGAATTCAGTAAATGTATTTTGTTCAAATGCTTATCTTGAAGTCCATGATGAACGGGGAGGCATATAATGTTGTTCATAAAAAAAGAAGTAACTGGAAAGTCTTGAATATTGTCTAAAACTTGTTTAGGCACATCGAAGGACGGCCACATGGTTGCGCCAACCCCATTTTCTCTAAAATACTCTAATAACTTGGCATCACCCCAGATAGGAAATATTTGTGGCACCTCGCCCCGAATCTCTTTAACATCAACCTTGTTATGACATAGATTCCTAAGTTTACTGAAATTCACACGTCGAGAAGCTGCTACGCCAGCGGAATATCCATTTTTGTCAAGCAAATGCAAAAGGTCAACAAAATCAACCATCATAGTCTCGAGTTCATTCATCGGCGTTTTTGGTTCACCCTTTTTTAGTAAGCGTGTTTTTATTTTTGTTAAAAAAGGGCTGTATAAATTTACACCTAGCCGGCAAGCATATTTTTCAGCCGCCTTAGCAATATTATATTTAATATATTCAATAGCCGCCCTTTTTCTGCAACCAGGGAAATATAAGGAATGAGTATTATTAACAATAGCCACTCCCCCATGTAATACATTGACTGACTTTCTTATACTCAAGATTAATGCATCACAATTCTCTTCATCTGTCCGGTACAGATAGGAAAGATAAGAATGTGCATAATCTTTAATTACTTTCACACCTATCGATTTACACTTTTGATAAATCATATCTGAGCAGGTATCGAAAAGGCCAAAATATACAGGCAATACAACAACACTGCAGGCTTCACTTTTAAGTACAGCCAATAGATCATTTTCATTAATACTCCAATCATAATTGAGATCAATAAAAGCAATTTTATAGCCTGAAGCTAGTAAAGGTTCGAGAGAGGAAGCGCAAATATATGCTGGAATAAGAACCTTTTCACCAGGCATAACACCGAAATACTCAAGAAGAAATTTTAAAGCATATCTACCCGACTCAAAGCTGGCAATGTTTTTTTGCCTTAGAGGCAAGGCACTGGCTTCCTTATCGCAATACGGACTATCGAAGGGTTTAGCTGGTACAATTAACAACGGTCGGCAAATTTAATTGTCCTCTGTCCTGATTGTCAGAAAATAAGCGAAAATAATCTGTCCAGGGAAAGAAAATATAACATGATAATGAAAAGTACCTATGATTAACACCACCAAAATAGGAAGATTATAACGGTTTATATTTGCCAATGAAATCATTATAAATATAATAACTCCGACAACCCCATTCCTTAAATAAAAATCAAGATATGAGAAATCTCCTACTAACATTCCATAACCTTTTACCTCATTACTTTCAGATTCTACATAAGAGGTCCCGAAGAAAAGTGATAATCTATCTGCGTAAAGATGACTCATATTCTTAGCAATTTCATCAGCTTTAAATTCATACACAGCACTTATATACTCCCAAGTCAAACGGCTCCAGAAAGTAGACACATATATTATCACTCCAGCCATTAGAGCTAAAACAATCGGAAAAATAAGACTCCTCACATGTTTTGATAACAAATATACTATAAAAATAAGCCAGGCTGTCGTAGAGAAAGCCAATAATGAGGCAAGCCCGGCAATGTATCTGTTTCTTTTCGAAAATATTTCACGGTTTGTATCAAAATAGACATAGATAGATAACATCAAAACCCCTGTGACTGTTCTATTACCCCCAAAAGAATGAACACCACCAAAAAACCCGCTAGCAATGAAATTATCCTCAAAGGTACCATCATAATTTGGAAGAATATTGGTTAAGTTAGGATAAATACGTATCGCAATAAATTCTGTAAGCGTAAGATAAGCGCAGAACATGAAAATAAATTCTGCATTCTTAAGTTTCCAAATTCGAAAGAAGAAGTAAAAAGCAAGAAAACCCCAATATAGTCTAAGATAAAGTAAGGTAGCCGTAAAGTCATTTGTCTGGATGTACTTTACAGAAATAAAAGTCATTAGATAAACAACAACAAAAATGTCTGTGACTGTAAATTTGCGTTGAAAAAAAACTGTTGGGAAACAAACAAAATAGTATAAAGAAGTTATAACACGCAGTGGGCCTAAATAGTAATAGAGTATCGCAAAGAAAAACATGTCAGTGTGGCTACTGCTAAAGATTATTTCGCAATACTCTACTCAACTTAGGGTCTTTAAAATTGGAAATCGTTATAGTACCCTCGGGGAAAGAAGTAATTTCATTTAACAATCCAACAAAGACAACACCTGTGACTTTCGCGGCATTATAATCAGTCATCGCATCTCCCATAAAAAGAACTTCTTTCGGCTGTAAGTTATACTGATCCATTATTTGAGTTAAGATGGTATACTTAGTTTGTGGAGCACCGTAAATAGCTTTAAAAAAAGAAGTAATACCCTTACATCTGGCGATCTCTTGAATTTCTACTTCGGGGGTACCAGTACAAATAAATTGTAAATAGTTTGAGTGATGCTGAGCAATAAATTCATGTGCCCCATCAATATACTTGGCATCAATCACTCTCTGCATTGCCAAGGCGGAAAACAAATCTCCCATTTCCCTGGCCTCGGATTCCTTTATCACTTTATTGAAGAAGGCTTTTTCATAGTATTTAAACTTTTCAAACCTCGAAATTCCACCATTCTCATGATGATAATTTACGACCTTTTCTACAACATCGTCTCCATATTGCCGATACATTTCTGCGAAAGCCTCGGTCTTTACACTTACAGAATCGCAAATAACACCATCAAAATCATATACAATTGAGCGTATTCTCATAATTTGGCGACTATTGTTACTGGTGCTCCATCAAGCTCACTAACCATAATTGGAAAACAATAAATTTCAGCAGGTTGCGAATTAAGCAATGAAAGATCCATATCTTCTACAAGCAATATCGGGTTTTCACCAAGAAATGCTTTATGGGCCAAGCGCCCTAAAGGCCTGTTCTGATATCCGGTGATTGATATAATATCTATTCCCACAGCACGAATTCCTTTACACCTACGCCTTATACCATCAGCCAGATCGGGATGTAGTCCTGGATTGTTCTGCCAATATCTTTCGTCATTTCGGTAAATACCAAAGCCTGTTTTAATTATGAGAAAGTCTGTCTCTAAAGGAACCGTGCTTAATAACTCATCTGACAGCATGATTATATCATCCATATTTGAGGCCAATTCTACTACATGAGGGTAAGCGAATATCCAGAATGATGCATCATATTCATGAGATTTTTTTCCATTTTCAAAAAAATGATTGGGAAAATCAATATGCGTTCCCGAATGATTACCTAGACTTAACTTTTTCGTATTGGCAGTATCTCCCTTACTTATTTCTCTGTCGGGCTCTGTCAGGATACCTGTACTACCTCCGTACAAGGGAGTTTTGCCATCCATAAAATAAGATAAATAAACGTACATGGAGCTTTCAGTCATCAGCTAAATTAATTAGTTTGTTCTTATCACTAGTCGCGAGGGTAGCATACATATCGTAGATGCAATCAAGGATCCCCTGCCCCATATCGTGATATTCTCTGGGTTGCATTTTAATCGCCACTTTTGGTCTGAACGAATAGGGAGTGATTTGATAGTGCCCGTACATGTTCCCGGGCAAATATTGTATTTTCACCTTATTCTGCAAAATCTCGCTGATCATCTCTAATACTTCCCTTACTTTCATGGTTTGTTGTCCCGAAATCATGAGATAACAATTCTTATAATTATCGGACAACGCATCTACACTCGAACGTGCAGCATCAACAACATTAATATAATCCCGTATCTCATTCCCATCCCCCTGCCTTGTTATCGTACCTTCGATTAAAGCTTGCTTGATACAATTTTTTATAAAGTTAAACTCATTAGCTCTCAACCCATACAATGAGCCATATCGCATTACAGTAAACTCCAAGCCATACTCCTTATGATAATTTTCGACAAATAACTCACACGCCTGCTTTGAACTACGGTAGAATGAGCCGTGGTCACTATAAACGTAAATCGAACTAGAATACATAATCCTTTTTACCGAAAACTCCCGACAAGCATCAAGGATATACATTGTACCCATGATATTGAAATTGGCAGCTTCGACAGGTTTGTCCCTAGCTTCCTTAATGTCAGCAATTGCAGCAAAATGATACACATAATCATTGCCTTGAATAGCCATTCGCACTTGATTCTGATTTAGTATGTCACCTTTAATCATGGTTTGTCCTTGCTGCAAATAAGGCGATCCCCTTAGATCAAAAATTGTAACATCATACCCCTGCTTAGTCAATTCGTCCGCAACATGACTACCCAAAAAACCAGCACCTCCAAACACAATTGCTTTCATACTAATATTTCATGAGTTCGATGAAGTTTTTTACTGCTTCCATTTCCATATCCGAACGAATTTCTTTTACAAAAGATCCGATATGTGGTGTTAATACTACGTTTGGAAGTTCTCTAAGCTTGCCTGAATAAGGTTCTTCCTTAAATACATCAAGCCCTGCGCCTGCAAGGTTATTTGCTTTCAAAGCTTCATATAATGCTTCTTCATCAATTAATTCTCCCCTCGACGTATTTACCAGAATAGCATCTTTTTGTAGTAAAGACAACTTATCTGCTGAAATGTAATTCATCAGTTTTGAATCGTACTTCAAATGAATAGAAACAATTTCAGCTTGCTTTAATAATTCTTCTATGGCTACATAAGTTACGCCATAAGCCTCAGCAAACTCACGATCTTCATATTCATCATAGGCAATATAAGACATGTTTAGGCCTCTTGTAAGCTGTACAAGTGTTTTACCGATCTTACCTAAACCAATTACACCCAGTTTCTTTCCTGTAAGCAGCTTTCCTATATTCTTACTCCATTTACCTGCGGCAATTAAATTATTATGTCTCGTAAGTTTACGTGAAAGATCAAACATAAGAGCCAACGCTAATTCTGCTACGGAAAGTGACAAAT
Organism: Sphingobacteriaceae bacterium; assembly: GCA_014380615.1. GTDB lineage: Bacteria > Bacteroidota > Bacteroidia > Sphingobacteriales > Sphingobacteriaceae > Paradesertivirga. The sequence continues at coordinate 17,020 of JACMJM010000025.1, forward strand.
CAGTCTTAGTGGCAACAACTTTGATATTTCTGCGAGTAGTTACATTGAAATCAATATTATCAACTCCCACGCCAACACGCGAAATGCCGCGTAGATTATCGAGTTGAGCTAGCACTTCCTCGGAATAATTTTCCGTTCCAGCAATAACGCCTTCAACATCCTTTAATAGCTCAATTACCTCAGCATCATTTAACTTTCTTTTATGCGGATTTAAAGTCACTTCAAATCCTTCACTACGCAACAACTTTAATGGCTCATCTGAAAAGTCACCGAAAGAAGATGTAGATATAAAAACATTTCGAGGCATATCAATCATCTGTAAAGACTAATAAATTTATCGGACTCCATTCTTCTGTTAACATTGTCGAGATCAAGCTGGGTATCTACCGAATATGTCTCTTCGCTCCGCATTACCATTTTAATCTTCAACCCATTTTCAAGAATACGATTCATATCAACAGACTCAATTATCTCGAGCGGTGTTTGCTCCATGGCATTATATTTCAATAAAAAATCTCTTTGGAATGGAATAATGCAAACTTGTTTCAACATAGGAACATCAGCAACGCCTTTTTTACGTGACGGAATAGGCTCTCTTGAGAAATACATAGCAAAATTATTTTGGTCAACTACCACTTTCACTTCTGCTGGATCCTCATGCTCATCTTTTGTTTTCATACGGCTCATAAGATTAGTTACAAGAATGGCTTCATCGTCAAGCATAGGCGCGACAGCAGCATCAATCATATCCGGTGTTACCATAGGCTCATCTCCCTGGATCATCACAACGATATCAACCTTCTGACCAGTTTGCGTCTCGATCTTCTGCAATGCTTCCGCAGTGCGGTCGGACGCGCGTTCATGCTTATCATGCGTCATGATAGCCCTACCACCAATACTTTCGACATACTCCTTTATTTCCATATCGCAGGTAGCTACATACACCTCTGCTAATGTGCCGGAAAGCTTGCATCTTTTATACACATGGCCGATCATGGGCATTCCCAATATATCTGCCATAGGTTTGCGTGGTAGCCTGCTTGAAGCAAGACGCGCCGGAATGATACCAATAATATTCATAGTACTGTTATTTGTATTTACGTATATGTTCGATCTGCTGTCTGGCGATGGTACCAAGAAAAAGGGAATCCAAGCTAAAGGCAATGAAATTGTAACCCGCATCGATTTTCTCGGCAACAAGCTTATAATCTGGTTGAATCACATGAAAACCTATTTGCTTATTATACTTCTTTGCGATCGTTTCATAACGCATCAATGCATCTTTCACATCAGGATCATCATACTGACCGGGTTTTCCCATCGATCCGGAAAGATCGTACGGACCTATAAAGGTCCCATCGATTCCATCCAGGGAAATAATATCATCGAGTTCATTGATGGCATTAACATGTTCGATCTGTGCAATCAATGTAATTGATTTGGCTTTTTCATCTCTGTAATTTTCAAAACCGAAACCATAGCCTTGCGCACGTGCCAAGCCAACACCGCGTTCCCCAACCGGAGGGTACTTTACGTATTTTACCGCATTCACAGCATCTGTCAGACAATTTACGGATGGAATAATCAGGCCATCGGCTCCGGCGTCTAGCACTCTTTTAATGATCCGCCTGTTATTTTCTCCTACCCTTACGAAGGCTTTACAATTCTTTCCTTGAATAGCTGATATCATTTGTGCCAGTTCAAGATAGTCAATCACGGAATGTTCGATATCTATACACAGCCAGTCAAATCCCGCATCGGCGAGAATCTCGGCAATAGAAAAATGACCAATGGTAATCCAGGTGCCGAGCGTCATTTTTTTATCCATAATTTATTCTTATATTATTAGTTATAATCATCTAGTGAAATGCAATCAGTTTTGACGGTTTGAGAGTTCTTCCCATTAAAGCTGACACATTTTTCAGCAACCATAATGAAACCGCAGAGATTAAATTATCTCCCAGCTTGTTATTTAATTTCTTATTCATGTAAGGAGATATATACACCCGTTTACCCAATGAACGGGCAATATCGTAAATGTTATTTTTAATCGATAGTTCATTGTCCCATACTTGGTAAACTACCAGAACCCCTTTTTCAGACATATTATCAAATATTGCTTTCACTATTGATTGCTGAAGCTCTTTGTCATTCGTGCGTGTAAAAGGATAGAATTCTATGGCAAAGCAAATATCATAACAGTGCTCAAGCTTCATGTCCGCATCTACACCTATACACTGGAAACTAACTTGTTCATTCTTGAATTTTTCATTTGCAAAAACAATCGCATCAGTTGAAATATCGATACCCAACGTCTCCCTCTTAAAAACCTCTGCTATTGATTTCGTTTCAAAACCAAGCCCACAACCTAAATTCAGTATTCTTTCAAAGGGAAAATTAAGTAGCCCTTCCCGTTCCAGCCGATTTTTTAAAATGGAAATCTTTTGCTCGGGCTGTACATCATTGTGTTCCGCTATTCGAGCTTGATCCATGTTACCAGTTTCCAGCATGATTCTGTAAGAAGCAAAATCGCCGCCGGCATCCAATTGCGAAAGGTCTTTTGTTCGAGTCTCTGCTTCTTTCTTGTAGAGATTTTCGGGAAGAAACCAATTATTCATAACGCTATTAATATTTTTTATGCTTTAATCTTGTTAAAGAACTGGCCGGGAAAAAATGTAGCAAAAAACATGAGATAAACCAGGAGCGTTTTAGGAAACTTGTAGGATGCTATCAACTTTCTTGCCTCCGAAGAGGCTCCGCTTTGCCAATAGAATCTTGCTTCCCCGACTAACAGTCTTGCCCGTAAATGAATGATCGCTTTCGCATACTGCTCTGAAAATCTCGGGTATATGGTATTATAAATATCCAGCATCTGTTCTGTTTCCAGAACAAAATCTTTTATTTTATTCCAGGTATAACTTGACGCATGTATGCGCCATTTAGCCAGTACTTCGTTTACCATGGCGAGTTTTCCCGAATAAGCAATTCTTCTAAATAAATCGGCTTCTTCGATAGTACTAAACCGCTCATCGAACCAATACGAAAGCCTATCCAAAGCCGATTTTCTTATTACAACAGTCTCCAGGGAGAGAAAGTACTGGCTCAATAATTGACTGAAGCAATAGCCGGTATAGTAGGATTTAGATTTGTATAAGCGCCACTGCTTACCTTCGTTATTGAAAAAAAAGGTATCAGAGTAAACAATATCAACCTTCTCATCGTTGAACAAAGGTATTTGTTTTTCTAATTTTTCCGGAAACCAGATGTCATCACAATCTAAAAATCCAATGTAATCGCCCTTGCATTTTTCTAATGCATAATTGCGCGCATGACCCAGGGGCACTGTTTGTCCGCCCCGGAAATACTTTATTCTAACGTCACTATAGCTTTTAACTATATCAGGGCTTTCATCGGAAGATGCATTATCCCAAAAGATAATTTCCCAGTTAGAATATGTTTGCTTAATAACGCTGTCAATAGCTTCACGTAGGTATTTGCTACTATTATAGCAGTTCATCACCACGCTTACCAAAGGCTGTTGATTATTAACGCTCATCTACGGTGCGCTTTAACATTTTGCATACGAACTCCACATCTTCAACACTCAGATCCGGATGTAAAGGAAGCGTGAGTAGTTCGGGATATATCAAAGTGGTGATAGGAAATGGCAGTGCAGTATCGTCTTTGTAAAAAGTAAGCTCATGATTAGGTTTGTAATGTATACCTGTTTGAATACCCTGCTCAGACAATGTATCTTGTAATAGCATCCTTCGTTCAACGTTGAGCCCTGCTATACGCACAACATAAATGTGAGGTACAACTTCGTAGTAATTTCTTGGCAAGATCTGAATACCAAGATGATTAGACAATAATTTGTCATATTGCATGGCTAGACGTTTTCTTTTGTCAGCCATTAAGGGAAACTTCTTTAATTGTTCTATGCCAATAGCTGCCATTACGTTACTCATATGATAACGCCATCCCTGCATCTGCACATCGAAATCCCAGCTACGCTTTCCGGAGTATCTTTTCTCAGTATCCTTCTCAACGCCTAGCAAACGCAGGTCCTTAATTCGTTCTGATACCACATTATCTGCAGTAACAATACACCCTCCTTCTCCTGAAGTGATGTTCTTTATCCCATCAAAACTAAAACAAACGATGTCTCCAAAACTTCCTATACGTTTTCCTTTATATACTGTGCCAAAGGCATGAGCAGCATCTTCAATAACCCTCAGTCCATTTGTGGTGGCAAACTTATAAACATTATCAAGATCGCCCACACCACCCGTATAATGTACAGGTACTATCGCCTTAGTTCTTTTTGTTATTCTCTTTTGCGCATCATCCACATCTATCATTAAGGTCTGTGGGTCTATATCACACGGTACTGGTTTGGCGCCGGTAGCACTGATCGCTTGAAAAGAAGCAACATAGGTAAGTGAGGGTATCAATACCTCATCTCCAGCACCTATACCACAGGCCTGTACAGCAAGTTGAATAGCACCCGTACCATTAACTACACAGGTTGATTCTCTTTTAAAATAATCGGTAAGCAGTCCTTCAAATGTGGAAACTTCAGCGCCTATGCCAAGATATTCACGGTCAAGTACCCCCATAACAGCGTTCTTTTCTTCTTCTCCAAGACATGACTTTGATAAACGAATCAGTTTCATATTTTCCATGCGTAAGGGATTTGATCTGTGTCGTAAGGTAAAACAATGCTCTCACCTGGTGTATGCGGGAGATCGGCGCAATTTACCAATAAGGCACTCTCATTTCCAATGCATGAGAATCCGTACCAGATACCTGGCGGAACGGTGATACGTTGATAGTTATCGGGCCTTCCGAGCTCAAATTTTTCAAGGATATCTTCAGACAGGTGCGGCCTGTTATCAAACAAAACAAACCTTATCCTGCCGACAGGAACACTGATGTTCTGGGTTTGTACACTATGTTGCTTCCAAGCCTTAATAGCCTTAGGAAATACCTCAGAAAAATAACATTCCCCAAAGGTAGTGAACTCAGGAGAATCGTTACGCAACATGTGCAGCACAGCTCCTCTCTCATCTCGGATTTCCTTTAAAGGCGAAAAAGTAACACCATTTATCATGGATTCCATATTTTCCCCCTTTGCTGCGCGACCGTTTCATATTCCTTAATCTGGGATAGTGTAAGCTCATACATGTCTTTACTATCGATATAATAAGAATAATACCAATTACTAATAAATCTTATGGTTTCCTGGTATTCTAGATTCGATTCCCATCTCAGCAGAAACAGCGCTTTATCACAATTCAACTTCAACAAACCAGCTTCATGAAACGGGATATTACCAGTTATCCTGATAGCATCCTCAACTTTATTAAATCCCCAATCCGCACTAAGATCGGCCAACAATTCTACTACAGTTCTATTCTGCTCTGCCTTAGGTCCAAAATTAAAAGCTTCACCATTTAATGCTTCGTTATTTTCCAAAGAGGCGCCCAACCACAAGTAACCCGATAAGGGTTCTAGAACATGCTGCCATGGACGAGTTGCTTTGGGGCTTCTTATTTCTACCGGCTTGCCTTTACTCCAAGACAGAACAGAGTCAACTACAATTCTGTCTTTTGCCCAATCTCCTCCGCCAATTACGTTTCCTGCCCTGCCAATAGCTATTTTTACTGGATGTGCCTTCGCGAAAAAAGAATGATAATAGCTCTTAATAACTAATTCTGCCGCACCCTTAGAACCACTATATATATCTTTTCCGCCTAAAGCGTCTGTCTCTCGATACCCCCAAAGCCATTCAACATTATCGTAACACTTATCACTTGTTATCATAATTGCTACACAGGGCTTGGTATATTCACGAAGCGCCTCCAAAACGTTCATTGTCCCAATTACATTTGTAGCAATAGTATCGCAAGGATCAGAATAGGAAGTAGAGACGATTGCCTGAGCTGCAAGATGAAAAACAAAGTCCGGCGATTCCTTTTCAACAACCTCTTTAACGAACGATAAATCTGTTACATCACCCTGATAATGCTTAATCTTACTTTTTAGCTGTAGTACATCGAACATAGACGGGTCCGTGGGTACATCTCTTGAAAGTCCTATGACATCAGCACCAAGATTTAACAACCACACTGTCAGCCAGCTACCTTTAAACCCGGTATTGCCGGTAATTAATACTTTTTTTCCTTTATATGATTCTGATAACATAGCTTGTTTTATTTCCATGGGGCATTTCCGCCTACCCAAAGCTCATGCAAGGCGTCTCTGTCACGAACAGTATCCATACATTGCCAGTAACCTTGGTGCTCATACGCAGCCAGTTGCTGATCGCGAACAAGATTCTCCATTGGGGATTGTTCTAAAATAGTACCATCGTTTTCCAGATAATCAAATATTTCCTGCTCGAACACAAAAAAACCTCCATTGATCCACCCCTCTCCGGATTGTGGCTTTTCTTTAAAATCCTTCACTTTATGATCAATAATAGCCATTCCACCAAATCTGGCCGGCGGCCTTACAGCAGATACAGTTGCAATCTTGCCCATCTTTTTATGAAATGCAAGTAATTCACTTATATTCACATCAGATACCCCATCACCATAGGTGAGCATAAATACACCTTCACCTTTTAATATGTTTTTAAGTCGGAGAAGCCTTCCTCCAGTCAGAGTTTGAGCACCGGTATCAATAAGACTTACGTTCCAGTCTTCAGCCGTAGGATTATTGAATTCGATTTTTCCGGATTGCAGTTTCACAGTAAAATCGCTCATTCTGGCATGATAGTTCAGAAAGTAATCCTTAATAAATTCACCCTTGTACCCCAGGGCAAGTACAAAATCATTAAACCCATACTTTTCGTAGATCTTCATGATATGCCATAACATGGGCTTACTGCCTATTTCTACCATTGGTTTTGGACGTAGAGTTGTTTCCTCACTAAGACGCGTACCAAGTCCGCCGCATAGGATTACTGTTTTCATTCAGATTTAATTATTAATTTATCAATGACTAATGTACGTTTATTGCTGTCCTGCAAGGCAATCCCTCACAATTGGCACGTGATTGCAAATTCATCATGAAAAGTCTTAGCCATTTGCTCGGAATAGGTTTGTATACGTAATTTTCCCTGACTTGCCTGCACTTTCCAGGCATCACGGTTTTCGTAAAATTGTAACAAAGCTCCAGACATTTCTTTAGCTGAGCCACTCGGTACAATAGACACTACGCCGGCGAATGCTTCTGAAACTGCTCCTACGCTTGTGGCAATTACGGGCACTTCTACCGATAATGCCTCCGCTATAGATAAACCAAACCCTTCAAATGTCCGCGTTGCCGATATAAGCAGATCGAAATTCTGAATAATAGAAATAGAATTCCCCTCCACATATCCGGTAAAGACAACCTGATCACCTAGCTTTAAGTATTTACATAATCTCTTTAACCTGTCTATATAATCTTCATCACCTGCCCCTATTATATAAAGCTGGACATTTCGCTTTATTCCTTCAGGAAGCATGCTCATGGCCTGCATTATATCCTCGTGGCCTTTATATTTTTCGATTCTGCCAACCACACAAACATTAATACAATTTAAGTTATCGGGCATCTTAAACGGGCTTGTGGTAATAGGCTTCTCAGGCATTAACACTCCATTCGGTATGACTAAAAACTTAACATTTTCCTCATTGAAAAAGCGGTGGTCAAAAATACTTTGTCGCGTAGCGAATGACGGACAGATAATGGTGTCAATACAACCCGACAAGTATCTGTCAAGGAGCTTTTCATAACTAGATGTCAACACATTGGCTTTGGAAGCAGCATGATGGATCATCAGTAAACGTCCCTTAATACCACTCCATTTGGCGGCAATTATAGCGGCCATGCAGCCGTGAGCACCGGGGTAGCCGCCATTATCTGCAAAGACCACATCAATCCCTTTAATTTTTTTGAAAACAAACAGCATCCGCAGAGCCATCAGCAACATTAGCAGCGGCTGCAGACAATAAACCAAGGGTACTAGTATTTTAAAAAGCCCCCGGGAAACTTTTCTTTTGACTTCATTGTAGGAAAAAGACGTTACAGGGAGAAAACTGATCTTCCCGGAAAAACTGATATCGGAAAATATCCGATCAAAACCTTTGTTGCCTTTATTGTATACAAGCACTACCTCATCCTCGTTGGAAGGCCAGGTATTTAAAAGAGTCAATAAATGTGAATCGACGCCACCCCATGCAGCCTGTTCCCAGTAAATCAATATCCTCATTTGATATCATCAGGTGCCCTTTCGAGTACCATTTCCAGATCTATTATAATGTTGGAAAAAGTATTGCCGATTATGCCTACTATTTTCCGCCAGAATTTGCTTTTTACCCTGATAGTTCTCAATAAAGGAACAGAGAAATAAGGCGAAAGTGGAGCAAGGATAAAAACCTCCTCCTTAATGTAAAAACGGGCTGGTGTATAATAGCTGCGCTCCTTACAGTAGGGAGAGTTGGGGTCAAAAAAATGGAAACGTAATTCATGAAATCCTCTACGGTGCGTAGGATCGGCATGCGTACACCAAGAGTTCCAATATGGAACTCTGATCCTGAAAAGCCCGCCGGGTTTCATCACACGATAAGCTTCCTCCATCGCTTTCATAAAATCGTCCAAATGCTCAAGTAAATCTATGGCCAGTATTTCATCGAAGGCATTATCGGCCATGGGCCATGGATAAACATTCAGATCGTGAACCAGATCTATTCTGTCCAATTGCACGATATCATGATTTACATAGCCAGGCCTTATATCACCACCCGCTCCGAGATTTAATTTCATATTGATTTGTTTTTTCTGTCTCCAATTTCTTTTGCCGGGACACCGCCATAAATTTTGAACGAAGGTACATCCTTTGTAACCACGGCATTAGCCCCAATAATGGCTCCTTTACCAATTCGAACGCCTTTTAATATCACAACATTGGCTCCGATCCACACATCATCCTCCACAACTATTTCTTTTGAACTCTCTCCTTGTAGCATCATAGGAACATCCAAAGAATCAAACGCATGATCCGCATTTCTGAAGCTCACATTGTCTGCCACCATCACATAGTTGCCAATACTGATATTGCTTGTAGTTCCGAAAATAACACCGGAGTTTATGCATGAATAATCACCAATTGTAATCTTACCACGTCCTCTAAAACTTACCATTTTATAAATAGTAACGTTGTTTCCCAACACTAGATAAAGAGGGTGCCTGAAATCCGGGTCAAAATGGGGAATACCGATGAACGCAGATTTTTTGCCAATACTCTTTATATACTTTCCATAAAACAATAAAGTATAGATATTGACAAGCGCAACTTTTGCAAAGTGCAAAGACTTGGATATCCCAGCACCGTAAAGTTTAGACGGACTAATACTTAGAAAAAAAGATGTAAGTAAGCTAAACAATTTACGCATTACACTTCAGCTGACTACCCTTTGAAAAAAATATGATTGTACACATCTTTCATCTCACCGTTGTCAAATTCTTCGGAACGCTTTTTTTCCCATCGTGTAAACCCGCAACCTAATACGAAATTTAAAATATCCTGATAGTCTTCCCATGCTGTATTTAGTTCAACAAGCATCGACTTCAACCGCGGGTCTGACAGTGTTTCTCGAGCTCCTAATATGATCCGCTTTTCCAAGCCATCAACGTCGATTTTAATATAGTTAGGGAACTTAGGAGAGAACAACTTAATAAAAGAATCTATGCTCATCCCTATAGTAGAATGTTTATAATCCACATTCTCCATTTTTTTGTAATCCCATCCAATATTTTCTTTAAAGCTGTTTTGGGATGATCCTATTTGCGATGTTGAGATATAGAAGAAATCAATACACACTTCGTTTGTCAATGCAAAGCAAAATGCAGATACTTTCTCACTAAGATTATTTACTTCGATGTTTTTCGTAAGCGTATAGTAATTGGAAGGCATTGGCTCTATCGCAACTACGTCTAGTCCAGCATCTGCAGCGTATATCGTATATATTCCAACATTAGCCCCTATATCCCACAGAACAGCACCTTTATCAAGACTATTTAGCCATTCGATAGTTTCAGGTTCTTTGGATAACAAAGTTTGGTATCTATATAATGGAATTGTACCCAGGCAATAAAATTTTAGCTCCTTTCCTTGCACCTTATATGTTCTCACTTGTACAATATGCTCGGACAAAAAAGCAAATACTTTTGCAGGCAAAATAACTTCAAAGATTATTTTTATAGAGCGGAAGACTTTCTTTAACAACATTATATGTTTAGTTAGTGTTATAAATAAGATTTTTTTTATCGACAAGTAAGAAGGATTGTCTATGATCTAAATTGTATTCCAACTCCTCGATTGTCCTAGCAACAAGACTTTTAGTGACAACAGATGAATCAAGGAGAACGGTATCTGGATAGCCGTTCTCAACAGGCTCGTAAATATAATATGGGATATCGCAATATCTTGCTTCAGCAACTGCGGAAGATATACCACCGATTATCATTTTTACATTAGGGAGGTGTTCATACAACATACCAGTTAAAATATCTGCAGAAATATTTTCTTGTTGAATAAGGTCGCTTACATATTTTAATTCGGAACTACTCTTAATCTTTATAGCAATTTTTTTTTCTAAGTAGCCCTTGCGCTTTAATACCCTGACGACATCCAACATCGTTATTGAAGGAGATTGTAAATCTGCTTCTGGATTGGTGTTCAACGGTATCCAGGACATTACCATACAATCATATTTTTTTTCATACTGAACAGCAACATCATATTTATCAAATACCGGCCACCTCCGCATTTCTATTTTTTCACTATTTAAGCCTTTTTTTTTATAATCCATCACCTGTGCTGCACCAAAAGCGACGTATTGATTGAAGATAAAATCATCACCTGATTGGACTTTCAGATTTGGATAGTACGAGAGCAGGGAGAACCCGTCAATCATTAAGTGTGTTTTAATGTCCTTATCAGCACAGAGAGCTCTTATAAGGATATAAGGCTCATATAATTCGCCAGGCAAATAAACAGATTCCGGGCTATACCTGTCGAGTAACTCCTCATATAATCCCAATACTTTGCCGAAAAAAGGGCGATTAGTGTCATAATATAATACAATGTATTGAGCAAATAATTCAAGCAAATCATCTGGTAAAGGCATATTAAGCTTGCTATATTCATGCAACATCTTGCTTATATCAGCTTTATGAATAGTTGAGGGTAGGTAATCGTATGCTTTACCCAGATAGCGTTTTGATGGATATAAATATGCGCCCCGAAAAAGATTTCTTGAATTAACAAAACGGGCGCCTGGTATATTTCCCTCTAGTGTACGGTATGTCCAATCTGATAAATATAAGGATTTGCAAGATTGCTCAAAAAATCTCATAGGAGCTTGCAACAGGGAAAGATATTTACTCAAGCGTGTGTAACCCGGCACATGTGAATGCTGCCGATCAAGCACATCATTGATAACAGGCAATCGATTATCTATTAGCCGCTCTCCAAACGATTTCTGTATCATCAGCCTTATTGGATGTTCTTTCTCGTTGAATGCTATCCGTTCACCGCTTTTTAATCTGTTACCAAGACTATAATATTCTTTATATATAGATGCAAAAAATACAACCGCAGCACTTCCTATTAATTGGCCATATGAAAGATTCCCTTTGCAAAGTCGATCACACCCATTCTCATCTCTATAAAAATTAAGTGCAAATGCATTCAATTTATTATAAAGTGTGCTTTCAGCTATAGCCTCAAACTTCATTATGCAATATATGTTTTCAAAATATGGCGAGTTTCGATATCTAAATGTGTAGCGAAGCCATGCTTGAAGGCAGCAATATTCAAAATCTTTTCATCAGGTACTGGCATTTCAGTTCTATAATAACGCCTGCCAATATTATACAATTTGAGCCCTAGTTCTTTCATATAAGTTATTCCGGTGAGTTGAGCGAGATGGCCCAAAGGCTGGTCAAAAAGTTCACGCCTGTAAACACCAACGGAATAATATGCTTCATCTTTAGTATAGTTAAAATAGGCCCCTCCTACCATTTGTCCACCTTGAGCATATAATATCACCAGAAAAGCCTGTCGATTCAGCAGCATCTGGTATTGCTTCTCCCAAGATTCGTCTGACCGGGTCCTGCGCTGGCTCACTTCAATATGCAGATTCTTATAAGCCTCAAAAATTTCTTTCTCTGTATCCTCTGCTGATACAATACAATTCCATAATCCCTTTGCTTTGTTCACAAGATGCTTATAACTCTTTCGGAAATTCGAAAGAATAGCCTCATTAGTCCACGAAAGATCTACATATAAATTATGTGTGAGCAACACCTCTGCACTTTCCTCAGCGACCTTTTGATACCATTTGCCCATTGTTTGGATATGTCGATTAGTGATAACGTTTAATTCTTTGAGGCGATAGCTTGAGGCAAGCTGGTTCAAAAAATTGAACAAGTCCACCTCTCCTCTAGAACGGATATTTTCCGGAAGGTCTTTTACATGCAACGGCGAAATCACGCCACCCCCAAAAGTATCGAATGTAGTTAGTCCGTCTATATTCGTTAATGCAATAAAAGGTAAGATAAGTTTAGGCTGGCCGTTCAGTTGGTATACTAAATGAAAAGGCTTTACTTCTTGATATTGTTCAGAAGACTTGTAATAATCACACTGATATTCCATAAAGTCATAGGCGCAATATACCGGACAAAAATCGAGTTTTTGCAATGTTGCTTCCCAGGTCTGCTTATCTGCGAGAGCTATATTGGTATTCGTATTTATGGTGGTTAATGAGCCTGTCATTTGAGAATATTTTCCGTTTGTGACAATAATACGTACCCATCGTATGAATCATGTATCATAACCTTCTTGTTTTTTACTTCAAAGATAGTATTCACCAGACGAAGTGTGCTTACCCTGTGTGCAATAATAAAAAGAGTTACGTTATCGCCAGATTCATAAATGGATTGCATGATCTTTTCCTCTGTTTCACTATCAAGTGCACTGGTGGCTTCATCAAATATTACTATCTCGGCTTGCTTATACAATGCACGGGCAATACCGATACGTTGTCGCTGACCACCAGACAAACGTACTCCTCTTTCACCCACCTGTGTATCATATTTTTCCGGCAACTGCATAATAAAATCATGTAATTGCGCTTTCTTAGCTGCTGCATGTACTCGTTCCATATCTATCTCCTCATTGTTTAATCCGAAAGCGATATTATCTTTTATTGAGAGATCGGAGAGGTAAATATTCTGAGGTACATGTGCGATTGCATTACGCCATTTTTTTATATTATCCTGAGTCAACTCAACCCCATCTATTAGGATCTGTCCACTTGTAGGCTCAAGCAGTCCCATTAGAATATCCATCAGAGTCGTTTTACCCATGCCTGTTTTGCCTACAACCCCAATTCTAGATCCTACAGGAATATTCAGGTTTACATTCTGAATTACATTTGGATGTTGAAGGTCGTACTGAAATGATACGTCTTTGAATTCAAAGCCCACGCTGATATCCATCTTATTATGCTCGCTGGATTCACTCCCTTTATAATTAATTCTTACTTCATTGGCAAGCCTGTTCATGGCAACAGAATTTCCTACCAGGGAGGACCAGGACGTGTACAATAATTGGGCAGTAGGTAATATCCGCTGGGCAGAAAAAGCAAAAGCTGCTATCACAGGAAAAATATCTGATCCTGAGTGATTAAAGGAAACAGAAAGGATAGCGACTGCACAGATAGTAATTATACCCAGGGTCTCTACAAAATAGCGTGGCGATGTGCCTGCAATCACGTTTTCAGATTGTGCATTACGTAAAGGGGTGTTGATAGCGGAGAATGTCTTAATATAATATTTTTGGTTGCCTTCCAGATTGATTTCGCGAATCCCACCCAGACTTTCCTGGATTAATTTGATCAGCTTTTCATCCAACTTTACAATAAGCCCACTATTCAAATGTAGTTTTTTTACCGCTCTTTTCGAGATGATCCAGTATGCACCACCAAACACCACCACGATAACAGTCGCTACCATAGGACTGATCACAAAAAGCGCGACAAGTATTGAGAAAACAATGAAAAAAGAGTTGACAAATGTTAGCAACGGAATAAAAATACCGCTAATCATACTGTTTATCTTGATTGTCAGATCGCTGATCATCTCGCTTGAGTTCTCTTTGAGATGAATAGGATATGGCTTATATAATGCATTCGAATATACCTTAACAGCCACATTGGATGAGATACTGAAGGCAAGTTTATTGGTAAACACAAGTGTGACATACCTGATCACTCCAACAATAATTGTGATCATCGCAAAGACTACCAGGAGTGCCAGCACCTTGTTATGAGAGAGCCCTGGAATATTCGATAGTACACGATCAAGCATGGGATACTTGAGTATATTACTTTCGTTCATCATCAAGCTCACAATCGGAATGATACTGCCTATGCTGACAACTTCCGCCACTGCGTTAACAATATTCAAAAGAAACAATAATATGATCTTCCTTTTATTGAAAGAAGCTAATGATTGCCATAAATATTTTAAAGATACCGTTATGTTGGTCATAGATCTCTCCTAGTTAGCAAATGGTCCTCACAATAGTAAAAGCTTCTGCATATGCAACACCTACCGCTATACCCCATCTTTGTGCCTGTATAAACAAAGCTTCGGGCGAACGGGGATGTGGATAAGGGCGTTTTTCGAATTCATACGCTTCCATACCTTTTACTTTTGCATTGAGGCTTTCTTCTGTTACTTGCACAAAAAAGTTTGGCACGAAATGACGGGGATCTGAAGAAGCTCGCCATTCGGTTCCTGAAGGTGTTTCGAAAGTGATAATAGTTTTGGAGTGTTCATGCGACATTGGGCGGCATGCAGTAATTACGGCTTCAAACGTACGCTGGTGATCTACGTTCAAGTCACCGCCATGGTGGGTAAAGATGACTTCCGCCTGAAATGCCTCCTTCTCTTTTTCAATCACCTTTATAATATCTAGCAATGCCACAGAGTCGAACCTATTATCGGGAAAATCATGCACAGCCACTGAGTGATAACCAATAGCCGCCTGCGCTTTTTTAATATTGCTCTTATGAATGGTCAATTCATCCTCCCATTGCTGGATATCTCTACGGTCGGATCGCGAAGTAATACCCTCTCCTAAAATAACCAAATGCGTTTGTACACCATATTCGTTTATAAGACGATGCATTGATGCACCCAATCCCAAAAGCTCATCATCCGGATGAGCTACCACAATCATAATCTTTTTATTTCTTAACGATTCTAACATTAGCGAGTATTGAATTGTCTGCAGACAGTTCTGCATTGTAGAATTCGAACTTAAAGTAGTCAGTCTCTAAAAAGGCATTTGGATACCCTTCACATTGAAGCATACGTATATGATCATAAATTTCTACTGGTAATTTTACACCTTTGAGGTTCCCTTCTTCGGGTTTTCTTCTATGAAACAAAGTAACCTCGCCCTTTTGAGGAACAGGAATCGGATTTTTAGTTAGGATTTCTATGATCATTTCATGTATCACACTCGACGATCTGATAAAGATCTCCTCTGCCGTGCCTTTAAGGCCCAAAGTTTTTTTTAAATATATATCCCCAGTATCGAGGCCTTTGCCAACTTTTATTGCCGATATTTTTGTTTCGTTGCATCCTCTCACTATCAAGTTTTGCAAAGGACTTCCTCCTCTTCCGAATGGAAGATCTGTCATATGAAACACGACACAGGTATAGTTTTCATATACAGAAGAAGGAATAATATCCGACCAATGGGGAATGAATATCCAATCGGGCTTGATCGATTGAAGGTGCTCATAGCTAAGTTCATGCCTTTCAAATACTCTTATCCATTCATGCGTTCCCGAATGTGACAGTGCATTAAATAACTCATGATGCCATGGTTTATTAGTAGCTAATATGCATCTCATAAAACTTCCCAGCTAAGTGGTGTTCCTGCTTTAATATCCCTTGAAATTCTTTTCCCAAGAACAATATCATAGTATTTAGGAAGCAAGCCATCCCCAGGCCTGACCACTCGGACATTTTCTGGCGTTAATAGCTCTCCTGCCGCAACATCTTTAGTTATATATATCGAACGCTTAAAGAGCAGATTTTTTTCTTCTGCCTTCTGCACACCATACTGTATTATTCCTAAAGCTTCGAAAGCACGTTCCGACTCAATAACTAGACCTTTTAACTCCTCAGGCTCAATAGAAAATGTGCTGTCGACCCCTCCATCGGCTCTACGTAACGTAAAGTGCTTTTCTATTACTCTTGCTCCCAATGCAACAGCTGCGATTGAGGCGCCGATACCCATTGTGTGATCCGACAAGCCTACATGGCAATTAAATAATTGCTGCATATGTGGAATTGTTAATAAGTTAGTATTTTTAGCCGTTGCAGGATAAGTACTGGTACATTTAAGGAGCACTAAATCTGTACAGCCATTGGCACGTAGTGTTCTTACAGCTTCATCAATATCGGAAACATTAGTGGCTCCAGTAGAAATGATAATCGGTTTACGTGTTTTTGCAACTTTCTTTAATAAAGGAATATCCGTATTCTCAAAAGAAGCTATCTTATAGGCATTAACCTGTAAGTCTTCAAGAAAATCAACTGCGGTTTCATCAAAGGGCGTACTAAAGGCTATTAGACCAAGAGACTTTGCATAGTCAAATATTGGCTTATGCCATTCCCATGGCGTAAACGCTTCTTGATATAAGTCATACAATTCCCTTCCCTTCCACAAAGAACTTTCATCATTTATGGTGAAAGCACCCTTGATTGTCATGGTATCTGGCGTATAAGTTTGCAACTTTATAGCATGCGCTCCGAATCTAGCCGCCTCTTCAACAATTTTTAATGCTCTATCAAGAGATTGGTTATGATTACCACTCATCTCAGCTATGATAAAAGGCTTGTGATGAGTGCCAATAGTAATCGATTCGATCTGAATATCTCTCATTGTTGTCGCTTATAATAGGTATTAAGTAAAAGCTCGTCTTTCATAATCACATCTCCCTTTGTAAAGCCGAAGTTTTCGAATATCTTGTTAGACCTCTCATTTTCATTTTTTACAACTGCCTTGATTCCATCTTTTACAAACCCGTCTATCGTCATTTCAATAATTTTGTTCCCGAGTCCCATCCCTCTGTAATCCGAGTCTATAGAATAATCCATTTCCCACCCGGAATCAATTTGATCATATCTGATTTGGCCCACAGGTATCCCGAAGAATTCCAAAATCGATATTTTGGTTTGCTTAGAATTGAGCTTAGCATAAAACCATTTCTGATGTCCATCAAGGGTTATCGTCTCCTGTCGGATAGAACTGTCCCTTACTGCTTTATCATTTGCCCAATTGAATAGTAATTTACAGTCGCGTACACTCGCCTCTCTTATATTTAATCCTAAATCATAAAACTTTAGATTAATTCTTTTAGGCGAATTTCCGTCGATTATAGTTTTTCTATCTTGATTTATCTCTAATGCTAGCGCTTTAGTAATCGCATCTTTAATCGCACTATACTGAAAACTTGTTGTTATATCTATACCTTCCAACTTGCTAAAACCGGCAAAAAGCTTTTCTTGGTTATTTGTATATGTACCTGAAATAATTATTGGACTGATAGCAACAGCTTCGTACAAAATACCGCTTGCTGGCACAATAGCCACATCAGCGTCCATCAGAAGCTTCACTATCTGATTCTCGTTAACATCATGATGCAGATTAACCCTTTTGTCTGTAACATATGCTGAAAGTGTTTCCTTATACAAATATGATGCGCCAATCACTATATCTATTTTATTTAATTGCTCGATTTCCACCGCTGCCTGAAGCGACTCGAGAGTACAATTATTAAAATCTGATCCACCAAAACAAATAAATAGAGTTTCAATATTTGAAGTTCTTTTTTTGGGATTCACTTTCAGAAATTCAGGGCGCAATAAAGCAAAATCTGTTCCCAGAGCGAATTTCGTATAGGGTTGTGCTATATAATGCTCAATGTCAGGTGCATGATTAATTATAAGGTCGGCATCAAAATCCCTGTCACCCAGGTCATCAATACAAACCAGCTTTGCTCCGCGTTGACGAATTGTTCTCTGAACCTCAATATCGAATGTATAATTGTCCACAACTACAATTTGGCCAAATTGAAGGTTCATTATCCATTCTGCTTCATTATGGATTGCTGTACATTCGAAACCAAATCGATTTAAATCATTTTTAAAAGCTTCCGGCGCTTCTCTGATAAGAAAGTGTATTGAAAAACATTGGTCCAACATCCTTGCTAACGCAAGGCTTCTTATCAAGTGGCCTAAGCCGATGGCAGCATTTCCATCTACACGAAAAAAAACCTGAACCTTTCTCACTCTTTAATCAGATATATTTCCTGAATACAGGCTTTATAGGCTCGCCAATTAAAAAGTTTGCATAGGAAGTTTCAAGCGCTTTTTTATAAATCTCGCATGACTTTTCGAATGCTGACAAGAAAAAAAGTATTTCTTCATGATTGTGAGTATATGCTGGTACAAAAGCGCCTTGAAAAAGAACCCCATTTTTTATCATCTCCTGTAAAAAAAGTGTCCTGTATCCCGCATTGATTTTACCATCTGCATCTTTAAATATAAAAGCTAGAAACCATGGTGTATCCGAAACTTGTATTTGTTGTTGTAAGGTATTTTTAATGAGTATCTCTTTGCAACCATTTATAATTTCCGTACCCGTTGCGTGGTTCTTCTCAATAACATTATTTTTCTTGTAAAAATCTATAGTGGCCAATCCTGCAGCAATAGCGTGTGTCTCCCCGCCATGTGTGGTGGATATCAAAAATAGTTTTTCTTTCCCTGGCTTATCTATGCCACCCATCTCCATAACCTCTCTAATCCCTGTTAGGGCACAAAAAGAAAAACCATTAGCCACCGATTTACCCCATGTAGCCATGTCTGGAATAAGATCCAGCTTTGTCAATGAACCCGGAAAGGCTGTTTTAAAACCAGTAATCATTTCATCAAAAATAAATAACGCTCCATTTTTATGAGTGATTTCAATAGCTTCTTTTAGAAAGGCGTGAGTATTACCATCAAAATTTCTCTCTGGCTCTGTTATGACACAAGCAATCTGATCAGGATATCTTTCAAATAATTCAACTAATGATGTTAAATCGTAAGATTTGAATGTAACTGACAAATTGCTTATTTCTTCTGGAACGCCAAAGTCGCATTGGGTTTTGCCTATAAACCAATCATCATAGGAATAGAAGGGATGGTCTGCAGGAAACGCAATCAACTTACGTCCCGTGTAAGCTCTTGCCAGCTTTACTGCTGCCGTGGTAACAATAGATCCGTTCTTTGCAAACTTGATCATGTGATGCATAGGAACCAGAGACAGGAATTCATTAGCCATCTCTTCTTCAATAACTGAAGGGCGTTGAAAATTAACACCTTTTTCTAGTTCTAACCGCACTCTTTCTAGTACAGGCTCGAAAGCGTGTCCTAATGTTACAGAAGTTAATCCCATTGAGCAATCGAGGAATTTGTTACCATCCACATCCCATACCCACGCACCTTTACCATATGATATGGCAGCAGGAGCCAGCGACGGGAATTGGTCATCACCCTTTGAGTAAGTATGAGCTCCACCCGGAATCAGCTGGTGTATATTTTTTTTATATTCGTTAGATCGGTCAAATTTCATATTGCTGAATCTTGTTTGTCACTGCTTTCACTTTTATTAAGCCCAGTATTTCGTTCAATAGCCTGGTTGAGCCCCTTTATGGTTGCATCTGATAAATAACAATCTGCATATTCTTTCCAGCCAACGCCATCTCCTAACTTTTTGATGAGTTCTTGTATAACTTGAAAGTCTGCCAGCTCATCTAAGGTCATTCTCACGTGAGAGTAATCTTCCTGATTATTATAATTAACCGATGTGAATAGTTTCCCTTCCTTAAAAGAGCTATTCTTCCACATGTATGGCGTAACGTGCTCTTTTTCAGATAGTAGCTTAGCCTCATTCCATGCCTTTTCCAATGCCTGGAAAGTAAATATTTCTACATCTTGGCCGTCAGGCATCGTACATGCCATAGTATTTGAAACGTAATCGCAGGATGATTCGAACATTGTACGAACTACTTCATCAATCACCACTGGATCAATCAAGGGGCAATCAGAAGTAAGGCGTACTACAAACTCCGGCATGTATTGCGATGCTGCTTGATAAAAACGGTCCAAAACATTATGTTCATCACCTCTGAAATACGAAATCTGCAAAGCATCGAGTACCTCACAAAGAACATCATCCCCAGAAGAAGTAGTGGTGGCAACCACTATATGATCTATTAGCTGTGCTTTGGCTGCCCTTTCTAGGTGCGTTTGCATCAAAGTTTTATTATTAACCGTCTTCAGTATCTTACCTGGCAATCGTGTTGAGCCCATTCGGGCCTGTGTAATTAATAATACTCGCATTACCAATTTACCGGGTTAAGTAATTCTTCTTCCTGTACACGAATGGCATTGATCCGATCAATTAATCTTTCCGCTAATTCACCCTTTTTGATGCTATTCAAATTAGATACCAACTGTACACTGCTCTCCACGCCGATTAGTATTTTAGCGATACAGGGGTGAAATACCGCAAACGAAAGTGCCATGTCCTGTAATGTCACTTTTTCTTCTGCCGCTATGTGTCTTAGCTGATCCAAGTAAGGCTGTAGTGCTGAAAGTTTTATAGGCACATCCTTCATATAAAAAAGCCCCTGTAAGAAAATAGAACGAGTATGCACCTCCTTGCCTGCTTTCCGGGCTTTCTCGATTACATGTCCGCGTTTAGTAAAATTATCGAGCAGGTTGAAGGGTATCTGTATAAAGTTAATATTGGGATCATCTAAAACAAGTTCCGCCTCATCATTAGTATATACAGACACGCCCAATTGTTGTATTTTACCTAATCCTCTCAGAACTATCATTGATTCACGTATTTCTGGATTATGGACATAATCCGCAAAATCATGAAACATATATCCGGCAAGACTGTCAACTTGTAGGATTTCTAGAGTATTCTTAAAGGCCCAGTCAAAAGAACTATACTTTGCCAGATTAGCTAAAGAAAATTTAGTTATCACCTGGAATTTTTCGTTGGGATGTTGCCTGTGATACAAACCGATAACCTCGTGCGATTTTCCATACCCCTCGGCTGTATCAATATACCTGACACCTTTCAAATAAGCATCACGCAATATGCCAACTCCCTCAAAATCGGAAGGTCGTCCCTGTTTATTATTAATTCCATATTCAATTCCTAATTGAACAGTTCCCAGGATAATTTTATCGATGGCCATTTTCAACGAATTCTACCACCTTCGAAATCACGTATTCCTGTTCATCATCGGTAAGGGCAGGGAACATCGGAAGGCTGATACATCCGGTATAATAAGCCTCTGCTTCAGGCATCACTATATCAGTAAACCCACTATTCCGATAAAAAGGCATAGTATGAATAGGAATATAATGTATCTGTGCATAAACTCCATTACTCCTCAAATGATTGTATAAACCTTTTCTGTCAGCCACCTTTATGACATATAAATGGTGAGCATGTAGTGTTCCTTGCTTAAGCAGATCGTTAGTTCCGTTGGGAGTTAACTGTGTGATATGTTCATTACCCCCAAATGCTTCGTCATATCTCTCAGCTATGGCCAATCTTCTTTTAATTCCTGCAGCTGCCTTTGACAATTGTGTTATACCTAATGCGCACAACATATCTGGTATACGATAATTGTAGCCCAGTTCGAGCATCTGGTAATACCATCCACCTTCACTGGTAGTCATCATCTCAGGATCCCGTGTGATACCGTGAGTACGCAAACTAAGCAATTTTTTGTACAGGTTCTCATCATTGGTAGTGATCATCCCACCTTCACCTGTAGCGATATGCTTTACGGGATGGAAGGAAAAAACCGCGAGGTCTGCAAATACTCCGTTACCGCATAATTGTTTATTCCCAACGCTATCAGTAAAATAAGCACCGGGTGAATGACACGCGTCTTCTATAATCCAACACAGATACTTTTCTGCTAATGCCTTCATTTTCTCAAGGTCTATAGGATAACCAGCAAAATCAACCGCCACAATACCTTTATAATATCCAACAGGCTTAGAAGCTAGCATTTCCTCCAGCTTAATGATATCCATCAAGCCGGTTCCGGCATTTATATCACAAAGTTCGATCGACCCACCACAATATAAAATACAGTTCGCGGATGCAACAAACGTTATCGGCGTAGTTATAACTCTGGTTGTAGTATTCACGCCGAGCGCTAAGGCACACAAATGTAATGCGGCGGTGCCATTACTTACAGCCACCGCATACTTTGCCTGCACATACTCAGCAAACGACTTCTCAAACTCAGCGACTTTCGGACCTTGTGTAAGCAGATCTGATTTAAGAGCACTTACAACTGCACTGATGTCGGTATCATCTATAGATTGTCTACCATACGGTATGATCATTAGAATTCTAAATTAGGATCAATATGTTCTAGAATCATTTCTCTTAAACTCTCCACAGTTTCCCAATCAGAATTGCTACCTGAAGTATAGCTAAAACCAATAGGAACCTGATTTGCATTGAAATGTGAAATGTAATCCTGCAATTGCCACATAGGAGTTTGAGGAAGAATAACGTAATACTTTCCCAAATCATACGCAGTAAACGAATCAGATGCAGTAATCATTTCTTCATGTATCTTTTCGCCTGGTCTTATTCCAACTATCTGATGTTCACAATTTGGACCTATAGCTTTTGCTACATCCAAGATCCTATACGAAGGAATTTTAGGAACGAATAGCTCTCCACCCCAAGCCGTATCTAACGCGTACAACACCATATCAGCACCACCCTTTAATGAAATATTAAACCGCGTCATACTAGGATCGGTAATAGGTAAAACTCCATCATTTTTTCTTTTAAGAAAAAATGGAACAACTGAGCCATTGGAACCCATCACATTTCCATATCTAACTACAGAAAAAACTATATCTCGATTTCCTTTAATATTATTGGCAGCAATGAATAGTTTATCTGATGTTAACTTAGTAGCACCGTACAAATTAATAGGGGCGCAGGCTTTATCAGTAGATAAGGCAACCACTTTACTAACTCCGGTTGCAAGTGCTGCTTGAATTACATTCTCCGCGCCACCTATATTTGTCTTAACACATTCATCAGGATTATACTCTGCAATATGAACATGCTTCATAGCTGCAGCATGAATGACATAATCAATACCTGTAAATGCGCGCTTTAATCGTTCCAAATCACGTACATCTCCAATAAAATAGCGAAGCGCCGGATATTTCCAGTCAGGAAAATCCTGGGCCATTAAGTATTGCTTCTGCTCGTCACGAGAATATATAACCAACCGCCTTATATCCGGCCATTTTTCTAAGATTTGTTTCACCAGTTCCCTACCCAAGGAACCTGTTCCTCCTGTAATGAGTACAGCCTTATTTGTTAGCATCTAATTTTTAATTGAATTAATTGTGATAGACATCAAGGGTGATATTGAATCGATATTATTTTCCTACCTAGTCTCATCTGAGACTATATTATTTATAATTCTCCGTATTAAAAGAAAAAAGATTGTTATTACTCCAGCAAAAAAACCACCTAATATTAGACCTTTAGCTTTACCCATTTTTTCTTTTTGTAAAGGCAAAATGGGCTTGTCTATAATCTGAATCAATGGTGTTTCTTTTCTTAAGGTAATTTTAGCAAGTTCCAAATTAGGCATAAGTTGCTGCAGAACAGCTGTACTGGTCTGTACATCTATCGAACGAGTTTGAGAGGGCACCTTTAATCTTTGGAAAACAGGGTTAGCGTTTGGGTTCACATCTACTGAAGCCGCAACACCTCTTATTGATGAATTTAACACAGTACGTACCGAATCAACCTGATGCTGTAAGATAGCAAGATTATCTGCAGACTTCCTGGTCTTTGTATCAATGTAAACTTCAGAAACTACATTGATTAAGGTTTCTGCAAAATACTTTGAGAACAACTCGTCACCAGACTTAACTGTGAGCGTAATAATTCCTACCTTCTTATCCTTTTTACTTACTATAAGGTTTTCACTGATAATACCGCTACAAATGCCCAGCAAGACGCTATCCTTTGTCCTAGAGTACTTGGAACGATCATCTGAAGGCAAAAATTCAATATCCTTCAACATCTTATCTTTTCGCCAATTTTCTCGAATACCCAATGTCGAAATATAGAATTCAATCAATGTTTCCTTTTTTCCACGTTGATCAATGGAAGTAAGTAAAGTTTTTTCTACTATAGAACGAGATTTCATCAGTGCAATGAGATTTTCCCCTGCAAACATGCCTCCACCTCCACCTCCAAGATCAATACCCGCCATTGACGCTAAACCAGAATAAGCACCTGACATACCCATACCTGGCTGCCCTTCGTCAAGTCCAAAGGATAATTCAGCTATATATAAAAATTTTTTTGAGTAGGCATAGGTTAAACCTATAAGCCCACCAATAATTCCTGCCAAAACAATTACTTTCCACTTAGCGATTAAATAGAGCCAAAATTCTTGGATTTTTAAAATCAACTCTTTCAATGACATTTCGTCGCTTTTCATTGACTGGGAATTATTTTTATTCATACAAAAATGTGGTGCTTGATTAAACTAAAGCCGAAATGGGTTCTATGAAAACCAACTTTGAACAAATCTTTTACATGGCTTCGCCGTTGTCGGTTACATTCAAACCGACCTATAATTTATCCAGCCATACAATTAATCTCTATTGTACTAACCAATATTGCACTTACTCAAAGTAAATCGTGTTGAGCACTATAACATTCCTATTCTTTTAATAAGTTCAACCAGCTATACATCTTAAAAGCAAATATTAAGATCAGATTCACTGTTGTTATGTCATCATAAATATGCTCAGTTCATTGATACCCGCTTTAATCCCAAAGTTTTTTGAAGAAATACATTCCTGACAACGGTGCAATACAAGGAATAACGATGACGTTGATAAGCCTTATACATAATCGTATTCCTTAAAAAATTGTTGCTAGAATAGAGATGTTACTTAAGAGATTTAATTCAAGGCTAACTGTTTTTGCCGGTTTAGTAAATATTGAAGCCATTGGTCGCAAGTAAGGTTGTTCATTAATAATCATTAATAAATTTGCAAACAACTTCAATCCTTTTCCGATGTTATTGATGAAATTAAACATTAGCATATGAGGCACTAAATTACTTAAATTAATTTCGAAAGAAACATTACACAGAAATTAGTTTGGTTTGATTTAAATCAACCTGTATATGTATTCCAACCGTTGCCAGACTAACTAAGACTTTATTTTTAAATTGTCTGATTACTATAGCTTTGTGATCAGATAAAACTCCAGTAACAATACTTACTTCTTGCATAGGAGTAAAATATGTGACACGAAGATCACACTCTTCATTGTAATTAAGAAAACATTTCAGTTGTTCAATTTCATTATCACGTACTATAGCCGGTTTACCCAGCCAAAATAAATAACGCACTACTCCAAAAATCTGGAATACTTTGTCTCGATCTTGTTCATTTAATCGCACAAAGCATATAGACTTTAATAATGGCTCCTCAACCCATTTCACGCGATCGGACCATTGACGTTTAGTTTTAAGTACTGGACAATAAACTTCTAGACCCAATACTTTCAACTTTTCAGCCACCTTCTTCTCATTACGTGACTTTGTATACAAAACATACCAGTTCATATGATGAAGGACTCTTCAGAGATATTATTTAATCAAATTTAAAACCCCCAATATGATAGCTCCTAATGAAGCGATACCAGAAGTCAACCCAACAATCTCAGAGGCAGTTAACTTCTTTTGCTCAGCTTTCTTTGGCACAAATATCTCCGCACCCGGCTTCACCATCGGATAATTATTAAATAAAAAAAACTTCTTCGTGCTCCTTACCGAACCGTTTGCATAGATCACATATGACCTTTTCTTTAAAGAATTATCCGAAAACCCACCCGCATCGGAAATATACTGCCTGAAACTCTTACCCCCATTATAGATCGAAGTTGTAGGATACAGCACCTCTCCACTTACCTTCACCGTTTGAAGTTGCTTCGGAATTCTCAACACATCGCCTTCCTCCAATATCAAATCCAATTTAGATTTAGGTTTGTCTAAGATACGCTCAAGGTCGATTCCAACATAATCATTCCTCAAAAAAGTCTGCTGCCGTTGTATATCTGTAGAGTCCTTCAGCGTCTCCTGCAGGCGCTGCAGGCGAGCTAATTTCTTTTGATCTTCAACATCGGTATTAATCCTTTGCTTACCCGACCCTTTCTCGCTGGCATCGGAGCGAATCAACGAGGCTCCCGACAGATAAGCTAAGTCAGTTAAGCCCCCAACTCGCTTTAACAGATCAGAAATCCGCTCATCTTTCCGTGTAATCGTATAAGTCCCCGGATATAGTACTTCCCCTTCCACACGCACCTGCCGCTGCACTTCATATCCCGCAGCATTACGCACTAGTACAATATCAAAAGGCTGAAGTATAAACTTAGGTCCCTGAAGCACCAGATTTTGATCTACATCTACCTGATATACCTGTGCAATCCTCGAATTGGCTGCACCCGCTTCGCTATCTTTCACCCGCCTTGAAATTTCTATCCGCTTTTGAGAAGCACCTTCCCTAAATCCACCTGCTAATACAATTAGGTCCTCCAGGCTCATATTCTCAGCATAATCAATTGTACCCGGAGATCTTACTTCTCCTTCAATTGTAACTCTATATTCTTCTCTTAGATCAAAGATAGAGGAGATCGTAATTTGATCTTCACGCTGAAGAGTAATATCAGGACCTGTACCGTTCAAAATTTCAGCCAAATCAAAGGCGATTAACTCCGGGGTATTGTCAGCCCTAAGTCTTGTCAAATATCCCCTTGGTAAAAATGCATCTTCGGTTACACCCTCCGCTTTGCGAATTAATTGAGTCAACGTTAAGCCTTGTTCCAACTGATATTGTCCGGGACGAAATACCGCCCCCGTGATACTTACCCTATTTTCAAAACGATCAAGTATAGGCTCAGCAAAATATTTATCGCCGTTTTGAGGCAGATAAGTAGAGAATGCCTCAGAAAACACATCGGTAATACGCCGCTCTTTAGGTGTATTTTGGATCACTTTTATCCGGGCAGTATAGGCTTCGCTGGTAAAGCCCCCGGCGAAAGAGATAATATCGGCTAAGGTCTCATTTGCGGTCGCCTCAAAAATCGCCGGCCGTTTCACCTCACCTGAAAATTCAACCCTCTTCTTATACGGCGGAATCATAATAACATCCTGATCTTGCAAACGAATATTATTTCGTTGAAAGCCGCGAAGTAAAAACTCGTACACATCTAAACGGGCGATAGTACGGTTGTTACGAATAATCTGTATGTCCCGGAAAGAACCATTCTCTGAAGGTCCTCCGGATGAGTATAATGCGTTAAATACGGTTGCAAGTGAGGGCAGCGTGTAGGTTCCCGGCTTGGTAACTTCTCCCAGCAGAACCACTTTGATGCTGCGGATATTCCCTAAAGAAATATTTACTTTGGTATTTCCGCTACGCATATTCGGATAAATGCTGGTCAATCGTGAGCGGATTCGCTGACTTGCCTGTTCGATACTTTGGCCACCAACGGAGATAATCCCCACGTAAGGGATGTTAATATTTCCTTCAGGCGAGATTCTTAAGCGGTAGTTAGCTTCTGAATAACCGTAAATATCTATGATCAATTCATCATCAGGACCAAGCTGGTAATTTTGAGGCGTCGCAATCCGCAGATTAGGTTCAAACGTAATTCCCGAATTTCGGAAAAGTTCCGCTCCAAAAACACGTGAGGTTGAGCCGGTTGCATCAACAGGCGCGGCATCATCTTTGAAATTAAGTTCTCTTGTACCCTTGCCGTCACCAGCTTCTGAAGTATTTTCTTTATTGGTTGTTGTATTCGTACTCGCTGATCCAGCCTGTTTAATTTTATTAACCCGTGCCCTCAGCTTCGAAACTTCGGCCGCGCTCATACCTCGTGCGGCGGCCACCTGCTCCAATTGAGATTCGCTTAGGCCTTGGGCCTCAACCTGCTGAATAAATTGCTTAATTTGAGCATCAGACAACTGGTCGACATTGATATTGCTGAAGTTTTGTGTGGTTTGTGCGACAATAGGCTGGAAAAATGCCATGCAAGTGAACAATAAAAATGTTCCGAGAGTTTCTGACAGTTTCAATCTAATGTTTTTAAGTTTCATATTCTCGACGTTTCCCTCCCCACGGTTTAAAGCCCTTTTCTCTTTAAACTATTCCTCAGTAAATTAAAATTTTATATAATTTCTTGCGGGGCAAAGATATAAGAATTGTAACAATGTTGGGAATGGGATTTTTAAAAGATTTATGATGGCTGGGAGGGAAACCATGGAGAGTTAAGCACCATCGAGTATTCCGGGGACATGCGCCTGAACTGAACGGACATTTGGAAACGAAATGCTAAGCATGATGACCGGTTTCCCTGTATAACGCTTTACGATTGCCGATCAGTCTGCAATGACGATCATGGGAATATCTGTGCCGTTTTAATGAAGATAATGGTGAAACTTCCAGCCATCTTTCCCCCGCAGGCGGGAATCCTAATGCAGCGGCACAGAACCGGTATGGTACTTTACGATTGCCTATCAGTCGGCAAAGGCGGATCTTGATTGTACTAGTGCCGTTAGGATAAGAATACTTTTAAAATAACGCAGACAGCGTTTGGAGCTGTCTGCGTTTAAAGCATTATTCGAAATAATTCAACACCTGGTGCCCACCCTGCCTTAAATACTCATCTTTCTTCATGATATTTAAATCAGAATGAACCATATCTTTTACCAGAGCCGGTAAATCATATTTCAACTTCCATCCCAGTTGGGTTTTTGCTTTAGTCGGATCACCTAATAACAGATCCACTTCCGTTGGACGGAAATACCGCGGATCAACTTTTACTACTGTTTGACCTGGCTTCAAAGCATCCGTATTTAAACCCAGTTCCAGAGCTTTCGCTTGATCCACATCAACAATCACTCCCTTTTCGTTTTCATCCTTTCCGCTGAATTCAACTTCAATCCCTAGTTCAGCAAAACTCATGCGCACAAACTCACGTACCTCGGTAGTGATACCGGTAGCGATTACATAATCTTCAGGTTTTTCTTGTTGCAAAATTAACCACATCGCCTCTACATAATCCTTCGCATGGCCCCAATCGCGCTGAGCGGAAAGGTTACCAAGATACAGGCAGCTTTGTAAGCCTAAAGCGATTTTAGCCGTCGCACGGGTAATTTTACGTGTTACGAAAGTTTCCCCTCTTATCGGACTCTCGTGGTTGAACAAAATACCGTTACAAGAATACATGCCATAAGCTTCGCGATAGTTCACCGTGATCCAGTAACCATAGATCTTAGCAACCGCATAAGGTGAACGTGGATAAAAAGGCGTAGTTTCACTTTGAGGAACTGCCTGCACCAATCCGTACAATTCGGAAGTAGATGCCTGATAAACACGTGTCTTTTTAGTTAATCCTAAAATCCTTACCGCTTCCAGGATACGTAGCGTACCGATACCATCAGCGTTAGCGGTATACTCTGGAGTATCAAAACTCACTTTTACATGGCTCATGGCCGCAAGATTATAGATCTCATCCGGCTGAACTTCCTGGATAATGCGAATGATATTGGTAGAATCGGTTAAATCACCGTAGTGAAGTTTCAGTTTTACATTAGTCTCGTGAGGATCCTGGTATAAATGATCAATTCTGTCGGTGTTAAATAAGGATGATCTTCTTTTTAGTCCATGAACTTCATAGCCTTTCTTTAGTAAAAATTCGGCAAGATAGGCTCCGTCCTGGCCAGTGATCCCAGTGATTAATGCTACTTTCATTTACAAATTTATTTTTAGTGATATGTTCGAAGGCTGTTAAAAAGACCTTTCAAAAGTACAAATTATATTAAATCTACTATTAAAATCAAAAAACACGGAAATTGGATAAAAGTTTTCAATGTTTTGCTGATAAAATTATAAAAGTTACATGGATAAGGCAATTCAGTTGAAATAAAATCAAAACAATCGTTTATAGCCGATATCATTAAGGTGATTTAGGCATCTGGGGATATTTACTTAATTTTTCATCACCATTATCGGAGTATGGGTGCTTTAGACACCGCAGATTCATCATTTTTACCCCCCAATATCGTTGTATCTAAAATGCTTAAGGCGCTATACTGTCCCTCCGCCAGCTGGCGGACGGGGTTGGGGGTGGTTAAGTGCTCTGTATAGTCAATATTATTCTTTACAACCAGATCGTAGTCTAGAAGTTACTTAACCACCCCCTTTTATTCCCCCGCCAGCGGGGGATACTGGGCGCTTTAGACACCGTAGATATTAAGGCACTATATTGTCCCCGCTGGCGGGGGTTAGGGGGTGGTTTTTTCACTAATACATTCCTTAATTCTATCAATCACTCTATTAATTTGTTCCAGGACTTCATCATCTGTAAAGCGTATACGGTAAATCCAATCTGGTCCAATTCTTGCTGACGCTTGATATCCTTTTCGGCCACTTCGGTCCACTGATGGGTTAATCCGTCTACTTCAATGATTAGCATGAGCTCTTTACACATGAAATCAGGAATGTAGTTTAACACAGGTCTTTGCCGTCGGAATTGGTAACCTTGCATTTGTCGCCCGCTGAGGGCGAACTTCCAAAGGCATGCTTCGGCTTTGGTCATGGAATTGCGATTTTGATTGGCGAATTCGCGGAGGTTGGCGTTGTAATGCCAGAGGTTGGTTTTATCAGCTGCAGACATAGAGGGGAGCTAAAATAATAAAAATGTATATGAGCTACTCGACCCTTTTTAAATCCTGCCTTGTTTCGAATTTAATTTACACCTAAACTTGTTTCAGGGAGGCAAGCTAACCACCCCCTTTAATTCCCCCGCCGGCGGGGGATACTGGGCGCTTTAGACTCCGTAGATTCATCATTTTTTTACCACCCATATCGTAGTATCTAAAATACCTAAGGGGCGCTATACTGTCCCCCGCTGGCGGGGGTTAGGGGGTGGTTAAGCGCTCTGTATAGTCAATATTATTCTTTTAAACCATATCGTAGTGCCGAGGTTGCTTTAACCACCCCCTTTTATTCCCCCGCCAGCGGGGGATACTGGGTGCTTTAGGCCTCCGTGGATCCATAATCCCCCCACCAATATCGTAGTATCTAAAATGCTTAAGGTGCTATACTGTCCCTCCGCCAGCTGGCGTACGGGGGTTAGGGGGAGGTTAAGCACTTCCAACTCAAACCCAAGGAAAGATCTGAAAAGTTCTAAAGAGACGGGATTTTTCGAAAGATTTCCTCTACAATCGTGCGTCCACCCACCTGCGGTCAATAACAGATTTCGTATCGAAAACAACGCGGCTTTCTCCCATCAATAAGGAAAAATCCAAGGCAATAAATTCCTGGTGTGCCACGGCTAAAATAATCGCCTGATAGCTGTTTTGGAAAATTTCTTCAACAAGAGAGAACCCAAAGGCTTTTTGCACTTCTTCGCCACTGGCCCAGGGATCGTGTACATCTACCTGCATTCCGTATTGCTCCAGCTCACGGTAAATATCGATTACTTTTGTATTACGGATATCGGGACAGTTTTCTTTAAAGGTAATACCCAGTATCAGCGCCCTTGAATTTTTTACCGCCAAGCCTTTAGCCAGCATCAGCTTCACCACCTTACTGGCGATGAAAGTCGCCATATAGTCATTTACCCGGCGTCCTGATAAGATCACTTCGGGATGGTAGCCCAGCAACTCAGCTTTGTGAGCCAGGTAATACGGATCCACGCCGATACAATGCCCGCCAACCAAACCGGGTTTAAATTTTAAAAAGTTCCATTTGGTGGAAGCAGCCTCGAGCACGTCGGACGTGTCGATTCCCATTTTATCAAACATCAAGGCCAGCTCATTTACAAATGAGATATTGATATCTCGCTGAGCATTCTCTATCGCTTTTGCGGCCTCGGCTACTTTAATAGATTTTGCTTTATAAGTACCCGCATCAATAATCTGGCCGTAGAGCCCATCAATAAAATCAGCGCTCTCTTCGGTTGATCCGGAAGTAACTTTAACTATCTTTTTTAAGGTATGCAAGGTATCGCCCGGACTAATCCGCTCCGGCGAGTAGCCGCAATAGAAGTCTGTGTTCAGTTTTAAACCGCTGATCGATTCTAATACCGGGATACAATCTTCTTCCGTGCATCCGGGATATACGGTTGATTCATAAACAACGACGTCGCCCTTTTTCAGATGCTTCCCTACGGTTTCTGAAGCACGCAAAAGCGGGACGAGATCAGGTGATTTTCCCTCGTCGACAGGCGTAGGCACCGTAACTATGAAAACATTACAATTCTTCAGCTCTGCGGAATCAAGCGTGAAATTTATTTTGCTGACGGTGAGTTCGGACGCACTTACCTGTAAAGTGCTATCCTTATTTCCTTTTAGTTCCTGAATACGATTTCCGTTAATATCATAACCGGTTACCGCAAATTTCTCGGCGAACGCAAGAGCCAAGGGAAGGCCCACATATCCCAAGCCTATTACTCCGATCCTAACTTCATCTGACTTCCAGGAGGTCATTTATAAGTGTTGATGAATGATTTTTAAGAGATACTGCCCGTATCCGCTCTTTACAAGAGGCTCGGCAACCTGCCTTAATTGATCCGCGTTAATAAATCCCATGCGGTAGGCTACCTCTTCGATACATCCTATTTTTAGTCCCTGCCGCTCTTCGATTACCTGTACAAACTGTCCGGCCTGCATTAATGAATTGAAGGTTCCGGTATCTAACCAGGCTGTACCGCGACTCAATACTCCTACTTTAAGCTTTCCTTTTTCAAGATATACTTTATTTACATCAGTGATCTCGTACTCTCCTCTGGGAGAAGGTTTGATGTTCTTCGCGATTTCAACCACCGAATTATCGTAGAAATACAATCCCGGAACCGCGTAATTTGATTTCGGTTCAACAGGCTTTTCTTCTATGGAAATCACCTTATTCTCTTTATCAAATTCAACCACCCCATATCTTTCCGGATCTGAAACCGGGTAAGCGAATACCACGCCTCCCTCAGGCTCTTTCAAATCCTGCAGAAGCACCGATAAGCCATCCCCGTAGAAAATATTATCTCCTAAAATCAACGCCACACTATCCTTGCCAACGAATTCTTCACCTATTACAAAAGCTTGGGCCAGGCCATTGGGCTCCTCCTGAACTTTATAAGAGAACTGGCAACCGATTCTTGAACCATCGCCCAGGAGCTTTTCGAAATTCGGAAGATCGTGAGGGGTAGATATAATCAGGATCTCTTTTATCCCGGCAAGCATTAGGATAGACAATGGATAATAGATCATCGGCTTATCATAAACCGGCATCATTTGTTTACTGGTTGCCAGTGTTAGCGGATGCAGTCGTGTACCCGAACCGCCGGCTAGTATAATTCCTTTCATTGTATTATGAGATTTGAGACATGAGATATTTGATGTGAGAAATCCTGCACATGTACTCTATTTTAAAATTTTGAATTTTAATTTTGACTTTTTAATTTCTCAACGCACTCCTCCAAACTATCCCTCCAATACGGTATTTCGATGCCAAACGTTTCCTTAATCTTAGATTTATCCATTACAGAAAAAGCAGGGCGGATGGCTTTTGTTACATACTCGGATGTTTTAACCGGGATAGTTTTAAGCTTAAGGCCACCCAAGTCGAATATCGCTTTAGCGAAATCATACCAGGAAGTTACTCCTTCATTACTGTAATGATAGACCCCGTATTGCTTATTGGCATTGCTGACAATGTGGAAAATACATTCGGCAAGGTCGATAGCATAGGTTGGTGTACCGATCTGATCTGCGATAATTCTTAACTCATCTTTCTCGCTTCCTAAACGCAGCATAGTTTTTACGAAATTATTTCCGAATTCGGAATAGAGCCAACTGGTGCGTAAGATGAAAAATTGCTGTATTGCTGATGCGATCGCCTGTTCTCCCTCCAGTTTGGTAAGGCCGTAGACATTTATCGGGTTCGCACTATCAGTTTCAGTAAGAGGCCTGGCCAAATTCCCTTCGAAAACAAAATCTGTTGAAATATGGATCAGGGTAGTATTATATTGCTTACATAATAAAGCCAGGTTCTCAGCTCCGTCTCGGTTGACTTTTCTGGCTATATCTACCTCGTCCTCTGCTTTGTCTACAGCGGTGTAAGCGGCACAATTGATGCAATATTCCGGTGATTCAGACTTGAAGATCACCTGCAATGCTTCCAGGTTTAAAATATCAGCCTGATCTTCGGGAAGGAAGTTAATATCGCTGATGGCATGTTTTTGAGCTGTTACCTTAAGGCATTGGCCCAACTGGCCGGAAGCTCCGAATACTAGTGTTTTACTCATTCAGTAATCAAAGAACCAAACTTACATAAATTTATGAATTGATGCGCCGCATTAGGATTCCTGCTTTCGCAGGAAGGACGGGGAAGCGGTAGTAAATATGAATTGATAGGATGAACAGGGAAAACTTGACAATCATTGGAAACGAAGCAATCTGTCAGCTATAGAAGCGCGGGTTTAGTCTTCGTAGGTTGGAGATTGCTTCGACTCTATGCACAGCCCCCTGCCGCCTCGCAATGACGACGTTCGTGTTGGGTTGCGGGTGTAGATCTCACCTATGGAAACGCAATCCCAATTTCCCGTCATTGCGAGGAACGAAGCAATCTGTTAGCGATAGAAACGAAGGTACCTGTCTTCGTAGGTTGGAGATTGCTTCGGCTCTGCACAGCCCCTTACAGCCTCGCAATGACGACGTTCGTGTTGGGCTGGGGTGTGATAGATGGAAACGCAATCGTGATTAAAAACGGGGTAGTGATCGGATGACTTGGAGTCATCCGATCACTCTTAGCACATCTTACTGATACGTTCTCTTATACGCAGTATTGGCTTCCTCCAACTCATTATACCAGTCTTCGCCATACTTCCTGATCAAGGGCTCTTTAAGAAACCGAAATACCGGCACTTTAAGTTCACGGCCGAAAGAACAGGCTGAACCACAGATATTCCAGCGGTCGTAATGAAGCACATCGAATTCGGGGTATTCTGTGATACGAATGGGATATAAATGGCAGGAAACCGGCTTTTTCCAGCTGATTTTACCATCGAGATAAGCCTGTTCAATTCCGCACTTAGTGATGCCGTTTTCCCAGGTAACATAAGCACATTCTTTGTTTCCGTCAACACAGGGCGTCGTAAAATCTCCTTCCGCATCTCTCACCCAGGTACCGTACTCTTCTATCGCTTCGATTCCCTTTTGAGTAAGGTATGGTTTTACAGCAGGGTAAATTTCTTCCAGTACCGCAAGCTCGCTTCTCGAAAGAGGGGCACCGGCATCGCCTTCGACACAGCAGGCACCTTTACATTTATCAAGATGACAAACAAAGCTCTCGGTTAAAAGATCTTCATCTACCAGGGTGTTTAATACTTCAATCATGTTTGCTTTTTGATGCGCCTAAAGGATATTTTAGCCCCTTTGTTCCTGTAAGTTCCATGGTTACGGTTCCAACCAGTATCTCTACCTGTGCCTTTACAGGGATGCGATTACCGTCATCCGTGATCCATAAATAAAGCTTGCTGTCTTTTTTGAAAACCCGGCCGGCCTGTATAGAGGGATTAAATTTCAAGCAATTGAAATAACCCATATTGGTTTTAATGCGTTCTTTACCGATGTAGATGATTTCCAGATCGGCAAGACCGTCATCAAGAAAATAGGTCATTTTAAACTTTTGATTCGCCTTAACACCGGTTAAGTCAAGACTTCGGGCAAAATAATAGGCCGATACGATATCAAAGGTTTGAGCTTTTCCGGTAAAAGTGCCCTTGTTGGAAACCACCTTTTTTTGATCCTGATAGAATCTGGCTTTATCGTTTCGTTTATAATTGCCTTCGCGGATATTTTCGGTATAAAGGAAAGGCGTCAATTCGGTTTGATGCACGTAAGAATCGTATCGATTACGAACTTTATGGAAAATATCAAAGCTTCCGGAGGTTTTACCTTGCGCAAGGAAATGATAGACCGGCTGATTATCAAATTTAGTATCAGACGCAAGTACGCTTAACGTAGCCTCCGCGGCTGTTACTATTCCGTACCGCAACCGATATTTCAATTCTTCACCTACTTTAAATACTGGTTCCTTACGATTTTCTAATACCTGCGCATTAGCTGGCTTTATAGCAACAAATAATATGATTAATAAAAAGAGTTTTCTCATAAAAGCGTCTAATCCTTCCGTTTATATATAGGAACTGTTGAACAAGGTTCGCCATACATAATACTCTTTGCCACACCCGTAAGTTTAGCAGTTAGATTTACATAAGCAGAAACCGGCACAGAGATATCTCCGCAACCTTTTATTACAATACGCTCATCACGATATTTTTCGATATCCAGATTTGCCAGTGCCCGGTCGAACAATACGATTTCGAGCGATTCAAGGTTACCAAATACTATAGTTTGGGCGTAAGGCGACATCTTGTTGGCCAAAAGCATATAAGCCCAGGTAGGCACAATGGCGTCTGCAGAGCAGGTAATTGCTACATGTTTGCCTTCATACTGCATCCAGTCGTGCTCCTTTACAAACTCCCTGAAATCTTTTTCCCTGAGCATCAGGCCATGAAACAAATTATCCTTAATGTCATAAAGCACTCTGTCTCCGGCCGGAAATAGTTCGGCTAGATCAAAACTGATTAATCCGCTTTGCGCAACACGATTAACAATATTTTCCTGAATATCCATTTTTAAGATAAAAGATTGAGTGTGAAGTTATAAAGACCCCTTGAATCCTTAATCATCTCATTGTTAATATAACAAAAAAACCGGAAGAATATTTCCTCCGGTTTCAAAATACCTTAATATCCTTTAAAAGAACCTAAGACGGTTATCTTTAATTTCGGCCTTATCCTTAAGAACTTCAAAGAACTGACTTTGAGCCCTTTGAGATACCGATTGCATTATTTGTTCCTTTTGTTTAAAGGTATTGGTTAGTGGTGCGGGATTAGTAAATCCGCTTACCTGAACTACAAATACACCACTTTCACCTTCAATTGCTTTAGAGAGTTTATTGGGCTGTAATCCGAACACCGTTCCGATAACTTTATTTTCTTGTCCGCCGCCTGGAATTACCGGATTTGCGAAAACTATATTTTGTGCCTGCAGAGCTGGCTTAGCTAGTTTTTGAGCTACCTGAGCAATAGATGAAGCACCGTTTAAGGTAGTTTCAAAACGCTCTTTAAGCATGCGGGCCTTAACAAAATTACGTACTACAGGCTCGATTTCTTTCTTGATCTTTTCTAAAGGTAATATGCCTTTTTTACGAACACTCGTAAGTTTGGCTACCACGTACTGGCTACCCAACTCATACACCTTATCGGTAACATCACCTTCTTTAGCATCAAAAGCCCAGCGAACAAGTTCGCGCGGGTTTTCGATACCCGGAACAGCAGGCTGACTAACCGAAACATTTTCGGCAACCTGTTTAACGAGTTTTGATTCTTTGGATTTTTGATCGAAAGCTTTATCATCTTTCGCGGCACCTAAAAACTCAGAAGCTCTGCGGTATACATCCTGTTGGGTTTGGCTGCTGCTGGCAACTGTTTTATCTACAACAGCAACTTTAACAACTTTCGATGCTCCTACTTGTCTGTCTATACGCACAATGTGAACGCCAAACTGGCTGGTAACTATTTTCAGATCGCCTGGCTTGCCGTTAAACGCCGCGTCTTCAAACGCCGGAACCATTGCTCCGCGTCCGAAAGTACCTAAGTCGCCACCCTGAGCTTTTGAAGGGTCGATGCTAAACTTAGAAGCCATTTCCGCAAAGCTTGTTCCTGCACGAATTAGCGTAAGGATCGAGTCTGCTTTCGCACGTGCTTTATCTACTCCCCCTTCGGTAGCAGGATTCAATAAAACATGGCTTGCTTTAACTGAGTCCGGACTCATCTTGGCATCAATCACCTTAGCAACTTTAAATGCTCCGTTTGAAAAAAGAGGACCTACAATTGTACCTGGAGCCGCCTTAAATACGATAGAATCCAGCGCCGGATCTAATGTTCCTTTCTTAATATAAGTTAAGGGTGCTTTGGTATCTGCGTTTACCGCTACAAAAAGAGAATCGTTGGTAGTGGTTCTAAAGTCGGCAGCTATTTTATTAATAGCCGAACGTGCCGCTGCTGAATCAGCCTTTGAAGGATTGGCATCGAAAACGATATATTCGAGAGAGCGTGTTTCTTCGCGGTTTTTAAAACGATTTTTGTTCTCCTCATAATAGTCTTTATAATCACCGTCAGTCAGCGTTACTTTATTATCAGGAATCGAAGCATAATCTAAATTAACGTAACTAAAGCTGGCAAGCTTATTACGATGTGAGTAGTCTTCCCTTGCTTCGAGAGAGGTTACATAAATACTGTTCTTAACCAGATTATTATATTTTTGAAACAGCCTGTCGCGACGGATAGAGGAAATAAAGCTGTTCCACTGTTTCCCAATTTCACTTTCATTACCTTGGGTCTTAACCGCATCTATAATGCCGCCAATTTTTTGCTTGTCTATCTGACCGGTTTGAGGGTCTGCGAAGGCTTGCGCCACTTGCGGATGAGGATTTCTTCCATAAAGCATTTCATTTCGCTCGGCTAATGTAACCTGTAAGCCTAAACGATCTACTTCTTTATCGATTAGAATTTCGGAAATAGTTTGGTTCCAGGTATTCTCTACAACATAAGCACTCATTTGCGGATTAAGGTTTCCGCCCATTTGCTGCCTGAACTGAGCCTCGTTTTGGTCTACCTTGGTTTTAAACTCATCGTAGTTAACGGTTTTGCCCGCTACTTCACCCACTTCGTTCTGATTGCCGCCACCCCATAAAGTACCGCCACCCATTTGAACCGCATCGCCTAATAAAAATGCAAAAAGCGCAAAACCGATTGCTATAATCAGGATCATACCTGCACGGTTTCGCAAAAAACTCATTATTCCCATATATTCTACTTATACTTTCGTTTTTAAAGAGGGCGCAAGATACAATTTTTAGAAAAAAATTATAACAATAAAAAAAGGCTGAAAATTCATTATTAATAGGTTAGCTTATCGCCGGTCGCAAGGCTGCCAGTAGCGTTCTGTATTACCGGGTTATCAAATTTTTGATCGCTTTGAAAATTGGTTCCGTTGATAGAGGTGCCGTCAGGTTTGGTTATATTAACTAATTGATTAGAGTAAAAAATCTTTTTCTTACTATCATAGAAAAGCTCTTCCGATTTAAACGTATCTCCTTTTTTGGTTGTAACTACCACATTCTTTCTCAATTCAATTAAATCGCCATTGTTACGACTAATTCCATGATCGGCGACTATCCGGCTGCTTTCCGCCTGATTTTCATCGTAAAAAATAACCACCAGGCCGTTGGGCATTTCGTTATAAGGGGCGGCAACTTTAAATTGAAGAAGTAAAGGGGTTATCAGCTTTCCCTTTACGGTGGCCGAATCGCTTAATATTATTTCAACCCCTTTTGATGTATCTACGGCAATAGAAACCTTTCTGGACGAAATTTTTTCGATCTCCCGCACATCATTTTCACAGGCGATAATAAATAAAGAGCCCAGCAGAAAGATAAAAGCACTATTTATCTTCAAGGAAAACACCCTTTAGTCGAATTTATATTTTTGGAACCACTGATCGTTCATGGTAAAGCTCAGATACAAATTTACGAACCGTTCGCGTACCAGGCTATTTTTTAGCGAGCCGCGCTGGCCAAGTTCGGTTCCGAAATTGATCTTATAAAATGTTGAACGATTTGCCGGAAGAGGTAGCCCCAAGCCGAAAGTAACGGCCATTTGATTGATATTCTGATTTTTATAATTAATATACGTTTTATCGTATTTGAATCCTAAACGGTAATCTACGATATTAAAATAATTCCCGACCGCGCTTATATCGGGAGTAATCTGCCCTCCGATAGCGATGCCAGTCGAGTTTTGTAAATTAGGATTTACGCTTCCTTCACGGTACTTTTCCCACTGTCCTAATAAAAGATCCGCCCCAAACAACCATCTATTGGTTCTTTGTATCACAAATCCCAGCGTGTGCATGGTAGGCAATTGAATTTTTGAAACAGCGTTTTGCCTATTCTCGGTAGAATCTACAGAAATACCGCCTTGTCCTGAATTTGCATCCTTGTAGTACCTGGTGGTTATAAGTTCTCCTTTTGATTTGATTTTTGACCCTGAGCTACCAGAGTATCCCAAAACCATGTTGACTTTTTTATTTAGCGGCATTTCGTATTGCAGCCCATAATCAAATGTGAGTCCAGACAGCGAGTTGTTTGCCTGAGTGCGGGAATTCAAAAAAGTTAAATCATCAAATTCGGCAGCTTTAGCTTCAGTAAGCTTTCCAAACAGGAACGAGGCATTGGCACCCACACTAAATCGGCGGCTTAAATTAATCCCGTATCCCAGATAAGCTTTTGATATTCCGCCATTAGCACTATAAATATTATCCACCTTTTCGGCGCCAACTAATTTACTTTCTGTAAAATTATATCCTTTGCTGCTGTAAGGCACCAAACCAAAGCTTAGGGCCGAGATTTTAGTCACGGGCATTGCAAATACCAGGTGGTTTAATGAGGCATCGAATGTATTCTCAGATACATTTCCCTTGCTAAGATTAGTGTTCCCGCCGTATACCCCGATATCGAATGTGGTTATTCTGATTGCTGAGTATGAAGCAGGGTTTGCCAGATTAATATTATTATACAGCGAAGGCTTTCTCAAACCAGCTGCTAAACCGCCCATGGCCCGGTTTTGCGGAAGCTGTGAACCATTAACGATACCTATACCGTATTGTGAGTAGGGCGAACTTGTTGTGCTTTGGGCAGTAACATCTACCGCGGCCATCAGGCAGCTGAAAAGGATTATATTTTTGATAAATTTAGTCATTGTTGTAATGGATAACTTCGTTTAAACCAATTAGTACCAAATTGGGCTCGGTTTTATACGCGTGGGCAAAGATGCTACTTTTCAATTCGGTATCAAAAAATTTAACATCGCCCCCGCAAAGCAAAACTTTTAACCCTTCCCATTTCTTATGGAAAGAATTAATAAAGCCCAAAGCTTCATAAAAAACACCTTTTTGTATTCCGGTTAAAATAGCCGAAACCGTATCATTACCATAGTCAACATCCAAATCAGGATTGGATTCTACTAAGGGCAATCTTCCGGTAAATCGATTCAAGGCCTTAAAACGCATAGCGATACCTGGTGTAATACTTCCGCCCCAATAATTTTTCGCGGCATCCACAAAATCGTAGGTAATACAGGAACCCGCATCAATTACAAGGCAATTCTGGCCTGGGTAAAGACATTGGGCACCAATAACCGCCGCATATCTGTCGAGTCCTAACGTTTGGGGAGTTTTATAATGATTAATGATGTTCGCCCGGCTTAATCCGGTAAAACGAAAATAGTTTGCCTTTTCGTTTAACAGAGCCTCAAAATCATCTATTTCGGTATTTACGCTAGAAATAACCGCGTTGTCGATGGTTCGTTCTTCCAAAAAATCGTGCAAATAATTTAAAGTCAAATTATCAATCTGCACAAGGTCTTTCATCTCCCTGTTATTGAATATTGCCAGCTTTGAGAAAGTATTACCAATATCAATAACGAGATTAGTCATTAAGCATAAATCGTTTTTAAGATAGATGAAAATCCCCCGGGAAGTATTATAAAATCAGTGCTTTGCAAAACATGGCCCTTATGCCACAGCTTAACAACTCCCTGCTTTAAACCCTTCTCTAATACATAAATGCTATCCTGATCACAATTAGATCCGGGAAAAACGACAACTCCGCATTTCATCCTACAAAACTATTTAAATTTTAAGTTCTAAGGACTTTTATTTTGTTAAAAAAGGTTAATGAGAGGGTCAGCAAGTTTGGACAAAACCGAAAGTCCGGAAGATTATGGGAGTAATGCCAAAGTCTCAGCCTTTCTGAATTTCATATGCCCCTTTTGGCTTTCAATTTTCCCGCTTCGGACTTCCCGACTTTTCGCCTCTTTTACGCAAACTGGAAATAGATAATAAATCCCACTAATATGAGATACAAACTTTCGTAAAACCATTTTTTTCCGGCCGACATAAAATAGTAACCCATAAATACCGAGGCAGCCGGAATGGCTAATAAAAAGTGGTGAACCTGATATTTAGACGTAATGAAAAACGACAGGAGCATGAAAATAAGCATAAAGAACAGCAGCAGGAATGATTTTCTTATATGCACATAACTGCGATAAAGCCTCTGCTGTAGAGATATAACCGACAAAAACAGGATGAGTAAAAGGGGTATCAACACCAGGTAATTGTAAATATTGATCTGAAAAAGCTTAAACTCAATGGCAAGCGGCACTTCGAAATCACGCAGTTTTTCAATTGAATCTGTCCAGTAATACGCTACCGCGATAAAGAAATAAATGGTGATAAACCCGATAACTCCGGCTAGCCATTCGCGCCAGTTGAAAGGCCGAAAAATGATGAGGCATATCCATAAAAGAAGCATCATGGCGATAAAAGGCAGATAGATCAAGGCACCGACGGCAACCATCATCCCCAGATCGAACATGGTAGCCTGAGCCGATTCCTTTCTATGAACGCTTAGAAATTTGTCTAAAATCCAGATCACCAAAAAATTGCAGATTAAGGCGGGGGTTAATACAAGAAAGTGTACCAAAAGGCTCGAACAGGTAACGTACATCAAAGCCGGTAAAAATGATTGTTTTCCCAACAAATTGTACTCGTTTATAACCCGGTTAAACAAAACAGCCTGCACCAGGGTGATGATTAAAGCCAACAGAAGATTTGTTCGCACATCAAAAAGGTTCCCGGCAGGCAAATTAAATAATACAGATGCGTAAGATTCGAAGATGGAGAAATCGAGATTCGTAGGCGGATTCAATATTATTCCCAATCTCAGCAGAATGGATAGTATTCCAAGTACTAATAAATTTACCGGATTTAATGTTCGAAACAGACCTATCATTTTCCTGTCTTAATCTTTGTAAACAATATTAAAATAAAAAGCCGGAGCTGGAAAACTATCTGAGATTAAATTGAGGCAGAATATTTTTCGATCAGGTTTCCTACTATTTCTGATGTGGAATCGGGGAAATTAACCTGAACTTTTTTTGTAGAGTTTAACCAGTTTTCCACTTCCGACACAAATTTCTCATCCAGGTTATAGATTACCGGAACCCCCAATCTTTTTATCGCTTCGGCGTTGCACATTTGCTCGTACTGAAATTTCATGGGCATAACCAATACCTTTTTGCCGAGATACAAGGCTTCGGCGGGGCCTTCAAAGCCACCTCCAGTTAATAAACCCGAAGACTGCGCCAAACTTTGATTATACTGAAGATTGTTTATCGGCTGAACAATAACGTTTTGATCTGCATAAGCGTGCTTTGAGTGCTTCGAAAAAACCTCCCATTGTATATCGGGTATTTTTTTGAGATAGCTTAACAATAAACTATCGTGATATGCGGGCAAATACACGGTAATGTGACCTTTTTCGCCTGTTTGAAGGCTCCTTATTTCGCTTCGGATAACAGGTGTGTTTATAAAGTCATCGTACTTTTCAAAATGGAACCCTATTTGATGAGTTGTTGGCGCATAATGTTCAAAAACCCATTCCTGCCAGTGAAAACCACTTTGGGGCCGGGGTGTATTTTTCGATAGAAAAGCTGCCTGGTGGCTCAATGCAACGCTCGGCCGCCCCTGAACTTTACAGGCCCAGGCCGTAACGGGCTCGAAGTCGTTCAAAATTAAGTCATATTGTTTTAGAGGCAGGAATCGTATGTCGCGCCATAAACGCGGGAGATTCATAGTTTTGTAGGTCTCCCAATGGTTCACACTTCCCTTCTTCCCGAAAATGTAACTGAATCCATGAAAACGATAGGCCAAAGGCTGACTCAACAGCACGTCGGCCTGGGTGCCGCTAACTAACAAATCAAGCTCTCCGTGTTGCTGCAATAAAGGCACGATTTCTCGGGCCCTGCTTATGTGGCCGTTACCCGTTCCCTGTATGGCAAAAAGGATTCGCATTATTTAGAGAAACTAAGTTGAGGATAGGCGGCAGC
Organism: Sphingobacteriaceae bacterium; assembly: GCA_014380615.1. Lineage (GTDB taxonomy): Bacteria > Bacteroidota > Bacteroidia > Sphingobacteriales > Sphingobacteriaceae > Paradesertivirga. The sequence continues at coordinate 61,388 of JACMJM010000025.1, forward strand.
AGATAACGCTATAACGATCATTTTACAGCCAACAAGCCGTATGGTTAATACTATAGAAATAGGGATACTGCAAACAAATTTGGGCATAGGAGCTATAATGCTTGCGAAAGTAACTAAAATTTAAAAAATGCCGCTGCCTACAAGATCCCGATCAGTTCATCCAGCCTGGTAATTTGATTTTTTACATCCTCCGGCTTCTGTTTATTTAAAGGATTAAAATAAATTGCTTCAATCCCAAAACTCATCGCGCCCCGTATATCCGCCTCAACGCTGTCGCCAATCATGAGGCTTTCTTTTTTTGTGGCTTTCGCCGAATTAAGAGCAAATTCAAAAATCGCCTTATCCGGCTTATTTACCCCTATAACCTCGGATATCACAATATTTTTAAAATATTTAGCCAGGCCCGTTACCTCGATTTTTAACTCTGTAGACTCCTTAAATCCGTTAGAAATTAAATGCAGCTCATATTTCTTGTGAAGATAGGTTAAGGTTTCGTGAGCCTGAGGAAACAAATTTGTTTTTGTAGGGCAAATACGCACATAGTCTTCTTCAAAGGCAGTCGGGATACTTTCCACAGGCAAGCCTAATTCTAAAAACGTTGTGCTAAAGCGAGTTGATCGAAGCTGCTCTTTAGAAATTTTCCCCAAGTGATAATCGGCCCAGAGAAGGTGGTTGTTGCGTGTGTAGGTTTCTATAAAAGTATGAGGGCACGAAACTCCTAGAGCCTCTAACGAATACGCCTGATAAAGTTCGTGAAGAGTTTCTTCAGCGTTTCTATCAAAGTCCCATAAGGTGTGATCGAGATCGAAAAATATATGGCGAAACATTGGATGATGTGCGGATTGTTTGATGTGCAAATGTGCAAATTCTTTTAAAGCGTGCAAATGATGGTTTGATGTGAAAACATGGATCAATGTGCGGATTGTTTGATGTGCAAATGTGCAAATGCTTTTAAAGTGTGCTAATGATGGTTTGATGTGAAAACATGAATAAATTAGTTGATGTGCAAAAGTGCGGATTTCCGGCAGAGCTTACAAAACTGAAGATTGAATAGTACACGTGTCATCTGCACATTTTCTCATCTTCCCATCTTCTTCACATTAATAACTTATTCTCTCTCCCCGAACGCCAGATCTCCCGCATCGCCCAAACCCGGTACGATATACGCTTTTGTGGTCATCTCTTCATCAATAGCACCCAGCCAGAGGTTTGCTTTAGGTAAGTTGGCTTTAATATGCGCGACACCTTCAGCACTGGCTATTACCGATACGATATGTAAATGCTTAATATCGTACTGCCCCATAAGCTCTTTACAGCAAGCTACCATACTTAAACCGGTAGCAAGCATCGGGTCCGACAAGATAACCGACTTTCCGTTTAAATCCGGGGTGGCAATATATTCCTGCTGAATAACAAATCCTCCGCCCTTGGTCGGTTTTCTATAGGCCGCCAAAAATGCTGAATCCGCCCGGTCGAAAATATTTAAAAGGCCCTGATGCAGTGGAAGTCCGGCTCGCAAAATGGTGGCCAACACCGGCTGTTCTTTAAGTATTGAAACGGTTGCCGTACCCAGCGGGGTTTCGAATTCGGTTTCAACAAACTCCAGCCTTTTACTTATCTCATAAGCAAAAATCTCACCTAGTCGCTCAAGGTTTTTTCTAAAACGCATACTATCCTGCTGAATCTGCGCGTCGCGTAATTCGGCCAGAAAGTTATTTCCGATAGAGGGGGTATTGCTTAATAAAAACATCTGTTATAAAATTAGCATTTTAATAAATAAGAAAGGCACATCATCAATTAAAACCAAAATACTCCTTTTTAAGTTTGCCCTATATCTAACATGTTGCTTTTGTTAGATAAGGTTTGTATGGGGGATCACCAGGTGGTTCCCCTTTTTTCTTTGAATAAATCATACTAACCCGAGTTCAATTAATAATATGGAACACACCCCTATGAAACGTTTCTCCCGACCGGTTTCCCCTCTCGAGAGGGGGAATTCAGCACTTTTCCATTATGTTCTGTCTCTGCATAGGGGTGTGTTGTTTGTTCTTAATCCTTTTAATCGAACACAGGTTACTAATCAATTTTGTATTTTTGATTTCGCATGGATTTTAAAATAATTTCTGATTATCAGCCCGCAGGAGACCAGCCCGAAGCAATACGGCAATTAGTAGAAGGAGTAAGGGTCAATGAAAATTACCAGACTTTGCTGGGTGTAACCGGTTCGGGAAAAACCTATACCATTGCCAACGTTATAGAACAAACACAAAAGCCTACCTTAATACTGAGTCATAATAAAACACTGGCTGCGCAGCTCTATGGCGAGTTCAAACAGTTTTTTCCAGAAAATGCGGTAAACTATTTTGTGTCGTATTACGATTACTATCAGCCAGAAGCCTATATCGCCAGCTCCAATACCTATATAGAAAAAGATCTCCAGATAAATGAAGAGATTGAGAAGCTTCGGCTTCGCACTACATCATCTTTAATGTCTGGCCGCCGCGACGTTATTGTCGTTTCTTCCATTTCCTGCATTTATGGTATGGGAAATCCTGAAGACTTTTATAATTCGGTATTCAAATTCGCCGTTGGTACGCGAATCACCCGAAATGCCTTCTTGCATCGATTGGTAGAGATCTTATATTCCAGAACAACGGCAGATTTCAGAAGGGGAACCTTTAGAGTAAAGGGAGATACGGTGGATATTTACCCTGCTTACATGGATCATGCTTACCGTGTTTCTTTCTTTGGTGATGATATTGAAGAACTCACAGCTATTGATCCGGCAACGGGGAAAACTTTAGAAAAAATGACTCACATGGTTGTTTATCCGGCGAACTTGTTTGTTACTCCCCGCGAACGTTTTAACCAATCGGTTTGGGCCATTCAAGAGGAGTTGGAGACCCGAAAAAAGCAATTTGTAGACGATCAACGCTATCTTGAAGCGAAGCGTTTAGAAGAACGGGTTAATTACGACCTGGAAATGATTCGCGAGCTGGGCTATTGCAGCGGTATAGAAAATTATTCCCGGTTTTTTGATGGCAGAACTCCGGGCATGCGCCCTTTCTGCTTACTGGATTATTTCCCGGAAGATTACCTGATGGTGATTGACGAAAGCCATGTAACATTGCCCCAGGTAAGGGCGATGTACGGCGGAGACCGCTCAAGAAAACTATCCCTGGTAGACTATGGGTTCCGCTTACCAGCGGCACTGGATAATCGCCCGCTTAACTTTGAAGAGTTTGAGCGACTCGCTCCTCAAACTATATACGTTAGCGCAACTCCCGGCGATTACGAACTCGAAAAATCGGGCGGTATTGTTGTAGAACAGGTTATCAGGCCCACCGGATTACTTGATCCGGTAATTGAAGTTCGCCCGGTATTTAACCAGGTAGATGATTTGCTGGATGAAGTTGATAAAACCGTAAAAATGGGCGACCGGATACTTGTGACTACCCTTACAAAACGGATGGCCGAAGAGCTTACGAAGTATATGGACCGGCTCGGAATTAAGGTGCGATACATTCATTCGGAAGTGAAAACACTCGAACGGGTGGAGATTCTAAGAGGCCTGCGCCTGGGTGAATTTGACGTTTTAATCGGGATTAACCTTTTACGCGAAGGGCTCGACCTACCGGAAGTTTCGTTTGTGGCAATTCTTGATGCTGATAAAGAGGGGTTCCTACGGTCCGAACGGTCATTAATACAAACTATCGGCCGGGCGGCACGAAACGACCGGGGACGTGTAATCATGTATGCCGACACCATAACAGAGAGCATGCGCATCACTATCCAGGAAACAAACCGTAGGCGGGAGAAACAGATAAAATACAATGAGGAGCATGGCATAACACCGAGAACCATAGGCAAATCGCGTGAAGCAATTATTGAGCAGACTTCGGTTATAGATTTTAAAGGCGGCATTCAAAAAGTGTACGTCGGAAATGAAGGGGCGGACAGTATCGCCGCCGATCCGATAGTGCAGTACATGACTAAGCCGGAACTTCAAAAAGCTATTGATAAAACGAAAAAAGATATGCTTGCGGCCGCAAAAGGCATGGACTTTTTGGGGGCGGCAAAACTACGGGACGAAATGTTTGCTTTGGAGAAGATGATGGAAGATAAATTCGGGAAGAAGTAATGAACGGACAAAACAGAGAAGACATTTACCCGGGTTTAGAGGTAGATATTATTTTAAAGAAAGATCAACGCTCGGGCAAATTAACCAGAGGAATAGTTAAAGACCTGCTTACCAGTTCGTCATTTCACAGCCGTGGGATAAAAGTGCGCTTAGAAGATGGCCAGGTTGGTAGAGTAGCGTTTATTGTTGAGGAATAACATCCATCTATACCAGTGAACAAAAAACAATTAAGAGATTACTACCTGCAAAAACGACAAGAGCTATTGCCAACGGTAATCGATAATCTGAGTCGACAAATCGTTAAACAATTTGCCAAATTGCCCTTAGACGACATTAAGCTTGTTCATATATTTTATCCTATCGCAGGTAAAAAAGAGTTTAACAGCCTGTTATTAAAAGAATGGTTGGCAAATAATTATCCCGATATCAGATTTGTGCTTCCTAAAAGCAATGCCAGCAACCACACCCTCACGAATATTTTATGGGAAGATAATACTCCCCTGGCAATTAACCAATGGGGCATTACAGAACCTGAGCATGGGGTTGAAGTGGCCCCTCAAAACATAGATCTGGTTATCATTCCGCTTCTGGCTTTCGATAAGCTGGGAAACAGAGTGGGTTATGGAAAGGGATTTTACGATAGATTTCTATCCGATTGCAGGCCCAACGTATTGAAAGCCGGTGTTTCTTACTTCGAACCGGAAGATGAGATACTTGAGGTGAATATTTACGATGCCCCGCTTAATATCTGTGTAACGCCGGAAAAGGTTTGGCACTTTTCAAGGCCGGATTGATTGGTTGTAGTATCTGAAGATATCAATTTATGAGTTGCTTTCGCCGCATTAAGATTCCCGCCCGCGCGGGAATGACGGGCGGGCTAAACAAAAAAAGCGTCCCGGTTAGGAACGCTTTCTGTATTATGATTATGCCGATAAAATATTAGGCTATTTCTTCTACTTTTTCCCCTGATAAAGCTTCATCAACAAGAATACGTCCGCAATGCTCGCAAACGATAACTTTTTTATGTTGACGGATATCAAGCTGACGCTGAGGAGGTATTTGGTTATAACATCCTGAGCATGAATCGCGCTGAATAGTAACTACAGCGAGGCCATTTTTAGAATTGTTGCGCAAACGATTATAAGCTGTTAACAGACGTTCATCAATAAACTGCTCGGCTTCTTTTGCTTTACCAGACAGCTCATCTTCTTCTTTCTGAGTTTCAGCAGTAATGTTTTCGAGTTCGGCCTTTTTAATCTCTAAATCTTTACGACGCTCTTCAAGATCGGCAACAGCTCTTTCGTAAACCTGGGTTTTGTTAACGATATCAAAGCCAAGTTCTTTTATTTTCTTTTCGCAAACCTGAATCTCTAATCCCTGAATTTCAATCTCTTTTGAAATCGCATCATACTCACGGTTATTCTTTACCTCGTTTAATTGAGTTTCGTATTTCTTAACCGCTGCCTGCGAATCCCGGATCATGTTTTTACGGGTTACAATCGCATCCTCAAAATCATCCAGATCAGCTTTTATTTTTTGAATACGGGTTTCAAGACCAGCAACTTCATCTTCTAAATCTGCTACTTCCATAGGAAGATCGCCGCGTACCTGCTTGATTTTATCAACCTGAGTATGTATGTTTTGCAGTGCGTATAAAGCCTTAAGCTTCTGTTCTACTGTTTGTTCCATTAAATTAGATAATTTATGGGGTTTGTGTTATATTCTGTTAAATGGAGTGCAAAGTTAGGAAATTTTTTCTGAATAATTTCATACAACAATTCTTGTGTAAACTGCTCACTTTCAAAATGTCCCACATCGGCAATTACTATCTTTTTTTCGGCATCGAAAAACTCATGATATTTAAAATCAGCGGTTATAAACACATCCGCTTTCGCAGCAATTGCGTTCTCTAAAAGGAAGCTTCCCGAGCCCCCGCATACCGCGACTCTTGAGACTGGTTTTTCACGCAAAGTGGTATACCTGATTACAGTGGCTTTTAGCTTTTCCTTTACCATTTTAAGAAAATCCAGTTCAGACATAGCCGTTTCCAAAGATGCGATCATTCCGGCACCTATATTTTCATGTCGGTTTGCAAGCGAGTAAATATCGTAGGCAACTTCTTCGTAAGGATGAGCTTCCTTTAATGCGGAAACTATTTTACTCTCCTGATAAGCTGAAAAAATTACTTCGATCCGGGTTTCTTTCTCCTGATGTACCTCACCTTTTTCACCCACATACGGATTCGCGTCTTCCGATGCCTTAAAGGTACCGTAGCCTTCGGCATTAAAGCTGCAATCAGAATAATTACCAATTTTTCCAGCCCCTGCACTAAAAAGCGCAGAGCGAATTACAGATGCCTGATCTAGGGGAGCATAAGTAACAAGTTTTTTTAAAATATCCTCTTTGGGCGATAGTATTGTGGGATTTTTAAGTCCCAGTTTTTCGCAGATTTTAAAGTTGACGCCCCTTTGTATGTGGTCGAGGTTGGTATGGATAGCATATAAAGCGATGTCGTTTTTAATCGCTTTGATTATCACGCGCTCTACATACGTTTTACCGTTAAATTTTTTAAGCCCTTTAAAAACTATGGGATGATGTGATATTACAAGATTACAACCTTTACGAATGGCCTCGTCTACAATTTCCTCGGTACAGTCTAAAGAAATAAGTGCTGCTGTTATTTCAAGATCGGGCCGACCCGCAATTAAGCCCGAATTATCATAATCCTCCTGAAGAGACAATGGAGCGATAAGTTCAAGATGATTAATGAGTTCTTTTAAAATCATAGCTCGTCTTTTGATTCATTTTCCGCCGAATCGTTTATGAGTACAGCTTTATACCAGTTTATCTTGGTCCAATACAGAATGAAAATTATAACGACGGCCAAACTAAAAAATACATACAAGTAGTTTTTATGCAGGTTTTGAATATCTGTTGGTACCGCGACAAAAAAACTGCCGAGGTTAATGAGGGCATAGAGAATTCCGTAAATCAAGGTGGGATATCCTTTAACTTCGAAATCTCTGGAAGCTAATTCGTTTCGTATTGATCGGGATAACTCGATAGCTACGAAAAAATTCCATAAAAGATTTAGGAAAGGAATAATTAAGGGCCAAACCAGAACAGGAGAGATCCGACGATTTACAGGATTCACCTGCTGCAGGGTTCTGATTATCGCTAATACAAATAAGCTTTTGATTAAAATATCAAAAAAAAGTGCGGAAATACTTAATGAACCGATGTCTGGCATATATTAACTTAACCACCTGAAAACGCGAATCAACAGGTTTATTACTACACTTATAATTATCATGGTGGTAATAGGAAAATAAAACCGGAAATTATCTCGTTCTATCCTGATATCGCCAGGCAAATTGCCTATCCAGTGCAGTGTATCGTGAAAAAAATAAATTAGTATACCGGCAACAACTATTACCGAGCCTGCAATAATAATCCATTTTCCTGTTTCACCTGTCATTTTTTATCACATTCCCATTTTCACCAGCTGGGCACATTCTAAAGCCGCTTTTTGATTATGCTCATTAGCCAGACTTTTGTGATTTATCACGTCAACAATGGTACCGATAAAACACAAACCAAACGTTAGCAGGTATAAAATACCCATCCCTATCTGGCCCATTACAAACCGCTGCACTCCGTTGGGTCCGATGAATCCGATCAAGGAAAAAATCAAAATATTGCTTGGACTTTGACGTTTGCTGGTATAAAACATGATGAAACGCTGTGCCTGTTGTTCATTCATGCCTGCCATAATGTGCTGGGCATATTGAAACTCTTCGGGGGTTATTCCCTTAAGTGTGTAAAGTAAATCCTTCATATTCTATGTTTAGGTTTCAGAAATATACTAAGTATTTTTTACTTAAGGTGATGATACGATAAAGCAGGATTAAAAGCGCGGGAATGCCGAACCAGTGATAGTTAAAAGAGGCCGCAAAATCACCCTGAAAAATCGAGGCTATCGATCTGCCGAGTCCGCAACCCGGGCACCATACGAAACCTAAATTTGCTAGTGGGCATAGGGTAAAATGGTCATCGCCGGGCCTTACAAAGGCCAGAACGATTAAAGCACTAACCCAAATTACCAGTTCAAGATGTTTGGTGAGTTTCAATTACAAATTATGCTGTCTGTTCATTAAAAGTAATGAAATTACAATATTAAAAAGAATTCCAACTAATCCGGCACCGCCGATACGCTGATAGTAATCCATGGTTAGTACCTGCGAATTGGCGAATTGCACGTAAAAGGTACTGGCGGCAGCATAAAGAACAAATCCTACCAGCAAAATTTTAAAACCTTCTATCAGGCCTTCAAAAAATTCTAATTTTCCGCCGTTAATATTATTTCTATAATTCTTTATACCTAGATAAAGCCCTGTAAACGGAATGATTACAGAAAAATATTCCATCCAATGAATATTAAAAGGACCTCCCTTAGCTTCATGATATACATTCAGCGAGTGCATCAACAAAATCCAAAGTCCGGATAAAACACCAATTAAGAGTCCGTATTTAAGCGCGTTTTTCATAGTTTGTTTATAAGAATGTGCTGATGTATTTAACATTCCTACAATCAAAATTGTTCCTTAAAGTATTGTTTAAATTAAAAATGGGAAGCGGGGGAGAAAATTATATTTCCGAAGGATTCGGTAATATCCGAAAAGGCAAAGGCGTATTAATGGGATAAACCCTCAATAAACCGTTTAAGGGAGTGATAGTACCTGTTCAACATATTTTAAATGTGCGTTCAACGAGATACTATTAGGCATTTGTTACTTCAACTTTTTGGAATTCGCTGCTGTTGCAAGAGTTAACCGCAGAGGCACCCAATAAAAGGAAAGTAAACATGCAAAATAATTTAAGCTTAAAAGTCTGTGACCGTTTCATAACAATTATTTTAAATATTTACAACATTAATTCAAAAAACACACCAAAAGATCAACCCCTTGTTAAATGGCACCTATACGCCTTAGGACAAGTATTTTACGCTTATAGGAAATAAAAGATGTATCGTTTAGTATACAGCACTTCGGGAAACATTACAACCCAGGCATACCAACCAGGGATATGTTCTGGTTAAAACAATTTATCGCCCTTTTGATATTAACTAAAACGTAGCAGGTATATTTGCGTCGAAATTCTGAAAGTGAACATAAGGGAGATTTTAAATTTATATAAGACGGACCCACGGGTTGAGGCTTTAGCAAAAGCAGTTAACGCCGTTAAACAACCACGGGTACACTTAAAAGGACTAATCGGATCCAGTGATGCGGTGGTTGCTTCGGCATTATACTTTTTAAATCATTCGAACCTGCTTTTCGTATTTCCCGACAGGGAGGAAGCGGCTTACTTTCAAAGCGACCTTGAGAATTTACTGGATAAGGAAATCCTGATGTTTCCCTCCTCATACCGGAAGCCTTTCGAATTCACCCAACCCGATCCGGGGAACGTATTGCAAAGGGCCGAAGTTCTAAACGAGTTAATCCACTCCACCGAATTCGGGAAACTGATTGTAACTTATCCCGAAGCATTGGCGGAACGGGTAATAAACCGCGATTCGCTAGAGAAAAACACACTTGAAATTTCGCAGGGTAACAAGCTGAACATCGATTTTATAAATGAGTTTTTAATCGAATACGACTTCGACCGGGTTGATTTTGTGTATGCGCCCGGGCAGTTTTCTATTCGCGGCGGCATTGTAGATATCTATTCTTTCTCGAACGATCTTCCTTATCGGTTCGAATTTTTCGGAGATTTTATCGAAAGTATCCGCACCTTCCATATTGAAGATCAGCTTTCGGCAGAACATGTAAAAAGCGTTACGATTGTGCCGAATGTTCAGTCGAAATTTCTTACAGAACACAACATTTCTCTTTTAGAATATATTGATAGCGGCACCAGTGTTTGGTTCAAAGATGTTCAGTTTACACTGGATATTTTAAAGGATGGATATAAAAAAGCGATAGAGCTGTGGAATGCACTTCCGGCCGACACGAAAACGCAAAACCCCGACTGGATTGATCCCAAATTTAGTTTTACGGATGAAAAGCTGGTGGCCGACCAGCTAAAAGATTTTTCGGTGATAGAGTTTGGGAAACAGTTTTTTTACCAGCCAACGGAAACTATATCGTTCGATCTTAAACCGCAGCCATCCTTCAATAAAGATTTCAATCTACTGATTCATAACATAAAGAAGAACGAAAGCGAGAAGCTTACCAATATCATTTTTACCGATTCGGCCCGCCAGGCAGAGCGCTTATTCGCGATATTCGATGATATAGACAAAACGGTAAAATTTAATTCTATCAATTTATCTCTGCGCGAAGGTTTTATTGATTACGGGCAAAAACTGGCCTGTTATACCGATCATCAGATTTTCGACAGATATTACAAATACAAGCTCAAAAAAGGCTATACACGTTCGCAGGCTATCACACTTAAAGAGCTGAAAGAACTTAAACCCGGCGATTACATTACACACATCGACCACGGAATAGGCAAATATGCCGGCCTCGAGAAAGTTGAAGTGAACGGCAAAACACAGGAAATGATCAGATTGATCTATGCCGACAATGATTTGCTGTATGTGAACATCAACTCACTTAACCGAATCTCCAAATATTCGGGTAAGGAAGGTACCGTTCCGAAGATGAACAAGCTGGGAACCGACAGCTGGGAAAAGTTAAAGAAAACAACAAAAAAAAAAGTTAAAGACATTGCCCGTGATCTAATTAAGCTTTATGCCATTCGTAAGGCCCAAACCGGCAATGCTTTTCTTCCGGATACTTATTTGCAAACCGAATTAGAGGCTTCCTTTATTTATGAAGATACTCCCGATCAGGAAAAGGCAACAGCCGATGTAAAGAAGGATATGGAATCGCCCCATCCTATGGACCGCCTGGTTTGTGGTGATGTGGGATTCGGGAAAACTGAAATTGCCGTACGGGCTGCGTTTAAAGCGGTTACCGACAGCAAACAGGTGGCCATTTTGGTTCCTACAACTATTTTGGCTTTACAGCACTACAAAACCTTTAGTTCGCGCCTTGCCGATTTCCCCTGCAACATCGATTATATTAACCGATTTAAATCGGCCAAACAAATAAAAGAAACTTTACAGAAGCTGGCAGACGGTAAAGTAGATATAATCATTGGCACCCACCGAATTGTAAGTAAAGATGTAAAGTTTAAAGATCTTGGCTTGCTTATCATTGACGAAGAACAAAAGTTTGGTGTAGGTGTAAAGGAAAAACTTAAACAAATGCGTGCGAATGTAGATACACTTACGTTAACCGCAACGCCTATCCCCCGAACCCTGCATTTCTCTTTAATGGGGGCCCGCGATTTATCCATTATTTCAACCCCTCCGCCAAACAGGCAGCCGGTGTTAACCGAGCTTCATGTTTTTAACGAGCTGTTGATTAAAGAAGCTGTGGAGTATGAAATAAACCGTAACGGACAGATTTTCTTTATTCATAACCGGGTGCAGGATTTGGCCCAACTGGGCGGTTTGATCCAAAAGCTTGTTCCTAAAGCGAGGATTGGAATAGCTCACGGACAATTAGACGGCGATGCCCTTGAAGATGTAATGCTGAAATTTGTTGACGGCGAGTACGACGTACTGGTTGCAACTACCATTATTGAAGCGGGACTGGACATTCCCAACGCAAACACCATCCTCATTAACCATGCGCATATGTTCGGCTTGAGCGATCTGCACCAAATGCGCGGCCGTGTTGGACGGTCGAATAAAAAGGCGTTTTGTTACCTTCTAAGCCCTCCCTTATCTACCCTTACTTCCGAAGCCAGAAAACGCCTGAGTGCAATTGAAGAATTTTCTGATCTGGGAAGCGGATTCAATGTTGCTATGCGCGATTTGGATATCCGCGGAAGCGGAAACCTTTTAGGAGCTGAGCAAAGCGGATTTATAGCCGAGATTGGGTTCGAAATGTATCATAAAATTTTGGATGAAGCTATTCAGGAGTTAAAGGATGATGAATTCAAAGATTTATTTAAAGACGAAAAGCCGAAGCCTTTTATCTCCTTTACGCAGGTTGATACCGACCTGGAAGTGCTGATACCGGACAGTTACGTTACCAACATCACCGAACGATACAACCTCTATACAGAAATTTCCAAGCTTGAAAGTGAAGAGGAACTGGATGCCTTCGCACTGAAACTGCAAGATAGATTCGGACCGGTTCCAAGGCCTGTGCGTGAGCTATTAAAAACGCTGAAACTTCAATGGCTGGGAAAAGCAATAGGCTTTGAGAAAATATCCTATAAAAAAAATTCGCTTAAAGGGTATTTCATTTCAAACCAGCAATCGCGCTATTTTGAAACTGAGCAATTTTCGCGACTGCTTCAGTATGTACAGCAAAACCCCTTCGACTGCAATTTGAAAGAAGTTAAAAGCTCGTTACGGATTTCGTTCGAGAATGTCTCAACCCTGGACGACGCCATTGCCCGACTGTCAGAAATAGCCGCTCCGGAGAGTATTGCGGATTAATTTCCAACCATAAAAACGGCATTACTGAATAACAGCTTGCCGTTTTCCCAAAAACCTCTGAACAGCGGATTTTCGGCCAGGTAAACCACCGATCCTTCACCCATTTCCTGAACGCCGAATATCAAACCGTCAACCAGTTCCTTTTTGGTTCGACTTCCCACAAAACCCGTCACATAATTATTCTTCTTCAAAACTCCGACGTTCCAGCCGGTATCTAAGTAGTTGTAAAGCTTAGAATCTAATTTAAGTGAGTGATAATAGTCGGGAAATCCGTACCCCAGAGGATGCGTATTATCCAGATTAACTTTATAAATAGCCCCGGGAATGCTGTTTTGGACACTTTCCCTTTCCCGGTCTTCATACTTTTTAAGATCGAGATAGGTAGTTTTATTCTTATCAGGTTTTGCTGCTTCTTTAAATGTGAGCGAAAAGCCTTTTTTACCCGCCAATTGTGCGGCCGCACTTTCAATAGCTATTAGTTTCCCGCCGTTTTGGATCCAGTTAAGAACTTTCTCACTGTAAATATCCTCATACTGCCCGTTGGGATAAATAAGCACGTCGAAGTTATTCAAATTGAGCTGCTTAACATCCTGAGCCCTTATAACGGATAGCGGATAATTTAGCTGGCGTTCGAAAAAATGCCAGACCTCGCCGAAGGCCATAGGCGATGCTTCTTCACCACCAACCAGCGCGACTCTGGGTTTACCGATAACTCTGATCCGCTCCGACCCTAAGTCGGCACCTTTCTCTACAAAGCCCGAAAGCACAGGCATAATGCTAACATCGGCATAGCTTGCTATGTCTGCAATCGTTTTTTCGAATCGGGTGCCGAGTTTTTCGTTACTTGTTCTGGTAATAATAAGCGAACCTGCGTTAAATCGCTTGCCGTCAATCTCGAAAGGCGTCTCAGAATATCGAACTTTAACATCGCTTTTTAAGAGCGCAGCTAAAAATTTGACGTCGGCCACTGTACCCCAGTTGGCCACAAACGCAACAGGCTTTTGAGTGCTAATTACAGGAGCCGCTGATAAAGGAACATCGGCAGATAAAGGTGTTAAACTTCCTTTACTGGCGTACGCTTTTAAACCGTAGGCATAAGGTAATGCCCAGGCGGTTATATCGTAGGTCACCGAATCTGACACAAAAGTATTCGGTTCGAAAAGCACTTTCAGCAATACAGATTTTGGCTGATAAGCACTGATTACCATATCAGACCGGTTTACGCTGAAGTTTTCCGTTTTACCAGTCAGGTAATTAAAGCCCTGCCCCCCTTTGGCCGAGCCGAAACCATATTGAATTCCGTTACGGGTTAACAGCACGGCAAGGTTCTTTAATCTGTCGGTATTGTCGGATTTAAGCACATACGTTTTATAAGGCCCCGAAGGATTGGATTTGCTTTTAGAAAAATACTTTTCAAACTCCGAAACCACCTTAGCCGTATTCGCAGAAGCCACTTCGATGGTGGATAAGCCCGTTACACAATGGTGCGTTATTCTATCTTTTAGCGTTAAAGTATCACCAACAGCCGTAAGTACAGACAATCCCGCCCGCCCCGAACCACCCTGCTCAAAAGTCATCCCGATAGCACCATTGTTAGTAGGATAAGTATCGCCATACGAAGGATAAAGCAAATCGAAGCGTTCGCGGGTAAAATATAACCAGCCGTTTTCGTCGAAATACCGGGCGTTATTTTTCCCGATAGTAGTTTGAAACTCCCTTTGCCATTTCGTAATATCTTCATGAAAAGGCTCGGCCGCCGGAGCGAAATAGTAAGGCTCATTAAAGCCCTGCTCGTGAAAATCGACATGAATATGCGGAAGCCATTGGTTATAAAGAGCCATTCGCTGCTGCGTTTCAATTTGAGTTTGCCAGGCCCAATCGCGATTTAAATCGAAATAGTAATGATTAGTGCGCCCGCCCGGCCAGGGTTCGATATGTTCGCGGGTAAACGATACCGGGTCTGGATTAATATTACTTACCGAGTTGTAAAAATTCACATAGCGTTCCCGGCCATCAGGATTCATGCAGGGATCGATGATTACCACCGTATTTTCGAGCCAGAGTTTCGTTTTTTTGTTCATCGGATCTATCAAATCAAAAATGGTTTGCATGGCCGCCTCGGTTGAAACCGATTCATTTCCATGGACATTATAACTCAACCAGACAATCGCAGGTTGAGCAGGGTTTGCGTTTCCGTTTTTGATTCCGCTTAAGCGAAGATTATTATTTCTTATCTCTTCGAGATTGCTGATGTGTGCGCTTGTTGATACCGCCGCAACCACAAGGGGCCTACCCTCATAGGTTTTTCCGTACTCTTGTAATTTTACATTTTTAGATCCTGAGGAAATGTGGTTGAAGTATTCGATTACTTTGTGATGAGGGGTAAACCTTTCGCCTAACTGATATCCTAAAAAGGCAGAGGGAGATTGAATTTGCTGTGCGAACAGCAACGATGTACAGGTTAAAAAACAAAACAAGACGAAGTATTTCATCATTTTACTAATCTAATGCTTATTGAGGATTATTTAAAGAAGACTTTTGTTAACAATTCTTTACAAATTGATATTATTGCAGAAAGGCTTGTTATGCGCATAGAAGATTTATATACCATTTATTTAAAGCATCCTGTAGTTTGCACTGATACCCGTAAAATAAGTCCGGGCTGCCTTTTTTTCGCTTTAAAGGGAGAAAATTTTGATGGAAACGCATTTGCCGGCCAGGCTTTAACCGATGGTGCTGCATATGCGATTATTGATGATAAAGCGTTTGAGACCGATGAAAAAACTATACTGGTTGAAAATGTATTAACAACCCTTCAACAGCTTGCCAACTTTCACAGAAGGCATTTAAAAATTCCTTTTATCGGGATAACCGGAACTAACGGAAAAACCACCACCAAAGAGCTAATTAAATCAGTTCTTTCGGTTAAATATAAAACCTACGCTACGGCAGGAAATTTCAATAATCATATTGGTGTGCCGCTAACCTTGCTCTGGATTGATAAGGATGCTGAAATCGCCATTATTGAGATGGGTGCCAATCATCAAAAAGAAATTGAATCGCTTTGCGCGATTGCGGAACCCGATCTTGGCCTGATAACCAATGTGGGCAAAGGGCACCTGGAAGGTTTCGGCGGTTTTGAGGGCGTAAAAAAAGGCAAGGGCGAGTTATATGATTTTTTAAAAGCTACGAGCGGACTGGCTTTCGCCAATCAGGACAATACTTTTCTAAAGGAAATGATTTCCAGCCGTGAGCTGAAAAATATTTATTTCTACAGCACAGATTCAGATTCGGAATTAAAAGGAGAACTGATAGAAAGCGACCCATTCCTTGTACTTGACTGGATAACCGCATCCGGGAGGCACCGTGTAAAAACAAACCTTACCGGCCCCTATAATCTTGAAAATATTTTGGTTGCTATCGCATTAGGAATCCATTTCAAACTCAGTCCTGATGAAATTAACCAAGGTGTAAGCTCTTACAGTCCGGGCAACAACCGCTCGCAAATAACTAAAACGCAGAACAATACCTTGATATGCGATTATTATAACGCTAATCCGAGCAGCATGAACGCCGCTTTAGATAATTTCGCCGCACTTTCGGCTGAGAAAAAAGTAGTGATTTTGGGCGATATGTTCGAATTGGGTGAGGAATCAGCAGCAGAGCATCAACTAATAACCACGAAGGCTCTATCAGTTAAAGCAGATAAAACTATTTTTTTAGGAAGAAACTTCTTTAGCAATCGGAGTAATGAAGGGACTTTCTTCGTAACCACTGATGAAGCTCTGGAAGAACTTAAAAGGACAGGATTAAAAGGGGCAACAATTTTATTAAAAGGTTCGAGGGGGATGAAAATGGAAAAATTGCTTGAAGTTTTATAGCTATGGTTTTAATCAGGCTCTTAACAACTGTTTATAATTTTATTTTATGAAAACAAAATACCGCCTTTTGGGTATTGCGTAATCCTTTCATTACGAGTATCTTCATGGAGTTTTAACCAACTTAATTCGCATGAAGAAAAATTTTACTAAATTATTGTTTATCACGCTAATGGCTTTAGTGTGTGGCACTGCAACAGCTCAAACTGATAGTGTTAAAGTTAGAGGGATGGGAAAGAACCTGCTGAAGGTTAGCCTTACATCACTGGCACTTAACACATATAATTTTAGTTATGAGCGCAAAATCGGTAGAAAAATATCTGTAGGGATAGGATATCGTGTTATGCCTGAAGGATCGTTACCCTTTAAGAGTAATCTTGAAAGCGTGATTGATGATCCAGAAACTTTTAAGCATATTGATGGCTTGAAAACTGGAAATACAGCAATTACACCCGAAATTAAATTCTACTTTGGAAAAGGTGTATTCCGAGGTTTTTACATTTCTCCTTTCGCAAGATTTGCCACCTACACAGCTGAACTAAACACCTTCGAGTATGAGTACGAGCATCCGGTAACTAATCAAACCGTTACAGCAACAATTCCACTAAAAGGCGAGTTGAAAACCACTACCGGCGGACTTTTATTCGGGGCACAATGGAAACTAAGTAAGCTTATTTATTTAGATTGGTCGATCCTTGGACCTCAATACGGAACATCAAAGGGATTTTTGAAAGGTGAAAAAGCGTTAACAAATGATGAACGCGATGCATTACAAGAAGAACTTGAAGATCTTGAAATTCCAATGGTTGACAGTGAAGTTAAGGTTGACAATACCGGTGCCAGAGTTGACTTTACTGGCCCATGGGCAGGTGTAAGAGCATCAATAGGTCTAGCCTTTAGATTCTAGTCTTCGATAATTGATTTATGGGCTGCTGATTGATTTCAGCAGCTTTTTTTATGCGATTATTTTAGGAACTATCGAAAAGGAGTACTTTTACACATCACACACCATCCTAAAAAACAGATAATGAAGCACTTTAGACTTTTACCTTTGCTATTCATCATCCTGGTATTTTCGAACTGCGCCAAAGATGATGACTCTAACGTCAAAGCTAAACTAATCGGAAAATGGAAACTGATTCAGGAACGTGAAACTGAATATGAAGACGGCGTAAAAGTAAATGAAGATTTATATACCGAATTTGAAGTTGAAAGTGCCGTAGAGTTTAAAAGCGACGGTAAGTTAACTTTTACAGAAGGGAATTTTTCTGACGATGCGACTTATACTGTAAATCTATCAGGCACCAAACTCACCATCGACTACCGGATCCATCCCACCGCGGAAGTTGATATAAAATCGTTAACTTCATCAGAACTCATATTAGTTTTCGCTAACACGGATACCCAAAACGGACTTGATTATAAAAAAGTTACCGAAGCTTCTTATAAAAAGAGGTAATATCTTTCAGCAACATAAATTGAAACTTTAATTCAAAATACTGAGTTTAAAACTGCCTCTTTTTGGTTTAATAGTAAGCCATTGCTGTTTCGCAAAAAATTTACACCGATAAAAACGTCAAAATTGAACAGGTAATTGATAAAATAGGGCTAGAGCCTGAAAAAGCTGATTTCTATCTTTGTAAGACTAATTTTTCCTGAGACTACTCAGATAAACCAATTTAGCTATGTACACATTTAGAAAAGCAGTTCTTTTTATTGCTATGTTAAGTATCGCCGTTTCCTGTAAAAAAGGCTCCGATCCTGTAGTCGCTCCTCCGGTTACCACCCCCCCTCCGGTTACTCCCAGTAAATTTAATATAAACGCCAGTCTTGTAACTCCTAATCCTACTTTCGAGGCAAATGCGCTGTATCAGTTTCTACGCAATAACTATGGCAAGAAAATCTTGTCGGGGGTAATGACGCTTAATAGTTTTGATGAAACTAACTGGTTAAAAACAAATACCGGTAAAGAGCCTGCCATTATAGGTTTAGACTTTATGCACAGCGGCCAAGGATATACCTGGTATAATGACAAACAACCTATTATAGATGCTAAGGCGTATTGGGAAAGAAACGGAATACCCGTAATGCTATGGCATTGGCGCGATCCCTCGAATGTAACGGATGAGTTTTATACAAAAAGTTCGGGGAAACCTAACGGAACAGCATTCGACATTACGAAAATTAATTCTCCCGAATCTGCCGAATATGTAGCCATGCTTAGAGATATCGACTTTGTTTCGGGCTTATTGAAGGAATTACAAGATCAAAAAGTACCAGTTATCTGGCGCCCGTTACATGAAGCAGCCGGTGGCTGGTTCTGGTGGGGAGCTAAAGGGGCCGCGCCTTGTAAAAAGCTTTATCAGGTAATGTACGACCGCATGGTTAATCATCATGGTTTAAAAAATCTAATTTGGGTTTGGACCAGAGAACCAAACGATGGCGCATGGTATCCTGGCGACGAATACGTGGATATTGTTGGCCGCGACATGTACAAAAACGGGGACCATAACTCACAGATCTCAGAATTTAATGCTTTGAATACGCTTTACGGCACCAAAAAAATGGTTGCGTTAAGCGAAACCGGCTCTTTCCCTGATGTTGATAATCTGATTAAAGATGCTGCGGGCTGGTCGTGGTTTATGCCATGGTATGGAGGTTATACAAGAGATGCGCAACACAATTCTCTTGATCTTTGGAAGAAAATGTTTGCGCATCAATATGTGATTACGCTGGATGAGATGCCTTCGTTGAAAAACTAAAAAGCCTCACCCTTGATCCCTCTCCAAAGGAAAGGGAAACGCGCCTTAGACAAAGCGACCTGGAATTTTACAGTTGGAACAAAGTTTATTATTATCTGGGTTCGATGGTAATAGGACGTTTGCAGGGAGGGAAGGGGGTTCTCGCCCAGCGGGAGAGATGCCGAAGACAGAGAGGTTTGGGTATAGGAGCTAAAGACTTAAACAAAAAAGAGTACCGGGGCCCCCGATACTCTTTTTTGATTTAATACTATATTCTACCTACAACGTCACCCCAGTCTTAAAGATCGCTATCTCTCGGAAACCATTTTTCTCATGATGCGCCTTCTCGCCATTGGCGACTCTTAAAATTTTATCTACAAATTCTTCGAGTGCCTCATCAAAGGTTTTATCCTCTGCTAAAGGCCCTGCATTGTAATCAATCCAATGTGGCTTTTTTGTTGCCAGTTCAGTGTTAGTAGCAATTTTCAGGGTTGGTATAAAACTTCCGAATGGTGTACCCCGACCAGTTGTAAATAATACGATGTGGCAGCCAGACGCACCTAGCGCAGTAGTAGCAACTAAGTCGTTACCCGGAGAAGACAATAGGTTTAGTCCCTTTTTATGTAACCGCTCGCCGTATTTTAAAACGTCAACCACATTAGCGATACCGCCTTTTTGAGTACAGCCCAGTGATTTATCTTCTAAAGTAGAAATACCCCCGGCTTTATTTCCCGGTGAAGGATTCTCATAAATTGGCTGTTTCTGGTCGATAAAGTATTGTTTAAAATCGTTAATCAAATGAACGGTTTTCTCGAATACTTCGGGATTTACGCAACGATCCATCAAAATCTGCTCAGCTCCGAACATCTCCGGAACCTCGGTAAGAATAGTTGTTCCGCCCTGACTGATTAACCAGTCTGAAAAATATCCTACCAGCGGGTTAGCCGTAATACCTGATAAACCATCAGAACCACCGCATTTTAACCCAACGCGCAATTCAGAAACAGGAATCGGCTCACGCTTATCCTGACGAATTTGCTCGTAAATTTCTTTTAAAAGCGCTTTTGAATCTTCTACCTCATCAGAAGTACTTTGGCTCGAAAGGAACTTAATACGACTTTTATCATAATCTCCAAGTGAGATCATAAACTCATCGATTTTATTGTTCTCGCAGCCTAATCCAAGAACTAAAACGCCACCGGCATTGGGATGTAAGGCAATGTCGCCAAGAATTAAACGGGTGCTCTCGTGGTCATCACCTAACTGAGAACAGCCATAGCTATGTTTAAAAACCTCGATACCGTCAATGTCGGTCGGGTTCTCTTCCATCTTAAACTCGCGGATGATTTGTTCGGCGATACCATTCACACAACCCACGGTCGGAACGATCCATATTTCATTACGAATCCCCACATCGCCATTTTTACGACGATAGCCGTTAAAAGTAAGGTTGCGGTTTGGGTGCGGAAGTTCATTAATCAGGCTGGGATTGTAATTATAATCAAATACATCCTTAAGGTTAGTTCGTACGTTCTGTACGTGAACATGCTCGCCCATTTTAATATCAGCAGTAGCATGGCCGATGGGATAACCGTACTTGATGATGTCTGATCCATTAGCTATTTCTTCAATAGCTATTTTGTGGCCTTTTTCAATATCATTCAGCACAATTACGCGCTTTCCTTCAACATCAATTACATCACCTACACTAAAATCTTTCAGTGCAATAATCACATTATCCCGGGAATGTATTTTTATAAACTCTTTCATTCGTGGTATTTATTTCTTACAAACAGAAAATCAGCTATTTATATTACAAAAATAACGTAACAAACCTAAATATCTGTCTTAAAATTGTTAATAATTAAACAGCTTCAATTGCTTGTTCCATTCCGTCGTTTACAATGCTTTTGAGATGTTTGGTAACAGCGGCTGTTAATCCTTCAACCTTGTTCAGATCCATCTTCCAGTTTTTCTCAAAAGCAAGCACTTCAACAACAACCGACTCCAGCGATTCATTGCTACCGTCGTATTTGGCCCAGGCGGTTTTGAGCAACTCTAAAAGCACTAAATCATCATTTAAAGAAATGGCTTCCTCGCCACGCTTGCCTCTGTAAAAAGCGATAGTGGCAGCCAGGGCGAAAGAAAGCCTTTGAGGTACCGCACCTTTTCTGTTTTTATATTCGAGTAGCGATGGCAATACCCGTGTTTCAAATTTTGACCATGAGTTTAATGAAATACTCATTAACAAATGTTTGATATAAGGATTTCTGAACCTGTCGATAACATCGTTAGCAAACTGCTCCAATTCCTCTTTCGAAAGATCGAGAGTTGGAATAATCTCTTCAAAAATGGCTTCCTTGATAAATTTACCTACAACCGGATGCTCTACAGATTCTCTAACGGTATCTAAGCCATACAAGTATGCTACTGGCACCAATGTGGTATGCGCTCCGTTAAGAATCCTTACTTTCCGGGTACGGTAAGGAGTCATGTCTTTAACGTATTTAACATCCAATCCTATCGAAGGGAAAGGAAGTTCTTGCTGAAGTGATTCAGGCGCCTCAATCACCCAAAGGTGGAAATGCTCGCCTTCAACAACTTGTTTGTCTTCATAACCCAGCTCTTCGGTAATTTCGGCAATCCGTTCTCTTGGGTATCCGGGAACAATCCTGTCAACCAACGTATTACTGAATGTACAGGCGGTATTTAACCAATTCACAAATCCTCCTCCCAAAGCCCATTTATCGGCTATTTGAAGTAAAATTCGTTTCAGATTATCGGCATTCTTCTCAATCAACTCACAAGGAATAACATGGACACCTTTTGAAGTATCACCATTAAATGTTTTATAGCGGTGATTTAACCATACGGCAAGTTTAGCCGGATAGGAGTTTGGAGGCGTTGCGGTAGGCTCATCGTTCTCATCGTAAGCAATACCGGCTTCGGTGGTATTTGAAATTACATAGCGCATTTCCGGCTGCTCGGCTGTTTTCAAATAAGCGTTAAAATCTTCGTAAGGATTTATGGCACGGCTAATCACATCAACTGTTTCGTGATTACTTTCCGGTTTGCCATTTTTAAGGCCTCGAAGATAGATCGTGTATAATCCGTCCTGGTCGTTCAGCATGTTCGCCATACCGTTAGCGATGGGTTGCACGGCTACAACCGATCCATTAAATTTTCCGCTTTTATTTAATTCATGGAACATCCAGTCAACAAAGCAACGAAGAAAATTACCTTCGCCAAATTGAAGGATTTTTTCGGGACGGGTTTGATGGCCCGTGTAGGTGGTTTTATTTAATAGCATTGTATAAAAATTTAAAAGTCAAAATTTAAAAGTCAAAATCGGGCGTGTCCCTTCCGCCGCGGCGGATCGGGTCGGGCTTTTCGCTCATTTCCTCGTTCGCTCGAAGCCTGCAGCACAACCTACTACGGGCTAACCGCTTCAATCCCACACGTGGGGCTCGGTAACTTGGGCGTGCGGCGCTTGAAGGACTTTATAGTCTAAAGTATAATCCTTAAACCCCTCAGTCTTGCGGACAGGTCCCCTTGAAAAAAGGGGAGCAGGCAAAACGCCTAAAGCAACGCCAATCTTAAACCACCTTACTATAGCACTTCACTAAAGCGCTTTCCTTCCTTTAAGGAGGGGATAAAGGGGTGGTTAATGCCCAGTAACTTTTGCTCCCTTGGTTGGTGTCCCCACCAACCAACCTCCTTCTTCACTCCTTATTGTCAGCCTTCAGCTTTGTTACCCCAAACACATCCTGATCGGTTGCGTCGCCCTGTTCCTGTAACTTTCCAAAAGCCGCAGCAGTTGCGTAATCAACAATATCCTGTATGTTATGCTTATTGTAAAAGCCGTAAATCAATCCAGCCATAAAACAATCGCCGCTCCCCGAGCGATCAATTACGCCTCTGGCTTTAAATTCCTGCGAGTTAAATTGCTTCCCTTCAGTATATAAACTGGTGTAATAAAGGAGGTTGTTTTGATCGTTATCAAAACGAAACGTGTTTGCTACCGATTTACACTTAGGGAATTTCTTCATAATTTCTATTGAAGTAGCCCGTGCGTGTTCAAGGTAAGCCTCTTTTGTACCTTTTCGGTGGATATCATCGTCTACCGCTGTGCCCAACAGACTGTTTGCAGACCAGATATTTCCCATTACTAAATCACAGTGTTCTACCAATGCAGGCATTACTTCAACAGGTTCTTTGCCGTATTTCCATAAGCGTGCCCGGTAATTCAAATCCATCGAAATTGTGATATTCTTGCGTGATGCAGCTTCAAGGGCTTCTAAACATACATCAGCAACATCTTCATTTAAAGCCGGACTAATCGCCGTAAGATTAAACCACGAAACATCCCGAAATACCTTATCCCAGTCCACCATTCCTCTTTTTAGCTCCGAAAAAGATGAGCGGTCGCGATCGTACGCCACACTGCTTTTCAGATCGGCACCCCGATCCAGATAATACACCCCTACCCTGCTGCCCGAACGTAGAATTGATGACGTATAAATTCCCCGATACTCCAAATAGTCGATAATATAATCAGACATAAAGTTATCGGGCAGAACTGTACAGTATTTTACAGGCACGTTCCATCCCGCTAATGCAGTAGCAGTATTTGCCTCTGCTCCTCCCATATAAAGGAGGAAGGGGTTCTTTTCTGCTTCGTCATTGGGTGCAGGAGAAACCCGCAAAAGCAGTTCTCCGAAACACAGTACTTTGGTTATCACAATTAGTATTTAAAACTAGTAATTAGAAAATGCACCTAACGCTTCGACAAGCTCAGCGTGACATCCGGGCAGTTCACCTTAGCGTCATGTTGAGCCCGTCGAAACATAAAGCGGCAATCACTTATAAATTGAAGTAATTCTTTGCGTTATAGTAACAAATATCTTTAACAACTTTTCCTAACCATTCAATATCAGCTGGAATTTCTCCATTTTCAACATCATCGCCAAAGAGATTACAAAGGATTCTTCTGAAATACTCGTGGCGAGGATAAGAAAGGAAGCTGCGTGAATCGGTAAGCATCCCTACAAATTTGCTTAACAATCCCATATTAGAAAGTGCGTTCATTTGTTTGATCATGCCATCTTTCTGGTCGAGAAACCACCAGCCAGATCCCCACTGCACTTTTCCGGCAACCGAACCATCGTTAAAATTTCCGATCATGGTGGCCATTAATTCGTTATCCGCAGGATTGAGATTGTAAAGAATGGTTTTAGCTAATTTATCTTCGGTATCTAATTTGTTGAGGAATTTGGAGATCTGTCTTGACTGACTAAAATCACCGATTGAGTCCCAACCCGTATCAGGCCCCAGTTGCGTTAGCATACGAGTGTTATTATTTCGTAAGGCCCCTAAGTGATATTGCTGAACCCATCCTTTTTCATGATCCCAGATGGCGAAATGTATCAGCATAGCCGATTTGAATTTCAATACCTCCTGGTAAGTGATCGACTGATTAACGCGAATTTTAGCGAAGATTGATTTGATCTCTTCATCTGTATAATCCTCGGCGTAAATTTGCTCTAAACCATGATCTGAAATGGAGCAACCATTTGCTGCGAAGTAATCATGACGTTTTTTAAGTGCCGAAAGATAGGAGTCAAAATCACTGATGCTGACATCTGTAACGGCTTCCAGTTTTCCGATGTAGGCATTAAGCCCTGCCACGTCATCAGCAGCCATCGCCTTATCAGGCCTGAAAGCCGGACGAACGGTAATATCGCTTCCGTCTTTGGCGATTTTTTGGTGCCATTCCAACGAATCAATCGGATCATCTGTTGTACAAACGGCTTCAACTTTACGACTTCTTAGAAGTCCCTGTACAGAGAACTCTTTGGTTTGAAGTTTGGCGGTACATTCATCATAAATCTTTCTTGCCGATTTTCCGTCCAGAATATCGTTAACATTGAAATACCGCTGAAGCTCGAGATGAGTCCAGTGGTAAAGCGGATTACGTAAGGTGTATGGAACTGTTTCGGCCCATTTCTCGAATTTTTCGTAATCGCTTTTATTACCGGTTATATATTGCTCGTCTACCCCGTTAGTACGCATGGCACGCCACTTATAATGATCGCCGTAAAGCCAAACCTGGGTTAGGTTTTCGAAGTTAATATCGTTGGCTATCTGCTCGGGGATAAGGTGATTATGATAGTCTATTATCGGCATGTCTTTGGCAAACTCCTGGTAAAGCTGCTTAGCCGTTTCTGTATTCAGTAAAAAATCCTGGTCTAAAAATTTTTTCATGATTTAAAAAGCTTCTTTGAAGAAGCGATATTACGTTTTTTAATCTTCCTTTATAGTGATACGCCTCGTTTCCAGGGTATAAAATCTTCCTGTCCGCGCCTTACCGCACTTACCTGGATCTCGCCGCTGGCCACCCGGATAACATAATCGAGAATGCGCTCTCCGGCCTGTTCTATGGTTTCTTCGCCTTCTATTATCGAACCTGTATTAAGGTCGATAATGTCGTTCATTCGATTAAACATATCGCTGCTACTGGCTATTTTCACAACTGGCGCAACCGGATTACCTGTGGGCGTTCCCAAGCCTGTGGTAAAGAGAACAATATTAGCTCCCGAAGCAACTTCGGCAGTAGTTGACTCCACATCATTACCTGGTGTGCATAACAGATTCAAGCCTGGTTTTGTTACCTTTTCGGGATAATCAAGTATTTCTACAACCGGAGATGTGCCTCCTTTTTTCGCCGCACCGGCAGACTTAATCGCATCGGTTATCAATCCGTCTTTAATATTTCCGGGTGACGGATTCATATCAAAACCAGAGCCAGCCTCTTCAGCACGCTGGGCATAAATATTCATCAGTTGCGAAAACCGTTCGGCACTTTCGGTAGTAATACAGCGGTCGCTGATGTTTTGCTCCACGCCGCAAAGCTCAGGAAACTCCGCAAGAATTACCGAGCCGCCCAGAGCTACCAACAAGTCGGAAGTATAACCAATAGCGGGATTGGCCGAAATGCCGGAAAACCCGTCGGAGGCTCCGCACTCTAAACCGATACACAATTTGCTAAGGGGTGCCGCTTCGCGGGTGATTTTGTTGGCTTGCACCAAAC
Organism: Sphingobacteriaceae bacterium; assembly: GCA_014380615.1. Lineage (GTDB taxonomy): Bacteria > Bacteroidota > Bacteroidia > Sphingobacteriales > Sphingobacteriaceae > Paradesertivirga. The sequence continues at coordinate 87,762 of JACMJM010000025.1, forward strand.
CGGCAAAAGTTTGCTTAATAGCGATCTTAATCATCTCAGATTCCGACCCTATCTTTTGTTGTTCAAGCACATAAATCGGCTTGCTGAAGTTTGGATCGCGCTTATTAATCTCTTCCTTCAAAATATCTACCTGTGCATGCTGACAGCCTAAACTCATCACCGTTACACCCGCAACATTCGGGTGAGTAATGTATCCGGCAAGTAATCCGCAAAGCGCAATGGCATCTTGCCGGGTGCCACCGCAACCGCCGGCATGTTTAAGAAATTTAATCCCGTCTACATTAGGGAATAACCGGTCTGAATCTGCTGTATAATCAGTTTCGATGAGAGGACTATTCAAAATAGCTTCAACATCCGATCCAGACTTATATAAATTGATTAATTGCCTGGTTTGATTTTCGTAGGTATAATTTTTTCCGTAGCCTAATTGTTTAACTAAAGACTCTTCCAGCACCGAAAGATTATGATTTTCGCAAAAAACCATCGGCACTACCAGCCAATAGTTTGCTGTCCCTACGCTTCCGTCGGGACGGTGAAATCCGTAAAATTTTTTGTCTTTAAATTTCGATACATCAGGGGAATTCCAGTTAGCTCTACGTTCACCTATTTCGAAGCCATGGGCCGCATGAACCAGATTCTCCGTTGATATTAGGCCTCCTTTCGGGATGTACGACTGTGCTTTCCCTACCAATACCCCATACATGGTAACCTCTGCTCCGGCCTCAAGAGCTGAAGTAGCAAACTTATGCTTGGCAGGAACATTTTGTTGAATAAGGTATTCGCTATTCTGAAAAGTTACAATTTCTCCCTGGGTTAAATCAGTTAAGGCAACTAATACATTATCATCAGGGTGTACTTTTAAAACTTTTTGTCTCATTTTTAATGGGTAATTAAATATTAAGCGATAAATATTACTGAGTATTATATTATCTGTTTATTGGTTAAAATATTACCGCAAACTTATTTAATTATTATTTATAAGAGGTAGATTTTGTAAGATTTGTGGCCGCCCATTTAGGATATTTTGTGTTTAATAAACTTTTCGGCCAGGTTCCGTACCAAGCGTAGCCCGCACGGCGTTCGTATTCTATCTCATTTAAATCTTTTTTCTTAATTCCGTCGCGGCCACTCACAAAAGGTTCGTTAGTTTTAACTTCATAAAAACGTGCCCAAACTCCTCCGTCGGGATCCTTTAACAATAAACGGTCATAACCTTTAGGTTTTGAAGAATCAGGAATATCTACGTACTTCAAACCCTTCAACTCCACAGTCTTTAACCAGTTTACGCTGGCAACTATCGCTGCCTTAACTTCCTCTGACGGATTTTTTTGACGCATTAAAAATTCGATGATTCCTGATGATTCCATACCACTTAAAGAGATTAGTTCGTAACTTCTCGCGTTGGCTGGAAGTAAGGTGTTGTTATCATGCTGAGCGCACCAGGCGGTTAATTTTCCATCCACTTTAACCTGCGTATTAACTATACATTTTATCCCTTTTGAAACGGCATTTTTAGCTACTGCCGACAAGGATAAATCAACAACATCCATAAAGTGTGATCGTTCACTAACATCCTGCAAAAGACTCAACACATTTACCATGGCGTTATCGTTAAAGGTAATGTGCTTTCGGTATCCACTCGTATCGGGGAAAAATTGAGGCCAGCCGCCATTTGGATATTGAGCCTTTAAGAGATATAAAAGTCCGCTTTGAACAGCTTCCAGATAAGGCTTTTTCGAAGTTTGTTTGTATTGTTCTGCCAGAAAACGGATTTCTTTAACGGTGGCACCATTATCAATAGTGGCATCATTTCTAGAGAAATCATCACGTATCGCCGCTATTTCCGAGGTGCTGAGCTTTTTTTTATAGTCTAACTTCACGCTGCCGATAGCCTTGGGCCATCCGCCTGAACTCCTTTGGCAGATAAGCATATTGTCGGCGATTAATTCTTTGAGTACCGCTTCGCCGGATAGGCTAACCTGGGTATTATCACTAATGTGCTGCCCATTAACCAACATACTGCAACATAAGAACATTGCCAACATGCCTAAACGGTATAAAAAAATATTCGCTTTCATTAATTAGACGATTGAGCAATTAACCAATTAACTAAATCATTAGCGGCTTTAAAATTTTCGTATTGGGCGGGAAGTTTCCGGCCGTCTACATATTCATTGTAAAGCCATGGATCGCCCACCGCAAACACCGTTCCTTTGCCAACTTTGGCTGTAGCCATAACTACATTTTTGCCTGATGTGAATGCGGATTTGGCCGGGGATGAAAGTTTGAGTGTGCTGATCTCTTTTATATAAACTTTTTTAGATGTTTTGAAGATGGGATGTCTGGCGGGCACTATAAACGATCCGGTTTCATAAGCGTCATTTTTAACGGCGTTGATCATATCCGAATTAAAATGAATACCGAACCTGTTGGCGATAGTATTGAACTTGATTAATTCGGCATTGATATAATCGTTAGTCATTAAAACCAGTACACCTCCATCATTAACCCATTTGTATAGCTCATCCGCATCTTTTGCTGTTGCGAAATTTGGCTTTGCCGCTTCTTTCTCGGTATCCGGATCAACAACTATATAAATGTCGGAATTCTGAAGATTGGAGGCGGTTGGAGCGGATGTTAAGGTGTTTGTGCTGGCACCCGCATAATTGAAAAGGTTACGCATAAACGAAAACCCACTGTTCGTGCGATCATCCCAGGTATAATGGAATTGGTAATTTTTCCCAAGCGCATCCTTTTTAATTTCATTATTGAAATAATTGTCGAGGGTTACTACTTTTCCTTTCCCTACTTTTGACATGGCCGCAAGTTCCATTTCATTCGAGGCCGACATAAATGAACCTACTCCTTTGGGATCGTTGGTAATTACTTTTTCACTTAAATAGTATTCATAGCTGCCATCACGGTAAGGTTTTCCGCCAAGACCAGAAACGCTGACGGTTTTGGTAAGATTAACTTTGTCGGCATTCACCGTTTCAACAAATTCTTTCAAAATTCCGTCGTAGCCTTTTCGCACTACACTCATATAACTTTCCGGAAGATATCCCAAACGAACGCCTTTGGCCAGTGCGTATATAAACATGCTTGATGCGGAAGATTCTAAATAATTGCCCTTTGCCGCGGGCATATTCAGAATGTCATACCATACGCCCGTTTTCGAATCCTGTACGCTCTGAACGGTTTTTGCGAAACGGTTTAAAATCGAGATCAATGAGTCGCGCTTGGGGTGATTAGCCGGAAAATACTCCAAAGCATCAACCAGGCCCATTCCGTACCAGCCCATTGCCCGACCCCAGAAATGAGGAGATCTGCCTGTAACGGGATCTGCCCATTTTTGCTCTCGCGATTCATCATAACCATGATACAAAAGGCCCGTATTGGTATCGATGGAGTTTTTCTCCATCAAGATGAATTGAGTAGCAATATCGTTAAAAGCTTGCCAGTCGTGCGCCATGGCTGAATATTCCGCATAAAAAGGCTGCCCCATATACAGCCCGTCGAGCCACATTTGATGAGGGTAAATCTTTTTATGCCAAAAACCTCCCTCTGCTGTACGTGGGTGAATGCTTAATTGCTGACGTAATGATTGCACCGCTTTAAAATATTTCTCCTGACCGGTAACCTTATATAGTAATAAAAGCGCCCTTCCGTTTTTTACATGGTCGATATTATATGAATCGGCGTCATAAGTGCGAATGGTACCATCTTCTTTTACAAAATGATCCATACTTTTTTTAATGTAACTGAAGTATTTGCCATCGCCGGTACGGTGCCATATCGCCGCAATACCTTCGAGGATAACCCCTTGATCGTAGGTCCATTTAAACGGACGGCCTGTCCATAAAGAGTCTGCCCAAATATCCATCACGGTAGCTGCCATTCGTTCTGATACGGGCTTGCTCTGCGCAAACGAATCGACAGATAGTAACAGAGATAATAATAGTATACTAAAAAGTTTTTTCATGTTGGTTTAATTGATTTTCAACGCGTCTGACTTAGCATCATTATTAAATTCCGCTTTGTTTACAGAGCCGATAACATTCGTATTTGTAACTGAAATTTTGGAGCTACGTTCGCCATTAACGTTAAACAAAACCGCTGCTCCTTCTTTATATTGAAGCTTGTCGAAACTAAGGTTGCCGCTATTTACAATGCTAACTACAGGCTTGGAATCGCGGGTAATTACATGGATGTTTTTCATATGAATGTGCTGAGCTTCTTCAATTTCAATTCCCTTTTTAGCTTGTAAGGTCATGTTCTCTAAAAAGATGTTATTAATATTCATCTCAGGTAAACCGCGTACAAAGATTGCTTTCTCGGCACCGTGTGCCACCACGTTGCTGATGTAAAAATTTCTAAACGCCGGGGTTTCTTCGGTAACAGGTAACAATTGAACTTTTGGGGCGTCGCGTTTTTCGCCAGCCACCGGAATCGGATCGACCGCCGCATAATACATATCAAAGAGCAGTGCTTCGCCAGCGATATCCTTCATATTGATATTCTTAATAAAGATATTTTCTACCACGCCCCCGCGACCACGTGTGGTTTTAAATCGCAGCCCAATATCTGTTCCGATAAAGGTACAATCAGAAACGTAAATATTTTTAGCCCCGCCAGACATCTCACTCCCGATTACAAAACCGCCATGTGCGTGATAAACCACACAATTTCTGATAACAACGTTTTGAGTCGGCATAGCTCGTTTGCGACCCTGTGCATCGCGACCGGATTTTATACAGATTCCATCATCACCCACGTCGAAAACACTATTTTCGACTAGTACATTACTGCAAGATTCCAGATCAAGTCCGTCTCCATTTTGAGCATACCATGGGTTTTTAGCGTAAATATTCCGAATAGTAATATTCTCCGACATCAAAGGATGAATATTCCATGCCGGTGAGTTTTGAAACGTTACTCCATCTAAAAGAATGTTTTTGCAACGCGTTAATACGATAAGATTCGGCCTAAGGAAATCTTTAATCTCGGCGAAATCTTCGGCAGTTTTACCATCGGCAATTACGCCGGCGTTTTTAACTTTCGAACCTTTTAGAGAGCTTTCGCTTGGATACCAGATCTTTTTATCGTCGCTCAAAAATCCTCCCGATGCTAACACATTTTTCCATTGACTCTCTGTAAGTTTATCTTTTTTTACCATGCGCCAGGCATCACCGTTTCCGTCTATTATCCCCTTACCAGTGATGGCGATATTGGTTAAATCGGACCCTGAAACAGGTGATTGATTACGCACCGAACCTAAACCCTCCCAATTAGTAGGTATTAATCTATACTGAGACAAGTCTTCGGTAAATGATAGTAAGGCATCAGCTTTTAAATGCAGATTAACATTGCTTTTTAGCTCTACCGGACCTGTAACCCACAAGCCGCGTGGAATAAGCACTACGCCACCGCCTTTTTTAGAACAGGCATTTATAGCATCGTTTATACTCTTTGTATTGAGGGTTTTTCCGTCGTTTACAGCCCCGTAGTTTACAATATTAAAGGTGTCCTTTTTAAATACTGGTGCCTTTACAACAGGCATTTTGGAGGGCCAGGGCTTTGCTACGGACTGTTGCGCAAACCCATTAAGGGAACTGATAAGTGATGTAACTGCTGATAGTATAGTAAGCGTTAACTTCATCGCTAAATAGATTTGTTTTATAACGGTTTACCCCGGCGTTCTGATACCTCCTAAAGCAAATTGATTTACAGGGCCAAGGACTTAGTGTATTTAACTCGAAACACCCGACAACAAGTTTAAGGAGTTTGAAACTAAGATGGTAAGATTTGATGATTTAAAACTGTGCAATCGTTCCCGATAACGATTGCAGGAGGGATAAAATAAAAGAGAGACTGATTTTGTAAAAACAGCCTCTCTTTTTGTTTCCAGATTTTAATATCCCGGGTTTTGCTCTATCATCTCCTGATTTAAGATCAGTGCATTAGTAGGTATCGGACGTAATATTTTGAACTTCCCGCCAGTTCCTAAAAAGGGATCGATATTGCTATCATACCACTTTTTGATATCCCGGTTGTAAAGCCGGGTTCTTTCCATTAAAGTTCCGGTCCTTTTTAGGTCAAACCATCGATGATATTCTCCGGCTAATTCCCGTGCTCTTTCATCTAGTATAAAATTGATATTAACATCGGCAGAGGAGATACTAAGATCTTGCCCTGATTTTGCCGCTCGCTTTCTTACTTCATTGATCCTATCAGCAGCCACTCCCGGGTTATTAGCTTTAAAATAAGCTTCGGCAGCGATAAGATATGTTTCTGCGAGACGAGCCAGAAATATATCCCTGGTACTGCTTGATGTGCCATAAATTGATTTGGGATCATCAAATTTCTTAATTGCGGGAGTTGCATTATCAGGCCCTGTTGTTCGCGACGCCTCCCATGCCGAAGAGTAAGGAATAACCGTTGCTGCATTTCGTCTGGTTGGATTTACTGCGCGCCATGCTGCGATATCGACAGTAGAAGATGCCCATTTTGGGGCATAATAGAATTTCACATTAAGATTAACCCTGTCTGAAGCTTTATCATAATAATCATAATATCGCTGATAATATTGAATCATAAAAGTTGCGTCAAAACGCGAATCTTTATCTGTAAACAAATCAAATAGATACATCGTTGGCACTAGCTGATAAGCCCTGTTAGGATACCCTTCGGCTGCACCCTGCCCGCCCATGTAAGGGCCAAACCAATAATTCTGAGAATGGCCGCCTGTTACCTGATTAGAAATTGATGAGGGATCATATTGGATTGAAAAGAGTATTTCAGCATTTTTTTCATTACCGGGAGTGAATACACTCTCAAAAGGTAGTGTTAATAGCTGATTATTTATAGCTGCGTCTGCTAATGTGGCTGCAGTTGTGAAATCTAGCAGCGTTCCGAAAGTCTCATAGCCTCTGGTAAGATGAACTTTCGCTAAAAAATGTCTCACAGCTCTCTTGGTTACACGTCCAAAATCTGTTTGAGTTTCGGGTAAAACAAGCAAAGCTTCGTTCATTTCATTTATAATAAAACTATAAACTTCTTGTGCAGAATTACGCTTAAATTGTAATGCGGGAGTTGTAAAGCGATCTTTTATGATTGGAACCCCTCCAAATTGCTGAACCAGCAAAAAATAGTAATACGCACGTAGAAATTGAACTTCAGCTTTTCGACCCGCGAGATTAGCATTAGCAGCTGTTTTATCGTTAAAATACAGGGCTATATTGCATACCTGAATAGCCGAATAAGAGTTTTTATAAAAGTTCTCAACTATTGTTTCATCAGGGGTAAGATTCCGATATTCTGAAATACCGGGAGGCTGCCCATTACGACCCTCAACAAAGAGGTCAGTTCCAGCGCTAAATATAAACGGAGTGCTATAGACACTTCTTAAAGCTGCATAAGATGCGTTTACAACAGCGGTATATCCTTCAGTTGTCTTGTAATATTCATCTGAATTAACATTTGATATATTTTCCTCATCCAGAAGGTCTTTGCACGATGTAAGCGTTAGCAACGCACATATATATATAAGTATTTTTAACTTTTTCATTTTTGTTTTTTTTAAAATCTCGCATTAATTCCAAACTGGTAAGTCATATTACTTACACCGGTTTCTACTAAGGGCTCATTTGCATATTCCGGGTCGAACCCATCGTAATCTGTCCAAATAAATGGATTGCTTACGTTTGCATACATCCTAATATTACTGATCTTAACCTTCTGAAGAAGGGATGCTGGAATTGAATATCCTAGAATGATATTCTGCACTTTTACGAAAGAATTATCTCTGTAGTGACCCACTCCGGCCCAATATGGCCCTGGATTTCCGGGCTGCGGATAAAAGGTTGATGCACGAGTGGCTGTAACATTATTAGCCGGCATATAGTAGTCCATATTTAATTTAGCCCGGCCCCTGTCTGCCAGATTAGCAAATTCCTGATGAAACGTACTATTGATTTGAGAGCCCATTCTGGCAATTAATGAGGCAGAAAAGTCAAATCGCTTATAGTTAAGGCTAGTAGAAAGGCCTCCCGTCCATTTGGGAGTCTGCTGCCCAATGATCGTCATATCGGCTGGGCCAATCTTCTTATCGTTGTTTAAATCTTTAACTCTCGCCTGTCCGGGCGACTGTCCATAAACTAATGCCGCAGCTTTTTCACTCTCCTGCCAAACACCATCCAAAACATAGTTATAGTTAACATTCAATGGCTTTCCTATAAAATAACCATTCAGCGGTAGGTCTTTTCCACCAGGCAATTCTAATATTTTGTTGTTATTGCGGCCGTACTTAAAACTGGTGCTCCAGGTAAAATTCTTTTTAGAAATATTAATCGTACTTAAGGATAGTTCAACCCCTTTATTGCCGACCGACGCAACATTATCCTTAATCGATAAATAGCCAGTTTCAAAAGGCAATTGTCTGGCGGTAATCAAACCATCAGAAACCTTGTCATACAGCTCTAACGCCCCAAATATCCGCCCCTTCAGGAATTCAAAATCCAAGCCCAAGTTGTATTCTCTGGTCTTTTCCCAAGTCAAATTTTGGTTTGCCAGCCGGCTGGGAGTGTATCCCGAGGCAATAGTTCCTCCAAAATCATATAATACAGGCGCACTAACACTAGCTTGAGTTTCATATGGGCTCACTCCGTTATTATTACCTGCGTAACCGGCACTAAAACGGATTTTCAGATCTGATATAAAAGTCACTGCTTCCATAAAAGGCTCGCGTGAAATACGCCACGCAACAGCTGCCGATGGAAAGGAAGCCCATTTATGATCTTCTGAAAGCATAGATGAACCATCCCACCTTGTAACAAGCGAGGCTAAGTATTTGTCCTGATAGGAATAGTTAACCCGTGCCATGAATGATACAAGGCCTCGTTCCACATATCCGCTGGTAATGTTCTCACGAATAGCACCAGAACCCAGGTTATAAAAAGATGAATTAAATGGCAGATTAACCACACTGGCAGAATTGTTTTCAAAACGGTCACTCTGAATACTGAATAGGCCGGTAAATCCAAGACTGTGTTCTTTAAAGTCTTTTCGAACATTTAGGGTATTATCTAAAATATAAGAAAATCTTTGTAAGTTATCCATTTGCGCAATGGGTAATAAACCAACCCTGTTTTCTGTAGGAGCACCAGTATATTTACCATTTCGATTGAAATTTAAACTAGGAGAAAAAGTAGAGCGAATGTCTATCCAATTCAGAGGAGAATACTGCAAATATAAATTACCTAAACCATAGTATCTTCTGGTATTATTCTGGCTATTTGCATTATCTAGCAATGGATTAACCGAACTTGTCATGCTTAGACCCGGAAACTGTCCGGGCCTCACTTTTAATTGTCCTGCTTCATCATAAGCAGGCACCACCGGAGCCATCCTGAAGGCATTTGTTACAGCATTGTCACTTCCTCTCTCCATCTCCGAAAGAGCAAAATTTATACTTGCTCCTGCCGCCCATCGGGTATTTAATTTATGGTCTACACTTGCTTTAAAATTATACCTTTTCAGAAACTCGTTGGTTAAATTCCCCTTTTCATTCTGAAATCCTGCACCAATAAGGTAAGACATATCGTTGTTGCTTCTGCCCGAAACTGTAAGCCAATGATTCTCTTGTGCGCCCGTTTGAGTTACTAAATCACGCCAATTGGTAAAAGCTTTATCGGCCATTATTTGAGCGAAGATGGGACTTAAAGCAAGTCCTCCGATTTTGTTATCATATGCACCTACGGGGGTCTTTAACAATTCAGGAGTGATAAAAGCATTCTGTCTATATTCGAACCATTCATCGCCACCCATAAAATCTGGCATGCGGGCTATCTTTCTTATGCCGACATATCCGTCATATGATATTGTAGCACCAGCTTTTACAGAGCTTTTACCCTTTGTTGTAACTTGCACAACACCGTTTGAACCCCTGGAACCATATACCGCTGTTGATGCAGCATCTTTTAAGACATCGATTTTTTCAATATCCTGAGAATTTAAAAAGTCTATATTATCTACGATAACGCCATCAACCACAAATAAAGGAGCCGCCGGGTTTAAAGAATTCTGACCTCTGATTTGTATATTATAGGCGGCACCGGCCCGGCCCGAAGCTGTACGAATATCAACTCCGGCAACTTGTCCCTGTATTGCTTGCAGAGGGCCTACCGTACCGCGCTGCGCTATATCCTCGCCTCTAACACTCGCCACCGCAGTAGCAACCTGCGCCCTTCTCTGCGTACCATACCCCACTACAACTACTTCATTTAACTGGCTTACAGATTGCTGAAGTGTAATATTCAATTTGGTTTGTCCGGCAAGTTTGAGTTCCAATGTTTCGAATCCTAAGTACGAAAAAACCAAAGTTGCGTTCTCGGGCACGGTCAGCGCAAATTCTCCGTTTTCGTTGGTGGTAACCCCATTGCTGGTACCTTTCACTTTTATCGACACGCCTATTAATGCCTCACCGCCTTTATCAATTACTTTTCCTGTAACTTTTACATCAACCTGGGATACTTCGGTCTTTTGAATAGCGATCAGTTCGTTATTAATAAACTGGTAGCTAAGTCCGGAATTTTTGAGCAGTTCTTTTAGTGCCTGATCAATACTGGCGTCTTCCAGTTTAACGGATACTTTTTGCTTTATCTCGCCCAGATTCTGATTATACAGAAAACGGTAAGATGATTGTTCCTCGATCTGGCTTATAGCATCAGCAATTGCTGATTTTTTCACCTGCAGATTAATTTTGTTCTGAGAAAAGCCTGTAGCCGAAACACTTATCGAAAACAGGAGTATCAGAATGGTGGTTAGGTTCATAATTAGAACAAAATTTGAAGGGAACGATTTTCTGGAAATCGTTAAAAAACATTTCATACTTTTGAATTAGGTTTAAATTGAATAATCCAACTTTTCGCAGGGTTGGGGTTAATTAAGTTTAATCTCTTAAACGGGGAATGCGTCAACATTCTCCGTTTTTATTTTATACCGGATGTAACTTGATCAGGTGATTTAATAAATATTTCACGTCCTTGTATTTTAAAATTAAATGCTGCTACTTTTTGAAGGGCGCTGAAAGCTTGTTCAGCAGTTTCCTTTTCGAACGAGCCATTAAACATTAACGATTTTACGGCATCGTCCTCAAAGGTTATGGTAACGTTATACCAACGTTCAAGCTTTCGGGCTAAATCTTCAAAGCTTTCTCCGCGGAACTCCATGCGGTTATAGATCCATGCGATTTCAATACGCTCTTTCTCTTCTAACTTCGTATCCAAATTCAGCAGCTCATACGCCTTTTTGGATGGGGCTTTGGCTGATACTGATCGTTCTGCCGGGATAATTAATTTCTGATTTGGAACCAGAAAAATAGATGGTTTTTCCTTGTTAGTATTATCGCTGACCTCGATTTTTCCATGAAGAAGCGTAGTCTCTATATTTTTATCATCCTGATAATACTTTACATTAAAAGCCGTACCATGTACCTTAATATCAATTTTACCAGCGTGTACAATAAAAGGCCGATCCTTTATTTTAGCTACATCAAAAAATGCTTCTCCGTCGAGCCTCACTTCACGTAAGGGGCCCGAAAATTCATAGTCGTAATAAATTTTTGAGCCTCCATTTAACCAAACGGTTGTGCCATCGGGCAATAGTATTTTACTTCTGCTGCCATTATGGGCTGTAATAAGCTGCTCGGGCTGCTGCTCAATATTTTGAACAGGCCGGGTGATAAAAAATATCAAAACAGCCGCAATGGAGGCAGCGTATGCAAATAGTAAACGCTTGCTAAACAGGCGTATCAGTAATGGTTCTGGTTTTTCTTCGAAAATCTCAGTGGCGTTTCGACGCTCCGTTTCGGCTTTATTTATGATTTTTTTAAAGAGTGCCCTTTCATCCTTCTCTTCTTCCGGAATATTGGCTGAGGTGAAGCTTTTATTCCAAAGCTTCTTTAACATAAAATACTGTTGATTTAAATCGGGATGACTTTCTAAAAGAGCAGCTAGTTCGCTCTCTTCTTCAGCAGAGATTTCGCCGCTTAAAGAGCGGCTCATCAATATCCAGATTTTATCATTACTGTCCATTACAGGATGCTTTTTGTATTAAGACAGCAGGGAAATGAAAATCTACTAAAAGAAATTTATCTTTTTTTCTCGAAGAGCTTAATCGCCTTATTTCCGAGTGGAATGTTGAGGGCAGAACATAGGCGTTTTACAGCTATCGCCATTTGCGTATCAATCGTATTTACGGAAATATTCAGAATCTCGGCGATCTCTTTATAGCGTAACTGGTCTTCTCGTACCAACTGAAAAATTAATTTACATCTTGGTGGTAAAGAATCAATTGCCGACTGTACCGACTGCATTAATTCCGAAGTTACCAGAAGATCGTGGGGCGAGGAATACTCGGAGTGATCTGTATAGTGTGTAACCTCCAAAAGCTCTGTAACCACCCTTCGTGCCTCTTTGGAGAGGGCATTGAGCGACTGATGCTTAATGGCTGTGTAGAGATAAACATTAAGGTTGGTAATTTCAGCTACAGCTTCCCGCTTAAACCACAATTTAACAAAAACATCTTCTACAATCTCTTCTGCTAATTCTTTAGATTTTGTATAAGTGCTGGAAAACGCGATCAACTTTTTATGATAATAACCATATATTTTTTCGAAAGCTATTTCATCACCTTCGGATACCAATTTTTGATATTCGGGCAAACACTCAATAAAAGGCTTTTTATATACCTTCATAAATTGAATACACTTATTAAGCTTTTGAATTACCGGAAGAAGTCGGTTTACTAATTGGTTATCTTCTCTAATATCAATGTTACAAAAATCTTTTTAGTAATTCAAAAAAGCGGCCTGAAAAAATTCCGGGAACGATTGCGAAGTGGTTCCCTGTAAAGGATAGATTATAAGAATGATTTGGTTGGCAACAGATTGGTTTGCGCTGTTACAAACCGGACTTAGTACCAATAAAAAAAGCGCATTGAGTTGCGCTTTTTTTATTGCTGTTTGGAAACACTATTTATCTCAAATCTCTCATCGCCACTGCATCCATATCCGAATAAACCAGATTTTCGCCGCTCATAGACCAGATAAAGCCATAATTAGCCGTACCTCCACCCGAGTGAATTGACCATGGGGGAGAAATTACCGCCTGATGATTGTGCATAATAAGATGGCGGGTTTCCTGCGGTTGCCCCATCATATGAAATACGATTTGATTATCCGGCACATCGAAGTAGAAATAGATCTCACTTCGTCTGTCATGCACATGTGATGGCATTGTGTTCCATACACTTCCTTCATGTAATACAGTTAGGCCCATTACCAGCTGACAGCTTTTTGCTCCTTCGAGATGGATGTATTTGTAAATTGTACGCTCGTTAGCGGTTGCTTTACTACCTATTGTTGTTGGAAAGGCATCTTCTTTCTTCACCAATTGCACCGGAAATTCTTTGTGAGCAGGTACAGAATACATGTAAAACTTAGCGGGATTATCAGCCGAAAGGCTTTTGAAAATTACCGATTTCGATCCTTTGCCTATATAAAGTGCGTCGAGCTTATTGACGCTATTAGTTGCCCCGTCGACAATAATCTCACCATCGCCACCTACGTTAATAATACCGATTTCTCTTCTTTCAAGAAAATAATCAGACCGTAAGTTATCATAAGTCGGAAGTTCTTGCTGTTTGGTTACCGGCACTACACTTCCTACAATTGCTCTGTCGAAATGAGAATAAGTAAAGTTAAACTGATCGTTTTGCATCAGATCCTCAACCAGAAAGTTCTCTCTTAGTCCGGCAGTATTTAAGCCCGCAACCTCTTTAGGGCCCTGAGCGTATCGTTGATTCATTAACATAGTATATTTTAAGATTATGTAAGCTTAATTATCTTCCCATCCAACCGCCGTCGACAGTCAGAATAGTTCCGTGCATGTAATCGGATGCTTTTGATGCCAGGAAAACTACCGGGCCCTTAAAGTCTTCCGGTTCTCCCCATCTTCCGGCCGGGATCCGATCTAAAATTGATTTACTCCGTTCGGGATCATTTCTCAGGTCATCCGTATTATCCGTTGAAATATATCCGGGCGCAATGGCATTCACATTTATACCTTTCGACGCCCATTCGTTAGAAAAAGATTTTACCAGGCTACCAATAGCTCCCTTGCTTGCAGCATAGCCCGGCACATTAACACCTCCTTGAAATGTTAGCAGCGATGCTGTAAAAATTATTTTCCCTGAGCCTTGTTTAAGCATTTGCGAACCGATCTCGCGGGTGATGATAAACTGGCTGTTAAGATTTACATCGATCACCTTATACCAATATTCATCCGAATGTTCGGCAGCAGGCTGACGCAGTATAATACCCGCGTTGTTGACCAGAATATCGATTTGATTATTTTCTAAAAGTACTTTTTCTAAAAATCCCTTTACCTGATCTTTGTCACTAAAGTCGCATTGATAAGGCTTAAAATTTCTTCCTAAAGCTTTTATCGATTTCTCCACCTCGCTTCCATTAGCAGGCATGGAAGATGATACCCCCAAAATGTCTGCACCGGCCTCGGCCAGGGCTTCGGCCATCGCTTTACCAATGCCTCGGTTACAACCCGTAACAAGAGCAATTTTGCCTTCTAAACTAAATAATGTTGGTATGGTTGGTGTCATTTATTGTCGGATGCTTGCAAATTACTCTTTCTGCATAAGATTTAAAATTATGTAGCAGTTTTGTTTCTTTTTTATGCTTTATCCTGTTTGAAAAGGTTTTTTATCCCGATCAATTTTCCTAACATTGCACTACTCTTATAATTCCATCAATTTACTAATACTATAAAAATGTCACTATCACTTTTTGATTTAACCGGTAAAACGGCCCTTATTACAGGCGGAACTCACGGTTTGGGTATGTCTATGGCAACAGGGCTTGCTAAAGCAGGAGCACAAATAGTTATCAATGATATTGATAAACAAAAGCTTGATGCCGCAATTGAAGAATATGCCAAAAACGGGATAAAATGTTATGGCTATATTTTCGACGTAACCGACGAACCCGCAGTTGCTAAGGGTGTGGCACAAATTGAACAGGAGGTTGGCCCAATAGATATCCTGATTAATAACGCAGGTATTATTAAACGTATTCCGGTTCTGGAAATGGAAGTTTCCGATTGGGATCAGGTAATCAAAATCGACCTTACCGGGCCTTTCATTATGTCTAAACAGGTTGGAAAGTTTATGGTAAAACGTAACTCCGGGAAAATTATCAATATCTGCTCTATGATGAGCGAGGTAGGAAGAGCAACTGTAAGTGCTTATGCAGCGGCAAAGGGCGGACTAAAAATGCTTACTAAAAACCTTGCTACAGAATGGGCTCAATATAACGTTCAGGTAAACGGAATTGGACCAGGTTATTTTGCTACGGCACAAACCGCTCCTATCCGTGTCGACGGTCATCCGTTTAACGATTTCATTATCAGCCGTACGCCAGCGGCAAGATGGGGCGAGCCCGAGGATTTACAGGGTGCTACCATCTTTTTAGCCTCTAAAGCCTCTGATTTTGTGAGCGGGCATATTCTTTATGTAGACGGCGGTATTTTGGCCACGCTAGGTAAAGCGGCAAACGAATAAAACCTCAGCCTTGATCCCTCTCCTGAAGGAGAGGGGGCAAGGTGGTTAAAAAGAATAAACTCCCTGAAGCGGTAAGATTACTTTACTAAGTCAAAACGCTTCGTCAAGCTACCTATAACAGATACCGCAATTCTCTATTGAATAGAAGCGTTTTATTTTGGCGTCCAGCAATCCGACATTCCAGCGCAATGTATTAATTTCGGGAGTAAACTTAATATTCCCATGCGGTACGAAACGGTCACCATTAAAGATATTGCTAAAGCTTTAGGATTATCCACCTCAACCGTATCGAGAGCGCTACGCGGCGGATATGAGATAAGTGACGAAACAAAGCGCATTGTTTTGGAGTACGCCGAGAAAATCAACTATCGGCCAAATCCTATTGCCTTGAGTTTGAAAGAGCGGCGAAGCTATTCCATCGGCGTTGTGGTTTGCGAAATTGCTAATAACTTTTTTTCGCAGGCGATTAACGGAATTGAATCGATAGCTTATAATTCGGGCTATCATGTTATTATCACCCAAAGTAATGAAAACCACGAGCGTGAGGTATTAAACGTTGAACACCTTGCTTCCAGGTCGGTAGATGGCTTGCTCATTTCTTTATCTTCTGAAAGCAATGACATTTCTTATTTAAAATCCCTGCACGACAAAGGACTGCCCATTGTTTTTTTCGACCGCGTATCCGAAGAAATTAATACCCATAAAGTTATCGCCAATAATTTTCAGGGCGGCTTTGAGGCTACCGAGTATCTTATAAAGTGCGGCCACAAACACATCGCACACTTTACCAACGCGGCACATTTATCTATCACCCGCGAAAGGCTTGAAGGGTATAAAGCTGCGCTGCAGAAACACAGTATCCCATTTAATCCTGATTATGTTAAATACTGCAATTACAGTGGCCAGATTCAGGAAGAGCTTGACGCGATTGTAAAAGATTTGCTAAAGCTTGAAAAAAGGCCCGAGGCTATTTTTATAGCCCAGGATAAAATCTCTACCAGTACTTTATTGGCTTTTAAGAAATTAGACCCCGAATATGGTTCGAAGATTGCCATCTCGGGTTTTACAAATTCAAGGGTGGCCGACTTGTTTTGTCCGGAAATAACAGTGGTTAGGCAGCCCGCATTCGAAATGGGCCAGCTGGCCACACAGCTTCTCATTCAATTGATAGAAAGCAAATATCCGGTAACTGAATTTGAAACGAAAATATTAAATACACAGCTTATGTTAAAGCAGCTATCGACCAACACATAAAAACTATCTTCCAACCCCCGGTTTTACCCGACTAACGTTTAACACCAAAAACAGTCCGTTTATCTAGTACTACTCCCGCTTAGTCTAAATAATTATAAAGCTAAAAAATCTAGCCGTTTATTTGATTCTCAATACCAACGGCATGAAAAAGACACAATCAGTATCACCATTCTTAATTCTACTCATACCCGCACTATTGGTAATAGGGTACAAAAGCAGAACCGCCACAGAAATAGAACCCGAAAAGCAACAGGCTAGTGTTACTTTCCAGATTCCATCTTTAAAAGGAATGATTAAAGCTTTCTTTTAATTATAGATGCTCTTGCTGATGTTGTTTTGGGATAACCACATTGCTAAATCCTGCTTCAACCAGTTTTTGTTTAAACCGGGTTTGCACATCGTATTCGCCATGTACAAGAAATACTCGTTTTATTTCGGCGGGATTTTGGCAGGATAAAAACCTCAATAGGTCTTCGTAATCCCCGTGCGCACTCATCGACTTTATAACTCTTACATCTGCTCTAACATCATACTCATCGCCGAAGATCCTCACAACTTTATTCCCCGATACCAGCTTTCCACCTAGTGAAGACGGCTCACAATATCCTACTATAAGAATAGTATTCTTTGCGTTTCCGATGGTATTTTTGATATGATGCTTTACTCTGCCCGCTTCGGCCATTCCTGATGATGAAATAATTACGCAGGGGCGGGGATCGTTGTTTAATGCCTTCGACTCTTCGACAGACTGCACAAACTTGAGCCCTTTAAAATGGAACACATCATCATCGCGTTTTAAAACTTCCTTTACTTTTTTATTGAACACCTCGGTATGCTCCTTAAGTACATTGGTAGCCTTTTCCGACAAAGGACTGTCGATATAGTAGGGCAGATCAGGCAAAGTTCCTTTTAGTTCTAATGCATTTAAAGCGTATAGAAGTTCCTGCGTGCGACCTACGCTAAATGCCGGAATAATTAGTTTCCCTCCTTTGATAATACATGTTTCCTGGATCACTTCCTGAAGCTGGCCCTCTATGGCTTCTAAATCTTTATGAAGAGAATCGCCGTAAGTTGATTCCAAAAGAATATAATCTGCCTGATCAAAAACCTGCGGGCTTTGCAGTAATGGGTCCCCGTAACGCCCTACATCTCCGCTGAAAGTAATCCGGTACTCTTTACCTTCGTCAAGAATCCTGAGGTGTACTGCGGCACTGCCCAGAATATGGCCTGCATCGGTAAACTTCAGTTTGATTCTGGGTTCAATCTCAAAGTCTTCGTTATAATCAACGATCTTGAAACGCCGCATTGTTTCTATTACATCGGTTTCTGTATATAAGGGCTTAAGTAAAGGAAGCCCTCTTCTAGAGCGATTTTTGTTGCTAAACTCTGCGTCCTGCTCTTGTATATGAGCAGAATCGTTGAGAAGAATTCTGGCCAGATCCATAGTGGCGGCGGTACTGTAAATCGTTCCGGTGAATCCTTCCGCAACTAAACGTGGTAGGAGTCCGCAATGATCGATATGCGCATGAGAAAGAATGAGGTAATTAACTTTGTCGGGCCTAAAACCGAAATGTCCGTTTAATTCGTCGGTATCCTCACCCATACCCTGAAACATGCCGCAGTCTAATAATATTTGAGTGCCGTTTTGCAGTTCTATTAAGTGTTTGCTGCCGGTAACGTTTTGGGCAGCACCGTGAAAGGTGATAGTCATCTTTGTTTTTAAGTTCATAAATGTAACAGGAAACCCGGTAAGAAGTTCAACACATAAAATATTTTAAAAATCTTGACAACTAAAATATTAGTTATATATTAGCTCTTGCATTACCTATTTCTGATTAATAATGAACAGAATAAATTTGAACCCATTTGGAATATTGCTGATCCTGATCTTAACGGTTCTAAGTTTTACTGCTTCGGCTCAAAGTGTGCCGGGAGCAATTTCCGGTAAGGTTATCGGTAATGATCAAAAACCTATTGAATCGGCGGTAATCAGGTTGTTCAAATTAAGCGACTCCACACTAATAAGTAATGCCGTAAGCATTAAAGACGGCACTTTTACTATAAAAAGTCCAGCGGCAGGCAGTTATCGCTTAACAGTTTCGTTTATAGGGTTTAAGCCTTTTCAGAAATTGTTTTCTCTGGCAAAAGAAAAAGCCACCGCAAATCTGGGCACCTTAATTTTAGAAGAAGGCATTGAGCTTAATGCGGTAAAAATAGAAGGCGAAGGCCCGGCCATTAAGGTAAAAGAAGATACTACAGAATTTAATGCGGCGGCTTTCAAAACCGTTCCGGGAGCCGCTGCCGAAGAACTGATTAAAAAACTCCCCGGGATGGAAGTTGATAAAGACGGAAACATTAAAGCACAGGGAGAAAGTGTGAAAAAGGTATTAGTTGAAGGGAAAGAATTTTTTGGTAACGACCCCAAAATAGCCACAAAAAACCTCCCCGCCGACGCAATTAAAAGCATTCAGCTTATCGAAGATAAATCGGAACAAGCAAAGAGCACCGGCATTGACGACGGCAAGCGTGAGAAGATATTAAACATTGTTTTAAAAGACGACAAGAAAAAGGGTTGGTTTGGTAATTCATCCCTCGCTGGCGGTACCCAGGATCGATACCTGGGTTCGCTTAGCTTAAACCATTTCGATAAAAAAACACAGGTTAACGCCCTATTGTTGGGAAACAACATAAATCAGGCAGGTTTTTCGCCCGAAGAAGCTACGAACTTCGGTGGCAGCGGCGGCACCTCGTACACCGTAAGCAACGGATCTTTAGTAGCGCGAACAATGAACGGCGTGAATATCGGCAATGCCAGCCAGGGACTGGCTACTACTTATTCCGGCGGCTTAAATTTCTCTAAATCATGGTTAAAGAAAGATGCGATAAAGTTTAGCGGAAGCTACTTTGCGTATTCCAGCGCCACGATTGTGGAAAGCCAAAACAACTCACAAAATATTATCCCCGCCAAGGAAAACAGTCAGGCAGAAATTATTCAACAAGCACAAACTATTTTTGGTGAGGGAATAAATACCTCCAGAGCAAATAGTCAATCTCACAGATTTAATATGAGATTAACCGCAAGGATCGACAGTTTAACCAATTTAACTTTCTCGCCCTCGATTAGTTTGGGATCTAATTCAAGCAACAGACTTAACAGATCGGCTCAGACAAATTCTGACGCCGACAGCATTAATTACCAACGAAATATAAGCCGCGACAAAAGCGTCTCTCCTTTCTTTCAGGGCTCGCTAAGCTTAAACCGGAACTTTAAGCAGAAAAAAGGCTCGATCTCGTTTTACATAAGTGGTAATAGCCGCGATAACTCTTCGGAGAATATAGATTCGGTTTTCAATAAATATCATAAAAGAAACACCGAAGAAAATTATTACCGGATGGAAGATAACGAGCGCATTAACCATTATCTAAGTATCAGCAATACCATTAATCGCACGGTTAGTAAAGATAAAAAGACTTCGATTTTTGTGACTAATAACTATAATTCGACGATAAATAATACTGATTTAAGTTCGTTTGAATACAATCCCGACAATGGCCGTTTTGAATTGAGAATTGATTCACTCACCAATACTTCGAAAAGCAAAACGCTGCGTTACGGGCCAGAGTTGGGCTTTAGTAAAAGCTTAAAAAAGGTAAACATTTATTTCCGTACTGAATTTCAGTTTATGACACTAAATGGCGAAGTACTGAGTAAAAATTTATTTCAAACGGTATCGAAAAATTACTTCAACGCCTTGCCTTATTTGTCCGTTACTTATCGCCCTAAGGCAAACCGATCTTTATCTGTAACTACTTATTCCAATTCTTACGCGCCATCAGTCAGAGATCTTCAGGCCGTTCAAAATAATACAAGCCAGTTTTATATCAGACGCGGAAACCCCGATTTAAAAGCGACGACTTCTTACAGTACTTCTTTACGATATTCGTCATCCCAGCCCAAAAAAAACAGCTATACAAATTTTTCACTTAGCTACACCCGAACGTTTAATGATGTGAGCCATAGTACCAATACCGACGCTAGTGCGGTAACCATTTCTCAACCGATAAACGTAGATGGTAACTACCGTTTCAGCCTCAACGGCAGTATTAGTATCCCCAGCAAAATTAAAGGGCTTCGAATAAGCCCGGGCATACACGGACAAAATTCTCGCAATCAAAACTTTGCTCAGGGTAAAGCCAATAACAGCGACAGGTACATTGGCGGAGGAAATCTTACACTAAGCTACGCCCATAAAGATATCTTAAATATCACCTTAAATAACCGAACCAGTTTTACTCATATTGATAATTCGGCACAAAGAACAGTTACTAATAATTACTTCAATATTGATAACAGCGGAAGCATTAGCATACAGCCTGTTAAAAAATGGCGCATTAATACAGATGGGGTTTACCGATCAAACGCCGGCCGCAGTTTTACACTTCTTAATGCAAGCCTGCAAAAGCAGTTCATGAAAAGCAACCGCTTAGCTGCCGAATTATGCGCTTTTGATATTCTAAACAACAACTCTGATATAAGCCGTTACGCATACGATCTTTACATCAGCGATACGCGAACTAATAACATTAATCAATACTTTTATCTTAAATTACTTTACAAGGTTAACAAAATCGGGGGCTCGGCAAGCCGCGTGGCTTCACCCCCGGTGATATTGGATTATTATTGATAAGATCAACTTAAAAGGTTGCTCATCACGATTTAAAATTTAGAAAGATGGAATTAAGAGAATTAACAAAAGCTGAAGAACAGATTATGCAGGTGCTATGGAAATTAGAAAAAGCTTTTGTGAAAGAGGTGATTGATGAACTTGCGGAGCCGAAACCGGCTTACAATACAGTATCCACGATAGTGCGAATTTTAGAAACAAAAGGTTTTGTAGAACACGAAGCCTTTGGAAAAAGCCACCGCTATTTTCCGGCGATTAGTAAAGAGAAATATAAAGGCTTTGCTACCGATAAGCTGCTTTCGGGATACTTCGGCAACTCTGTAGAGAGCATGTTCTCCTTCTTTGTTAAAAAAGAAAAGATTGATTTAAAAGAAGCCGACGAGATTTTAAAGCTCTTGAAAAAATTAAAAGACAAATAAAAAAATATGACTTGGCCAGCCTACCTCATCCAGGTTAATATTTACCTGATTCTTTTTTACCTGTTCTACATACTGGTATTAAAGAACGAAACCTTTTTTAAGTGGAACAGGATTTTCCTGGTTAGTGCGGGTGTTTTATCGTTTTTGATTCCGCTGATGCAGTCGGACTGGATTAAGGCGATGTTTGTTACCGAAGAGATTAAACAGGTTACGAATATACTCGCCATAACGCCTGCCAGGGCTTTGCAGAAAGTGAGTATTGATCCGGCAGAAGTTGCGGATCAAAGCCTTTCATTAACTGAGTGGATTGCATTGGCCTATTTGGCGGGTGTGGTAGTTTATCTGACGAGATTTTTTTGGCAACTATATCATGTCTCAAAAAGTTTTAGAGGCTCCAATCAGGCGCAATCTTTTTTTAAAAGTATTCGGGTTGCGGAAGACATCCCTTCAAGGGAATCTATCCTGAAGCATGAAACGGTTCATGCAGATCAACTGCATTCGGCCGACGTGATATTTTTTGAACTCGTAAGTATCCTCAATTGGTTCAACCCGGTAGTATATGGCTATAAAAAATCGGTCAGGTACATCCATGAGTTTATTGCTGATGACATTGCTTCAAAAGAAAAGGGGAAGGCCGACTATGCTTTGCTTTTGGTAAGCAATGTTTTCGGGGTGCAGAAAGTGCAGCTGAGCAATAACTTTTTTAATCAATCATTGCTCAAAAAGCGGATTGAAATGTTGTACAAAACTAAGTCCAGACGAACCGCATTATTAAAATACGGCTTATCTGCCCCTATGTTTGCCATAATGCTCGTTTTTTCTTCTGCGATGGTTATAACTCCGGAAAAAGCCATCAAAAAACTTTCGAAATCCATTCTAAATAACAGGGTTACTCCAAAACTATCATCATTATCGCCTAAACAGCTTAAAGATAGCGTAAAGGCGGATAGTATTCCCGCACCCATAATTGTGGCGCAAAGCATTGATTCGCTTACGCTCGATAGATTGCCCATTGCTTATGTAGCACTTAGGGAAGATTCAGTAAAAAGCATTAGGGCATACGATATGCCAAACGTAAGAGGCACGGAAGCCACTAGCATTATATCGAGGGTAGAAATCACCGACCAGTTCACTATCGTGACCTTTGAACACACAGGCAATAAGGGCGGGTGGATTCAGGTGAATAAGAGTATGCACCTTGACGACGGGGAATCGTTCTATAAACTCAAAAAAATAGAGGGGATTCCGATAGCACCTCTAAGACATGGGTTTACAGAAGACAACGAAAAACTTGTATTTAAACTGTACTTCGAAAAATTGCCGCCCGAAATAAAAAAAGTGGATATTATTGAAAGGCCCAGATCGAATGAAGATATAAGAAGAGGAATTACTTTTTTTAATTACCACGGGGTGAGACTCGAAAAGTAATCTGTACGCCCTGTTTATAAACCTAATATCAACGCTATGACTGCATTCCAATACCTTCTGCAGGTAAATCTCTATCTCATTGTGTTCTACATGTTTTACCTGGTATTGCTTAGGAACGAAACTTTTTTTATCCTTAACAGAATGTACCTGGTAAGCGCGGCACTATTGTCCATCCTGATTCCGGCATTCAAATCAGAGTGGGTGCGAGAAATATTCGTCACAGACGAGCTTCAACAGGTAAGCCAGGCTATTACAGTAAAACCCGCGATAACTCTGCAAGAGCTGCAAATATCATCAGGAGGTTTGGCAGATCAGGGTTTTACAACCGCACAATGGATGCTTATAATTTACAGTGCTGGCGTTTTACTGTTTTTTTTTCGCTTTATGTGGCAACTTAGCGAGGTTTCAAAAAGCTTCTCGAAGAGCAAACAGGCACTCTCATTTTTTAAAAAAATAAAAGTATCACAAGACCTTCCTTTTCGCGATTCGATAGTAAAACACGAGCAGGTACATGCCGCCCAGTTACACTCCGCAGATGTTATATTTTTTGAGCTGCTAAGTATCATTAACTGGTTCAATCCGGTTGTATATGCCTATAAACGCGCTGTTAAATACATTCACGAATTTATAGCTGATGAGGTTGCTTCTACCGAAAAAGGGAAACCCGAATACGCACTCTTGCTTGTGAGCAATGTTTTCGGCATTCAAAAGGAACAACTTACCAATAACTTTTATAATCATTCACTCCTTAAAAAGCGTATCATGATGCTGCAGAAAACAAAATCCCGCAAGGCTGCTCTGATAAAATATGGTTTGTCGGCACCATTATTTATGGCAATGATTATTTTTTCTTCAGCCACAATCGGCAAAAAAGAGCTCCGAGCTTTTAAAAAAGCGGCAATTGAAATCTCACCTAATATTGTCAACGCTATCGCGACACCATCTAAAAAAGCTTTTGATGCGCCTATACTTCTTGACGAAATTGAAAAGACCGATTTAGTTGAGGTAAGTATGGTACAAACACCGGAGCCAAACCAGGTTGAAGCAGCAGTATCGGACGCTTCGGGTACAAAGGAAGCTCTTGATATACATCTGACCTTGAACACACAGGGTGCAGAGACTAATGATACCTCGGCAATTTATAACACCAAAACCATCGAAGTTTTACCCGAATATCCGGGCGGTATAAATGCTTTTTATAAATGGGTAGGGAGTAAAGCCGATTTATTATATACCAAAGCTGCGCTACAAGCAGGAGTATCGGGAAGACTGACTTTAACGTTTGTGGTTGAAAAGGACGGAGCGTTAACAGATATTAGAGTTATAGGAAAGCAGTTAGGGCATGGAACCTCCGAAGCTGCAATAAATCTTCTGTCTCAATCGAAGAAATGGGCTCCCGGAATTAAAAACGGAAGTCCGGTGAGGGTTCAATATACATTGCCTCTTATGCTTCAAATAACGAACTCAGACCATTCCAAGGTAAAGCATCCATTAATTATTGTTGACGGGAAGGTTTTTGATAAAGAAATACCCGCAGGTTTTAATTTCGGCACTGCCGATGAAAAAACTTATGCGCAATTGCTTGGTATCAAACCAGAGGACATTAAAAGTATTACCGTTTTAAAAGACGAAGCTTCGGTTGCAAAGTATGGTGAAAATGCAAAGAATGGTGTTCTGGTCATAATAACAAAAAAGCCTTTAACAACAGGGGCAATAAAAAGAATGGAGATCGAGAAGTCTTCAGAAAGTGCGCCTGCCAAGCTTTCCTACAATGGATTTTTACTTAAAGAAAAAGCACTTTACCTACTGAATGGAAGAGACGAAATTACCACCGAGAAATTTAAAACTATTGATCCGGGGAAAATAAAAAGTATAAGTGTTATACGCCCGGGGCAAGGAAACGATAAATATGGCGAGAAAGCTATGAATGGTATGGTAATTATTAATATGAAGATTTAAATCCGGTTTTAACGCAAAAGAACCCTGAAGTTCTCACTACAGGGCTCTTTCAATTTCCTCCTTGCCTCGTATTGCAAAACTAATTAAATTTCTTCTTCTTTAAAAAGTTTAGCGGTGAAAAAGTCTCTTCTCATACGATTAATATTCGTCATAGAAATTTCTTTCGGACACTCAATTTCGCAAGCACCGGTATTGGTACAACCTCCAAATCCTTCGGCATCCATTTGAGCTACCATAGATTGTACACGGCGATACCTTTCGGGCTGGCCTTGTGGCAACAAAGCAAGTTGAGATACTTTTGCGGATACAAAAAGCATTGCAGAAGCATTTTTACATGCTGCTACACAGGCACCGCACTGGATACAAGTTGCCGAGTTAAACGCTTCATCGGCGATCACCTTCGGGATCGCGATTTCATTCGCATCCGGCACGCCACCTGTATTTACCGAAACATATCCTCCCGCTTGCTGTATCCTGTCGAACGCCGAGCGATCAACAGCTAAATCTTTAATTACCGGGAATGCTGTTGCGCGCCATGGCTCAATGGTAATGGTTTCACCATCGGTAAAACTACGCATGTGCAACTGACAGGTAGTAATAGCACGTTTTGGACCGTGAGGGCGTCCGTTGATATACAATGAACACATTCCACAAATTCCTTCACGACAATCGTGATCGAAATGTATTGGATCGGTTCCCTTTTTAATCAAACTTTCGTTTACTACATCCAGCATCTCCAGAAAAGACATATCCGGAGAAATATTTTCTGCCTTGTAAGTAACAAATCCGCCCTTGTCGCTGGCATTTTCTTGTCTCCAGACTTTCAGGGTTAAATTCATGTTTCCGCTCATTGTTATTTTAGATATGAGATACGAGAGTCAAGAACCAAGAGTAGAGAATCCAGACCGCTTTCATAGTCCTATTCTCACTCGTTCTAAATTCTTATATCATGTTTCTTATTTATATTATCGATTAAGACTAACATATGCTTTATACACCTGCTGTCTTGTCTCTTGATTCTCGACTCTTTATTCTCGACTCTTGATCCTATTTATAACTCCTCTGTGTCAACTTAACATTCTCGTACACCAAAGCTTCTTTGTTTAATTGCTCGGGCATATTCTCACCTGTAAATTCCCAAGCAGCTACATAAGCGAAATTATCATCGTCGCGTAAAGCCTCGCCTTCATCAGTTTGACTCTCTTCACGGAAGTGACCACCGCATGATTCTTTTCGGTTCAGTGCATCATCAACCATCAGCTCACCCAGCTCGATAAAATCTGCTACACGGCCAGCTTTTTCAAGAGACATATTTAACTCTTCGTTTTTACCAAGTACAATGGCATTTTTCCAGAAATCCGCTTTAAGCTCCTGAATCAAGCCCTTAGCTTTAATCAGGCCGGCTTCGTTGCGGGCCATACCGCAATATTCCCACATGATGTTCCCTAATTCACGGTGATATTCATCAACGGTTTTAGTTCCTTTAAGGGATAAAAGTTTATTCAGGCGGTCTTCAACAGCTTTTTGGGTTTCCGCAAAAGCGGGATGAGAAGTATCAATGGGTTTCGGACCTATGTTCGCCAGGTAATCACCTAGAGTATATGGGATCACAAAGTATCCGTCTGCCAGTCCCTGCATTAATGCAGATGCTCCTAAACGGTTGGCTCCATGATCGGAGAAGTTACATTCTCCTAATGCATATAAGCCAGGAACAGTAGTTTGTAAGTTGTAATCTACCCAAAGTCCGCCCATGGTGTAATGCACCGCAGGATAAATACGCATAGGCAATTCATACGGATTCTCATCAGTAATCTGATAATACATGTCGAATAAGTTGCCGTATTTAGCCTGTATCGCGTTCTTTCCCAAACGATTAATAGCATCAGAGAAATCCAGGTAAACCGCTTTACCAGAACCACCTACGCCACGGCCGTCGTCAACGGCTTCTTTAGCATTGCGTGATGCAACATCACGGGGCACCAGGTTTCCAAAAGATGGATATTTACGCTCTAAGAAGTAATCTCTGTCATCCTCTTTAACATCACTCGCTTTCAATTGACCTTTGCGAATCTGCTCGGCCATCGCCTGAGTTTTGGGAACCCACACACGTCCGTCATTACGAAGTGATTCAGACATCAGGGTCAATTTCGACTGGTGATCGCCACTTACCGGAATACAGGTTGGGTGTATTTGAGTATAGCAAGGATTGCCGAAGAATGCGCCACGTTTATGAGCTCGCCAAATTGCTGTTGTATTACTACCCATAGCATTGGTAGAGAGGTAAAACACGTTACCGTAACCACCCGAAGCCAATAAGACTGCATGGCCTGCATGAGTTTCAAGTTTTCCTGAAATCAAATCACGGGTTACCACACCCTGTGCTTTTCCGTCAACCACTACTACGTCGAGCATTTCATGACGATTGTACATCTTAACCTTACCCTCATGAATTTGACGGTTTAAAGCAGAATATGCCCCTAATAATAATTGCTGCCCGGTTTGGCCTCTTGCATAAAAAGTACGCGATACCTGAGAACCGCCAAAAGAACGATTATCAAGCAAGCCGCCGTATTCTCTGGCAAATGGAACGCCTTGTGCCACGCACTGGTCGATAATATTAACGGACTCTTCAGCCAGACGATGAACGTTAGCTTCACGGGCACGGTAATCACCGCCTTTAATGGTGTCATAAAACAAACGATAAACGCTATCTCCATCGTTACGATAGTTTTTTGCGGCATTAATACCCCCTTGCGCAGCAATTGAGTGCGCCCGGCGAGGGCTATCCTGAAAGCAAAATACTTTAACATTGTATCCAAGCTCTGCAAGCGATGCAGCCGCCGAAGCACCCGCCAAACCGCTACCGATAACGATCACGGTATACTTACGCTTGTTTGCAGGGTTAACCAGCTTTAAGTTGAATTTGTGTTTGGACCACTTTTCAGCTAAAGGTCCCTCTGGTATTTTAGAATCTAAAATCATCGCAGAATTTATTTTTATCCCAGTTGGGAGGTTCAATCTATTGTGTTAAAAAATAAATATATATCGGCATGGCAGCAAATACAGCCGGAATTATAATACTGAACACCCAAAGCCCGAGAAACTTGATGGCGGGGAAGTACTTATTGTGGTCAAATCCAAGGGATTGAAAGCCGCTCTGAAAACCGTGATAGAGGTGGAAGCCCATTGCAATCATAGAAAGTACGTAAAGGATTACATACCAAAGGTGGCTAAAAGCCTCCACTACTACTTGGTAAAGGTCTTTGGCAACCACTACCTGTACTCCGTTTTGAGCATCGATATACGATGAATGCATCAACTCCACTCCCGAGGCCTGTAACTCAGTAACTGTTACTGCTGCAGGGTTTTGTAATTCGGTTACATATTGGGTATACGGCAAAGCGCCGTTATGGTATTCCCACCAGAATGTTTTCATGTGTATTACAATGAAAACCAACAAAATGGTACCCAAAATGCCCATATTTCTCGAACTCCATGAACTATTTGCTGAACCATTGTATTGCGCATATCCTACCGTACGTGCTTTGTTATTGCTAATGGTCACAAATACTGCATATACCGCATGTAAGATAATTGAGGCATAAAGAAGATAAGAAACAATCTTTATGGGTAGAAAATGGGTCATGAAATACGAATACTCATTAAACGCTTTACCTGCATCATCATTAAACAGTTGTAAGTTTCCGATAAGATGGACAATGAGAAACAGTGCCAGAAATAACCCTGTTAAGCTCATAATCAATTTCTTTCCCAGCGTGGAGGAGAAAGTTTTAGTGAAACTGCTCATTACTTTTTGTTGATTTAATATTTTGAGACGCAAAAGTATTCAAAAAGGGTATATTTCTATAACGGATTTCATGTTATAACAGAGTTTTAATTTATTTAGAAACGTTCTAAAATAGAGGAAGGTGTACTATCTTTTTACTCATAATTCCAAAAACCGTGTCGTTTTCTTCTGTTTTAATGCAATATTTTCCGGTAAACTTTCCAAAAGCAGGTAAAATTCCGTCAGTTTTTCTAAAATAAAAACAGGAAAGCAGTAAAGTTTGTCTCGCTTTGCCTTTTAATTTAATGGCAGGATGAACATGGCCGCTCAAAATATAAAAATCTGAACCTTGAATATTCTTAAAGTCATTTTTATCGTGGATAAAAAGAAACGGATTTAATTTTAAATGCTGATAAACGTCAAAATTGGCACTTTTGTAATAATCTTCGTTAAGGATGTCATGGTTTCCCTGAATCAGAAGCATTTTTATATGCGGAAACTGATCTCGCCAGAGTTGCAGCCAGTTCCAATCGCTATTTATATCGCTGTGAAACAGGTCTCCCAGAAAAATAAGTTGGACTGGTTTAAATTCGTGGATCAGATCGGATAAGGTGGCGAGCTCTTCCTGTTCCATAAGTTTTGGTATTGCGATACCGGCTTTGCGAAAATGCCCCACTTTTCCGATATGAAGATCGGATACGATCAGGGTTTTCTCCTCCTCCCAAAAAATGGCTTTTTCGGGCAGAAGAATTAAACTTTGCCCCATTAAACTCCACTTCAATCCCCTCAAACTCATGGGGTAAAAATAAAAAAGCCTTTCGTTTAAACGAAAGGCTTTTTTGCCGGGCTATCTTTTCCTTATTGCATTACAGGGAAAGTCGCTCTAAATCGGGCTCCACTGACATCAATTCCATCTATGCGAATAGTATTTGTACCGGAAGGAACCACATTAGCTTCTACTTCATCAAGATTATTTACCGGTTTACCATTAATGTGGGTAATGATCGTTCCTTTTTGGATTTCATATTGATGAAGGATCCCACCCGGACGAACTCCGGAAATCATTACACCGGAATTAACTTTATAGCGTTGCTTTTGAGCAGGCGTTAAGGTAGCGAAGCTTCCTCCCAAAGAAGATAATATTTCGTTCGCCTCTACATTTGTACCGCCGGAAGCGATCTTAACAGAACTTTCTCCTTTAAGGGTAACAGCGGTGTTTCGTTCATTGCCGTCTCTTAAATAACTTAACTGTACTTTGTCGCCCGGACGTAAACGGCCAACTCTTTCCTGCAAGTCAGAAGACGACAAGATTTTATTACCGTCTACTTTTGTAATAATATCGCCTTTCTTCAAGCCGGCAGCTTGGGCACCACCACCTTCCACAACTTCGTTTACATACAAACCATTGATTTGGTTTACTCCGAGTTCTTTGGCCCTACTGGCGTTTAGTTCATTAAAAGTAACTCCGATAAAGCCTCGCTTAACCGAACCGAACTTGATAAAGTCGTCCATTATCTTTTTAGCGAGATTAATAGGAATGGCAAATCCATAGCCTTCATAACCACCTCTTTGCGATGCGATAGCAGTGTTTATACCAATAAGTTCACCTTGAGTATTTACCAAAGCTCCCCCGCTGTTCCCGGGATTAATTGCGGCATCTGTTTGAATAAATGATTCTATAGCAGAGCTTGGAGAAGGTTCTCTTTGCTGGCCACGGCCAGGATAATTACGTTGGTTGTTTTCATTTAAAATTCCGATACTTCTGCCCTTTGCGCTTACTATACCTGCTGTAACGGTAGTTTGAAGCGATAAAGGATATCCTACCGCCAAAACCCACTCACCAACTCTTACATTGTCCGAATTTCCAAGCTTTATCACCGGAAGGTCTTTTGCATCAACCTTTATTAGCGCAAGATCTGTATTCGAATCTGTTCCAATCACCTTAGCGGTGTAAGAACGATTATCCGGTAAAATAATTTCAATTTTACTGGCTTTATCAACTACGTGATTATTGGTAACAATATATCCGTCGGGAGTTACTATCACACCCGAACCTGAAGCAGATTGAGGACGCTGCCTTCCACCGCCCCGGGGGGCACCAAAAAACTCTTCGAACATCCCACCAAACGGATCCTCCGTTCCCCGGGATGAGGATGATCCGTCGTAAGTGGTTTGAATGTGTACTACGGCAGGCGTAACCGCTGCGGCCGCCTGAACAAAATCAACATCGCCCGCCGAGGATATATTTTGAGGATTATTAGCAAAATATACTTTTTGCCGTTCCTCTAAACTCATGCTACCGGCGTATTTATCTTCGATTAGTTTATAAGCACCAATCGCAACCGCCCCGCCAACAAAAGCAGTTAAAAGTGTTATTCCTATCTTCTTCATATTTATCTTTTATTTTCTCTTTTCGTCAAAATTAATAACAGAGAAACGTTAAATGCAAACATAGCATATCTCAAAAACTGTTAAAAATTGTTAAAGAAGGTTTGAAAAGTCCTAAATCAGAATTTACAGCCATATGATTTTAAAGCACAAATATCCTTCCACAATTTTGTAATCTTGTAATAATGAAATTACAGTTTTTTAAATATCAGGGGGCAGGAAACGACTTTATTTTGGTAGACAACCGAAAAACAGGGTTTAACCACCAACAACCAAAGGTTTTAGCTGCTTTATGCGATAGAAGATTTGGAATAGGAGCCGACGGAATTATGTTTCTTCAGACAGCCGAGGGCTTTGATTTTGAAATGGTGTATTACAATGCCGATGGCAATCCGAGTACTATGTGCGGAAACGGCGGACGCTGCATTGTGGGCTTCGCCAAATTTTTAGGACTCATTGAAAAGGAGACAAACTTTTTGGCAGTTGACGGATGGCATTATGCCAAAATTTCAGAGGCTGGCGACTGGGTAAGTTTGCGAATGATCGATGTAAAACAAATCGAAGAAATTGATGGTGATTACGTTTTAAACACGGGTTCGCCACATTATGTTAAGTCAACAGTTGATCTTTCCATGAAAGATGTATACTCCGAAGGGAAAGCCATCCGCAATCAGGATAATTTTAAATCCGAGGGTATAAACGTAAATTTTGTTGAAGATTTTGGCGATCACCTTTTTGTAAGAACCTACGAACGCGGAGTGGAAAACGAGACCTTTGCCTGTGGTACCGGAGTTACCGCCGTGGCCCTGGCATTGGCAAAACGCAAAAACCATACGGGAGAAAACAATACACGAATTAAGGTATTAGGCGGAGACCTCACTATTCGCTTTAATTACGACGGCAAGGCCTTTAATAATATCTTTTTAGATGGCCCGGCAAAATATGTGTTTGAAGGTCAAATCGATATATAAAGAATTAATTTCTTCTCCTGTATTCTAATGTTAGGTGTAATTTAATATTTACACCTTAATCCTTTGCTCAAAAAAACTACTTTTGCAGCTTTAACTAATTATTATGCACAGAACACATACCTGCGGCGAATTAACCATTAACGACTTAGGCAAAGAAGTAACCCTTGCAGGATGGGTACAAAAATCACGCGATTTAGGTGGAATGACCTTTATTGATGTGCGAGACAGATATGGAATTACGCAGCTATTAGTAAATATGGACGAGGACGGTGCTTTGTGCGAACAAGCCAGAAGCCTTTCTCGTGAATATGTGATTAAAGTTACCGGTAAAGTTATTGAGCGGACAAGCAAAAATCCTAAAATGCCTACCGGTGATATAGAAATAAAAGTTTCTTCGATCGAAATCCTGAATGAAGCAAAGCTTCCTCCTTTTTTAATTGAGGATGAAACCGATGGAGGTGATGAACTGAGAATGAAATACCGCTATCTGGATTTACGTCGTAATCCGGTTAGAAACAACCTTATCCTCCGCCATAAAATGGCACAGGAGATTAGAAAATATTTAGACGATCAAAACTTCCTCGAGGTTGAAACTCCGGTTCTTATAAAATCAACGCCCGAAGGCGCCCGCGATTTTGTGGTTCCCAGCAGAATGAATCCGGGTGAGTTTTATGCATTACCGCAGTCTCCTCAAACTTTTAAGCAATTATTGATGGTATCCGGCTTCGACCGCTACTTTCAAATAGTAAAATGCTTCCGCGATGAAGACCTGCGTGCCGACCGTCAGCCGGAGTTTACTCAGATAGACTGCGAAATGGCATTTATAGAACAGGAAGATATTTTAAACCTGTTTGAGGGTTTGATTAGTCATCTGTTTAAAAAAGTGAAAGGTGTTGATATTGGTGAAGTGCCGCGTATGGATTACGCTGACGCGATGCGACTTTATGGCTCAGACAAGCCCGATACACGCTTCGGAATGCAGTTTGTTGAATTGAATGAAGTAGCAAAAGGTGCGGGCTTTCCGGTTTTTGACAATGCGGAGCTGGTTGTCGGCATCAACGCTAAAGGCTGCGCAGAATATACCCGTAAGCAATTAGACGAACTAACAGATTTTATTAAGCGCCCGCAGATTGGTGCGACCGGCCTTATTTACATGCGCCATAATGCTGATGGAAGCCTAAAATCTTCTGTAGATAAATTTTATACTGAGGATGCATTGAAAAAATGGTCGGCAGCGTTTCAAACCGAGCCTGGTGATTTGGTTTTGGTGATGGCAGGAATAACCGATAAGGTCCGTAAACAATTGAACGAGCTTCGCTTAGAAATGGGTAACCGTTTGGGCTTACGCGATAAAAATAAGTTCTCACCATTATGGGTAGTTGATTTTCCATTACTTGAATGGGACGAAGAGAATAGCCGTTATCATGCGATGCATCATCCGTTTACATCTCCAAAACCAGAAGATATCGCTTTGTTAGATTCTAAACCCGGCGAAGTGCGCGCCAATGCTTACGACATGGTAATAAACGGAACCGAAATAGGTGGAGGCTCCATCCGTATTCACGACCGGGCATTACAAAGCCTGATGTTTAAACACCTCGGATTTAGCACAGAAGAAGCTCAAAAACAATTTGGTTTCTTAATGGAAGCGTTTGAATTCGGTGCTCCGCCGCATGGTGGTATTGCCTTTGGATTCGACAGGCTTGTTTCAATCTTTGCCGGATTGGATTCGATCAGAGATGTTATCGCTTTTCCTAAAAATAATTCGGGTAAAGATGTGATGATCGATTCACCATCGACAATCTCTGACGAACAACTCAAAGAGTTAAGTATAAAAACAACTGTTTAAATAAAAAAGTAAACGGATATTTCTACGACTTAGAAATATCCGTTTACTTTAAAAAACCTTACTCGGCCTATCAGAGCAGGTAACTATAATTTGATAATGATATTTACATCATTATCAAGCCTTTGCCGGGTTACACCAACCTGACTATTTAAAGCAACCGAATTGTTCTGAAGGTCGAGAATTAGTGCCTCACGGCGTTGTATTTCGGCAGGAGTTAATGTAGCTCTGTTTGTTGTAAGATTAGTTTGAAGTCCCAGAATCTTCTGTGCCGCTAATCGAAGCAAAGCTTCACTGTACGACATTCTTTCCCATGTTTGCTCATACGTATTATAAACATTTTCACGAGATTTTACATAGTTATCAGACCATCGGTCAGAGTAATTGATATTACAGGTTCCCTGGTTATCGCCGTGGTTTAAATGCGCTTTTAAAGCGTTTTCTGATACATTTATTGTTACCCCGTTATTTCCGTCACCAGAAGGGTTATGGCAGATGGTAACTTTTTTCTGATCTTTCGGATGCTTTCTATTCGCGAAATTATTCAGGTTCCAATCAATATCAATATCTCTCTTTCCATTCATCTTGTGGCTATTCCCGTTGCCATGATTCATTTTACTATGATCCATTTTACCATGATCGGAATTATTGTTCCCCTTCATTTTAGAAGAGTTCCCGTAATTATCTTTATTTGATTTATCGTGGTTATTATACTTATCCGATTTATTTCCGTGATCATTGTTGCCATTATCCTTTTTCTCATTGCCTTGATTCTTATGGCTTTTATCCTCCCTGACTCCATTGCCCTTTTCATTATCCGCAGGCTGTCCCTGAGATTTATTGCCCTTATCTTCTTTACCCTTTTGAGGGGGTAAGTTTGTAAACGCCACAACAGTAAATAATACTATCGGGAGAATTGCGATTGCTACTATGCTATTTCTTTTCATGATCTTATTGAGCGGTTTCTAATTCTTTATCGGCTTTCTCTAACGATGCTTCTAAACTTTTTGCTTTTTCATCCAATTGTTGATTGGTTTCATTTAAGCCATTAGAAACTGAGTCCATTGTTGCAACTTCCGGTTCATCAGCTTTAGCAGAATTACTTGAGCAAGAACTTGCCAACAGCATAAACGGCAATAGCAGAGTTATTAAATAAAGTTTTCGTGATTTCATCTGGGTTTATAATTTATATATACTTTGTTGAACACCAGGAATCGGAAAATGTTTACTCAACAACAATTTATGTCGAGAAGTTAAGGTCGCTTAAACTGAAAAGGACAAGAATTTACTTAAAAGAAAACAGAATAATTATCGGGAAGAGGAACATTCCAAAAGTTTTAAACTTTTGGAATGTTTGAAAAGGCTATTTTAACAAACCTAAAGCCGTTTTAATTCTTGGAATCATGGCTTCAATCTCTTCGGCAGAACAAGCACCAACGGATGCCCGAAACCAGTTAACCTCCGGGCCGGTTCCAAAAGATGAAAACGGAACCAGTGCCACTTTAGCCTCTTTGATGAGGTAAAAATTAATATCGTTACTATCTTTTAAAACTTTTCCCTCAGGAGTAGTTTTACCCGAAAAGTTGAGTTTTAAAGTGAGATAAATAGCACCCATAGGTTCTATCGCATCAACGTCAAAGCCATCTGCTTTTAATTGCTGAAATCCTTTGTAAAGTGTATCCAGACTTTTTGTTACCCGAACTTTAAAATTACTCAAGTAATCTGCAACGGCAGTTTTATTTTTAAGATACTGAGCCATTGCAACCTGTTCAGCTTTTGGCGCCCAGGCACCCATGTGACCCACGATTGAGCGCATTTTATCGATCACTGCACTTGGTCCAAAACCCCAGCCTACCCGTACGCCGGTTGCTGCAAAGCATTTTGAAGCGCCATCAACGTAAACAACGTACTCTCTTATTTCAGGACGAAGCGTAACCGGATCATAATGCTGATGCTCGCCGAAAGTAAGCATGGAGTAGATCTGATCGTATAAAACATAGAGCGGTTTTTCGCCGGCTTTCCGTTTGCTGTTCTCTTCAAGTACCAAATCGCAAATTTCTTCTAAATCTTTTTTGGCGAACATTGTACCCGTAGGATTTAAGGGAGAGCATAAAGCTAACATGGTAGCGCCAGAAACATGTGGACGAAGATCATCAGCCGTAGGCATAAAATTATTCTCCGCAGTAGTTGGAATCGCTACACCATTCGCGCTTGTTAAATCACAGTAATGATTGTTGTTCCAGGATGGTGCGGGAAATAGCACTTTATCGCCCGGATCAATCAGTGCCAAATATGTGGCATAGATAATCGGCCTTGAGCCGCTTGAAATTAATATTTCATTTGTAGCATAACTCAATCCAAGCTCTTCTTTCAAAAAGCCGCTTACGCTTTCGCGGAGATTTAGCATCCCATCTGCCGGAGGATAATTTGTTTGATGGGCCGCATAAGCTTCCACAATTCCTTGCTCTAGCTCTTCAGGGATAGAATAGATATTCGCATCAAAATCGCCGATGGTAAGATTAACGATATTTTGCCCTTGCTTTTTTAACTCATTTATTTCGCCTGCGATCTTTATAATTTCAGACCCTCTAAGATTTTGTGCTAAACGCGATACTGACATGGTAATTTATTCTGATACAAGCTGTTGAATTGCTTGTTCTACTTTATTAAAATTAAAAGAACTAAGTGTTGATTGGAAAGCAGCACTGATCTCTTTATTGCAAAGATTTCCGATACTACCTTCGTGCGTGTGCTGTACTTTTTCAGGAGCTTTAAATTCGCCTTTCTCGATTTCTAGTCCTACTTTTTTATATGCTTCCCTGAAAGGGATTCCTTTGAGTACTTCTTCATTTACAGCTTCTACACTAAACAGATAAAGATATTTTTCATCTTTTAAAATATCATCTTTTACAGATATATTTTGAAGCATAAAAACTGCCATTTCCAAACATTCATTTAGAGATTGAAACGCAGGGAAAAGATTTTCTTTCAGCAATTGCAGATCACGATGATATCCAGATGGAAGATTCGTAGTCATCAAAGCAATCTCATTAGGCAAAGCCTGTATTTTATTACAGCGTGACCGCATCAGCTCAAAAACATCAGGGTTCTTTTTATGAGGCATAATGCTCGAACCGGTTGTCAGCTCATCCGGAAAACTGATAAAGCTAAAATTCTGGTTGATGAACAGGGTTACATCCATGGATAGCTTGGCTAGCGTTGCTGCTATGGACGACATTGCTTGCGCCAAAACTCGTTCAGTTTTTCCTCTTCCCATTTGGGCGTAAACTACATTGTAATTTAAAGAGTCGAAACCGAGCAACTCGGTAGTCATGGTACGATTTAAAGGAAACGATGAACCGTAACCAGCCGCAGAACCCAGAGGATTTTTGTTGCAAACCTTCCAGGCGGCAAGCATCAATTCCAAATCGTCTGTAAGGCTTTCGGCGTAAGCACCAAACCACAATCCGAAGGAAGATGGCATAGCGATTTGCAAATGTGTATATCCCGGAAGGAGTTTATTTTTATGCTCTTCGCTTAACGTGATAAGTTGCTTAAACAAGGCTTCTGTGTTTTCAACTGTTCGTTGAATCTGGCTACGGAAATACAATTTTAAATCAACCAGAACCTGGTCGTTACGCGAACGGCCGCTATGGATTTTTTTACCCGCTTCGCCGATACGCTGCGTTAAAAGTAATTCTACCTGGGAGTGAACATCCTCTACCCCGTCTTCAATAATAAATTTACCTTCAGCAATCTCTTTATAAATATTCTTAAGTTCTTTTTGAACTACAGCTAAATCATCTTTATCAAGCAGATTTATACTGGCAAGCATCCGGGTATGAGCCAGCGAACCGAGAACATCGAAAGCTGCCATTTCAGCATCTAACTCGCGGTCCTTCCCAACGGTAAAGGTTTCTACTGATTTTTCTACCTGCTTATCTTTTTGCCAAAGTTTCATTGTTAATTTAATTTTTGACCCTACTTTATAATTTTTTCAAGCAATGCAATGTACAACTCAATTCCTTTATGGATTTCTTCTAAATAAATAAATTCATCAGCCATATGCGAGCGTGCACTATCGCCGGGTCCAATCTTGACTGATGTGCAATCAAGCAGTGCCTGATCACTTGAAGTCGAAGATCCATATGTTTTTTTGCCCAAAGCTAGTCCTGCCTGAACCAAAGGATGATCTTTAGTGATATAAGAAGGTTTTAACCGTGTTGAACGGGGGGTAATATCACAGTTAACATATTGCCTGATAATTTCAATCACTTCTTCGTTTCTGTAGGCGTCAGTTACCCGTACATCAACGACAAACTCGCATTTGGCCGGAACAACATTATGCTGGGTGCCGGCGTTGATAACCGTTACAGACATCTTTATAGGTCCGAAAGATTCTGATTCACGTGGAAATTTGAAGGTGCGGAACCATTCTATATCCTTTAACGCTTTATAGATAGCGTTATCCCCTTCTTCCCTGGCAGCATGGCCTGCTTTACCCTGTGAAACGCAATCTAAAACCATCAGACCTCTTTCGGAAGTTGCTAAATCCATCAAAGTTGGTTCGCCTACGATGGCAAAATCAAGCGGACCTAACTCAGGAACTATCGATTCAATACCATTCTTTCCTGAAATCTCTTCTTCAGCGGTAGCAGCAATGCAAAGGTTGTATTTAAGATTTTGCTGATTATTAAAGTGTCTGAAAGTGGCGATCAGCGAAACCAAACATCCTCCGGCATCATTACTTCCCAAACCATATAGTTTTCCATCTTCAATATCCGCAGAAAAAGGATCACGGGTATAACCCGGATTGGGCTTTACGGTATCGTGATGCGAGTTTAAAAGTATGGTAGGTTTTGAAGCATCATAATATTTATTTACACTCCAGATATTATTTCGGCTTCTCCTGGGACTAAGGCCATGTTCGGTAAAAAAAAGTTCAATCGCATCAGCGGTTTTATCCTCTTCTCTGCTAAAAGAAGGAATAGAAATCAACCGTTTCAATAATTCAATACTTTCTTCTGCGAGCGTTTCAGTCATTATTATTTCGAGTCTTTATACAATCCCCCTGCCTGCAAGGCAGAAAGCTTGATTCCTTTTATAAGTGATGAGCTAAAGCCCTGATGCTCCATTTCGTTTAAACCGGCAATCGTACAACCTTTCGGTGATGTTACTTTATCAATTTCATGTTCGGGGTGGCTGCCGTGAATTAATAATAAATCTGCTGCACCTTTAGCTGTTTGCACAGCCATTTTCAATGCGT
>JACMJM010000026.1 GCA_014380615.1 Sphingobacteriaceae bacterium
CCAGTTCTTCCAGGCTGGGTGGAAGCAATTGCAACTGATCGGAATCGTAGGGCTTAAAAACAGGCGTGGTTCCCATGCCTTTAAAATACAAAAACCGCTTGAAATAAAAAAGAGGCTATCCTTTTGAGACAGCCTCTTTTACTCGAGTTATAGTTAACAATTACATTTTCGCAACGTCGCGTGTGTTTTTCACTAAACCGATTCCGGTAAAGAAAAATATCACTCCTAATACAGCAAATACAATAAGTTCTCTGGCTGATTCTGAATTTTGCGCAAATCCGACTGCTGCATATATTAATCCAACG
The DNA here is from genome assembly GCA_014380615.1 of Sphingobacteriaceae bacterium. GTDB lineage: Bacteria > Bacteroidota > Bacteroidia > Sphingobacteriales > Sphingobacteriaceae > Paradesertivirga. Next base: position 306 of record JACMJM010000026.1, read on the forward strand.
ATACCTAGTATTGTTAGAATGGTCCCGAAGGTTCTTTTTAAATTCATAAGTTGTGCTTTTATATTGCCTGTACTGCAAAGTACCTGCCAAATATGTAGAAGGCATTAATTGCCGGAAAAGAGAGTATAAGTGTATATAAAGCACTACACAATCGCCTAAATCCATCGAACCTCTGCAGACCTGGCCCAATAGAAATCGCATTCGATATCCCTAATCTCTGCAAAAACTCACCAAAGAAGCTTTTGGCATTTGGAGTACTATAAATAAGTATGAAAATTAAAATGGATCCCTGGGTATATCTGGATTTGATGGGGTTATTGTTGGCCAAACCCTGATAAAAGCAAAAACCCTCACAGATTATCTCTGCGAGGGTTTTCTGCGGAATGGACGGGACTCGAACCCGCGACCTCCTGCGTGACAGGCAGGCATTCTAACCAGCTGAACTACCACTCCTCCTCTTGGGACTGCAAATATAGGGTCTTTTGTCTATTTGTCAACAAAAAAAGTATTTTATTTGAGATATAAGGCTAACTTATTGCACATCTGGACATTAAATCATCTGAATATTATTCCATTTGCACATCAATCACATCTGCACAGCAACATACATCCGCACATCAACCTACACATTTTCACGAATTCGATCCTTCTTTCATTTTCTCCGCATTCTCAGCGAATTGCAGCGCGTCTATTATTTCCTGAATGTCGCCATCCATAATAGCCGGAAGATTGTATAGCGTTAAGCCAATCCGGTGTTCGGTAACACGTCCCTGCGGGTAATTGTAGGTTCTGATCTTTGCCGATCTGTCGCCGGTTGATACCATAGTTTTACGCTTTGCGGCAATATCTCCTACATGTTTCTGCAGTTCAAGGTCATATAGCTTACTGCGAAGCATTTCCATTGCACGGATACGGTTACCCAATTGCGAGCGCTCAATTTGGCAAACCACTACCATCCCACTAGGCTTATGCGTTAATTGAACTTTAGTTTCCACTTTGTTTACATTCTGCCCGCCGGCACCACCCGAGCGCGAAGTCTGCAATTCAACATCTGCCGGATTCAAATAAAAATCCACCTCTTCAGCTTCGGGCAGAACCGCCACCGAAGCCGCCGAAGTATGTACCCTACCCTGGGTTTCAGTATCGGGCACACGTTGCACACGATGTACGCCCGATTCGTATTTCATCTGCCCGTAAACGTCCTCGCCGCTTACGTTTAAAATAACCTCTTTATAGCCGCCTGCGGTACCTTCAGTTACGTCAACCACTTCAACTTTCCAGCCTTTCTTCTCGAAGTAACGTGTGTACATGCGGTACAAATCTCCGGCAAAAAGAGCCGCTTCATCGCCGCCCGTACCTCCGCGAATCTCAACAACGGCATTTTTAGAATCCTGCGGATCTTTCGGGATCAGCATCAAGCGAACCTTTTCTTCAAGTTCTTCTTTTTGAGGAATCAGTTCATCCAGCTCCATCCGAGCCATTTCCTTCAACTCCTCATCCTTTTCATTCGAAAGAATTTCTTTGTTGTTTTCGATGTTCGAGCAAACGTTTTTGTAAATTTTATACTCGTCCACAATTTTGCCCAAATCCTTATATTCTTTATTTAAGGTGGCAAAACGCTTCATGTCCGCAAGCGTAGAGGGGTTACTCAATTCACGCTCAACCTCTTCCCAGCGAAGCTTAATATCTTCTAATTTTTCTAACATGTTTTAATTATGAAATCAACAGCCGGTTTCATGGCACTGCAAGCCCTGCTTTACGCTGCAACGTCCACAACACCTACCCTTTCGGTTTCCGCTTCAATCAGGTTTATTGATTAAAAGCCTTTGCTGTTATCGGCTACAAAAGTACTGTTTTAAGAAATATCTCTTTTACTGAGTTTTAAAAGAATTGGAGAGCTGTTCGATACGTGAATTTTTTAGCTCATTACTTATAACCAAACGATGCCTGAACACTACGGTTTTGCCTTTGGCTAACCTGAAGTTAAGGGTTTCTTTACCATTTGTAAATGCCTCAGCACCAAGTGGGTTGTTGGCGAAGAGTCCATATCCTCTTGCAAACCAGTAACCGGGATAACCTATATTCTTCGGATGATCAATCATCGCAATACTCACAGGCTTTCCCGTTATCTTTCCTGATAGTTTCAACCAGTTGGACCGTGTGGCAAAAACATCTTCACCCATAATACCTTCACTGCTTTCGTATTTACCGCTAAGTTTTTCATTATCTAAAAGAGGTATCACTCCTTGCGGAGTATACACTTTCACGGCTTTTGCAAAAGGATGTTCAAGCTCCCTCGCTACACGAATAGCAAATAAACCTTCTTTATTGTCTTTAAACAAAATATCTTCAATAGCTTTTAATGCCGTTTTCCGGTCAATAATTCTGTCATTGTCGTTAATACTAAAAGTATAGGTGGTAATTTCCTCCAGCACAGCCATTCTTTTTGGGTTGTACCATGTTGAAGAAGTTACTAATTGAGCTTTTCCGTTGCCGTTCTTAGTAGATACTATTCTGTTTAACTTAATCGTCCCGTAAGCTTTTTTGTTGGTGTCTATACTGGTAGAGTTATTCCAGTAATCCGCACCGTTTACATCGCCGTAATTAAACCAAACACCTATCTGATGAGGATGATCTACCTGATCCCCGTTTTTTGGCAAAAGGGGCCATCCTCGGGTAACAGTTATATTTCCCGGAGCGTTAACAGGGTAAAGGACAGGCTTTTTTAAACTATCCGCATAAAGTAGCGAAGTGAAAAGTTCAGCTCCGATAAAAATGTCTGCTTTTTTTGCGACAGGGTTTTGGATGATGCTGATTTGTGGCAAATCTTGTGAGAAGCATTGATTCGAGATTATGTAAATGATCCAAAAAAGCAACAACCTTTTAATCATTTTTGTTATTTATTAGGATTACAACCACATTAATCATCATCGTCTTCTCCTCTGGTTTACTTTCGGCTACCATTAATGTTAAAGCTACAAGCGCATTATCAGCTAAACGCTTAGAAACTTAATTGGCTTATCAGATTTTGCAATGTGCAAAATTTGCACATTGCTTTCCTCATCAAGTTCCTCTTCAAATATATTTTTTAAATGTTTTGAAATTACTGACCCTATCCCTTTCGAAAAGAACAGCGAGCTGGTCTTGAGTGAGCCAAACTGCATCTTTCTCAAGTTTAACCTCTAAAGTTGGCCCATTTTCAGCCTGAAAAAGTGCTACAGATCCGAGTTGTGTCCTCAGCTTCCATAAGGCACCTTCTCAAAATACCTCAAACTAAGCTCCCCATTCTCCAGCACGGCGTACGAATTAAAATTAAGCCACTCGCCTAAATTAATATAACGGCTCTTTTCATTTAGTCTTATATCCAGCGGCAAATGCCTGTGCCCGAAAATAAAATAATCGTAATGTTCTTTTTGGAGAACATCCTTACTATAATTTACTAACCATTCCTGCTGTTCGCCCATAAAGCGTTCGATCTTCTTTTGCGACAGGCGGCTTCTGTTTGACCAGGCCAGTGCGATACCGATCCCCAAATTAGGGTGCAGCCTCGCGAACATCCACTGACAAAACCTGCTTCTGAAAAATTTCTTCAGGATTTTATACTTCGCATCTCCCGGCCCAAGCCCATCTCCATGGTGCAGATAGATTTTTTTACTCTGCCGTTCGATAGCCAGTTCATCAGAAATAATCTCAACATCGAACTCTTTAGTAAGATAGCCGAACATCCACATGTCGTGGTTGCCTTTAAACATAGTGATTTTAACTCCGGCATCTGCCAATTCCGCAAGCTTCCCCAAAAAACGAATAAAGCCCCGCGGTACAGATCTTTTATATTCAAACCAGAAATCAAATACATCCCCAACCAAAAACAATTCGGCGGCATCCTCTTTTATAGAATCGAGCCAGCGAACTACGGTAGCTTCGCGTTGCCTGCTTAATTCATAATCCGAAACGCCAAGATGGAAATCTGAAGCAAAGTAAATTTTATTCCGAATTGACATATTTGTAAAAGTACATAAGCTTGGCGGAAATTTGTAATTTGTACCACGCCTTAACGTTCGTAAATGTAATTATACATAAAACAGGTTCAGATGAAGAGATTTTATATTCTGATTATTTTACAAGCATTTGCTTTCAATTTAATTGCCCAAACCACAACAAAAAGAATGAATTATCCGGTTTCAAAAAAAGACAATACAATAGATACTTACTTCGGAACAAAAGTTGAAGACCCCTATCGCTGGCTCGAAAATGATGTTGCCGAAGACACCAAAACTTGGGTTACCGAACAGAATAAAGTGACTCAGAATTATCTGGGCCAAATACCTTATCGCGATAAAATAAAACAACGCCTTGAGAAGCTCTGGAACTACGAAAAGTACAGTGCCCCTTTTAAAGAAGGCGGGTATATCTATTTCTATAAAAATAATGGCTTACAAAATCAGTCGGTTTTGTATCGCCAGAAAGCGGGAAAAGAGCCCGAGGTTTTTCTTGACCCTAATAATTTTTCAAAAGACGGCACAACTTCTTTGGCCGGTATCGAGTTTACTAAAGACGGGAGTCTAGCGGCCTATCAGCTTTCGGAAGGCGGGTCTGACTGGAGAAAAGTAATCGTAGTGAAGACTTCGGACGGAAGTACGGTAGGTGATACTTTAATTGATGTTAAATTTTCCGGCCTCACCTGGAAAGGAAATGAGGGCTTTTATTACAGCAGCTACGATAAGCCAAAAGCGGGAAGTCAGTTATCAGGTTTAACCCAATACCATAAGCTTTACTATCATAAACTAAACACACCCCAAGCACTGGATGTATTGGTGTTTGGAGGCGAAGCTACACCGAGACGATACATCGGCGCATCCATTACCGAAGACGGAAGATACCTTTCTATCACCGCAGCCAATTCTACTACCGGAAATGAGCTGTATCTGAAAGATTTAAGCACAGACGGACCAATTGTAACCGTAGTAAATAATTTCGATTCAGAAAGCTACGTGATTGACAATGAAGGAAGCAAGCTATTTATTTTCACCAATCTAAAAGCCCCCAATAACAAAATAGTAACTGTCGACGCATCGAAACCCGATCCGGAAAACTGGAAAGATCTGATAAAGGAAACTGAAAACGTGTTAAACGCCGGAACCGCGGGTGGCAAATTGTTCACTAATTATCTTAAAGATGCTACTTCTTTGGTTATGCAATATTCCATGGAAGGTAAGTTGGAAAGAACAATAGCGTTGCCTGGTGTTGGAACAGCTTCAGGTTTCGGTGGCAAAAAAGATGAAAAGGAGTTGTATTATAGCTTTACATCGTATGTTTATCCTACAACAATCTTCAAATACGAAATTAGTACCGGCAAGTCGGAATTGTATAAAAAATCGGGTGTAAACTTCGATCCTGAGAAATTCGAGTCGAAGCAGGTTTTCTTTACTTCAAAAGACGGGACAAAAGTTCCGATGATTATCACACACAAAAAAGGCCTGAAGCTGGACGGAAAAAATCCAACCCTGCTATACGGATATGGAGGTTTTAGTATCAGTTTAACTCCCGCTTTCAGTACATCCAACATCATATTGCTTGAGCAAGGCGGGGTGTTTGCGGTCCCAAATCTTAGAGGCGGAGGCGAATATGGCGAGAAATGGCATATAGCCGGTACTAAAATGCAAAAGCAGAATGTATTCGACGATTTTATCGCGGCAGCCGAATATTTAATCAGTAATAACTACACTTCGAAAGAATATCTTGCGATTAACGGAGGATCTAACGGTGGTCTTTTGGTGGGAGCGGTAATGGCTCAACGGCCCGAACTATTTAAAGTAGCATTACCAGCAGTTGGAGTTTTGGATATGTTGAGATATAATAAATTTACCGCAGGCGCAGGTTGGGCCTATGATTATGGTACAGCTGAAGAATCAACAGAAATGTTTAACTATTTACTCAACTATTCTCCATATCATGCTCTAAAACCGGGCACTCAATACCCGGCAACTATGGTAACTACCGCAGATCACGACGATAGGGTTGTTCCCGCACATTCGTTCAAATTCGCGGCACGATTGCAGGAGATGCAAAAAGGAAATAACCCGGCTTTAATCAGGATTGATGTTAAGGCAGGGCACGGTGCCGGAAGGTCTACCGCGCAAATTATTGCCGAACAGGCCGATAAATGGGCCTTTATGTTTTATAACATGGGCGTTAAAGTTACAGAGGTGTCGAACAACTGAAGTAAAGAGTAAATGAATCCTTACGAGCAGAAACGACGCTGGAAATTCCTTTTGCTGGCATTCGCGATTATCATTGCGGGCACATCTCTTTGGTATAGCAATTATCTTGTTAAAAATATCGCTATCGCCGAAAGGACCAGGGCCGAAGTATGGGCGATGAGTAACAAAAAGATTATTGAGATCTCAGACATTAACGACGATTACATAACCTTTATCTATTCCATCAGAGATAGTCTGGAAGTACCCGCCATTGTAACCGATGGTAAAACTAACATTCTCTATTACCGGGGCCTGGATAGCACCAAAACTAATTTTGAACTCGAGAACGCTAAAACCTACGATCCTGGATATTTTAAGGGGCAGTTAGAGGAGATGAAAACCCAGCATAAACCTATAGAACTGGTGCTGGCAGACGGGGGGAAATGGTTCGTTTATTATAAAGATTCTCCGCTTTTAACACAGCTCAGGGTATTTCCTTCGATCCAATTAACGGTAATCGCAATTTTTCTTTTAATAGCCTACATGGTATTCAGCTCCTCCCGCCGTTCAGAACAAAATCTGGTTTGGGTGGGAATGGCAAAAGAAACAGCACACCAACTTGGTACTCCCATATCGGCATTGATGGCCTGGATAGAACTGATAAAAGAAAAGTTCAAAGCCGAGAATGATCCCCTGATTGTGGAGATGGAGAATGATTTAAAACGCTTAGAGATGGTTGCAGATAGATTCTCTAAAATTGGTTCTAAACCCATTTTAGAAAGTCATAATGTTTACCTGGTAATTGAAGAATATGTAAATTATTTTAAGGTGCGTGCCAGCGATAAAATAAGGTTTTCCGTTACCGGCGATGATAGCGTAGAGGCATTGATGAATGTGCCGCTTTTTGATTGGGTACTCGAAAATTTGCTTAAAAATTCGGCAAATGCCATAAAAGATCACGGAACAATAGAAGTATGCATTACCGAAAACCTGGCTAAAGAACAGGTTTTTATCGATGTTATTGATAGCGGTAAAGGGATTCCTCGCCTCAAGTTCGAAACCATCTTTCAGCCCGGATATACCACCCGCAAGCGTGGCTGGGGTTTGGGACTTTCGTTAAGCAAGCGGATTATTGATAATTATCATAAAGGACAGATCTTCGTTAAAGATTCTGAGCCCGGAAAAGCAACTACAATACGTATCATACTTAAAAGCAGCAGTAAATATGAAGCGACCACAACCTGATGAATACGGAGCGTTTTATAAACGTTATATTGATACCGTTGGCGACGATATTTTCAAGGAGTTAACCGATCAACTTATTAATTTCCCACAGTTTCTAAGAAATATCCCGGTAGAGAAAATCAGCTATGCCTATGCGGAAGGTAAATGGACCATTAAAGAGTTGCTGGGCCATTTGATTGATACCGAAAGGATTATGGCTTACCGTTTGCTCCGCTTTGCCAGGAACGATTCTACCTCATTGCCCGGATTTGAGGAAAATGATTATGTAAAAAACGCGCATTTTGCTGAGCTTGATTTTGCTTTATTGATAGAAGAATTTGAGGCTGTACGCAAAGCGAATTTATACTTGTTCAAATCGCTTAACGAAGAAGAACTGAATCGAAAAGGCGAGGCGAGTAATAATCCTTTAAGCGTGCGAGCTTTGCTTTTTATCATAGTGGGGCATATTAAGCATCACCAGCAGGTGCTTGAAGAAAGGTATTTGTAAACGGTGTAGTTCAGTGATCGAATGACTCTGAGTCATCCGATCACTGCATAAGCATTATCACCAAAAAATAAACCAGCATCGCAGCGCCGCTTACCATCGTCATTTTGCTCATGTTTTTAAAGTTAGCCTGCGACTTATCTCTTTTCAACTTTACAATCCAGTTTAAGAAAACACCCAGCACCGGGATAATAAAGGCAGTAAAGAGCCAAAAATTCTCCATTCGGTCTTGTCTCGACCAATACACATACATTAATACTGTAGCAGCGGAAAAGAGAAGAGCGGAAAAGATGAAGGTTCCGTTCACGCCTAAAACAATACTCAGGGTTTTGTCGCCTCGCTTAGAATCTTCTTCGTGCTGGTATACTTGTGTTAAGGGATAAGACGCTCCGATAAGGCAAGAGCAGATTATTCCTGCCAGTATAAAATCACCGGGCCAATTATCCATCATGCTCTGGCCCTTAATCGCACGATAGGTGGTCCAGTACACAAACGCACCCTGGAAAATAAAAACTACCAGAAAGCTAATCCATGGATATTTCTTAAGCCGCACGGAGGGATGGCTATATAGCTTCGATAGCAAGCCGTAAACAAATGCTGCGATAGCAAATTCAAAACCTACAAAAAGCGCTAAAAGAATTCCGCAAACATCCAGTAAGAGCGAAAATCCGTATAAACTTTTATCGGTGGCGGGTGGTTTTTCAAGTAAGGCTATACTTCCCTCGTCTTTGTCGAAGTAGCTGTTGTATCCGTTGCTTGCCGGATAAATAAACAAGTGCCAGATAATAAATACTAATGCGGCATTTATGATATCAACGGTTAAGGCCTGGCCTAAAGCGAAAAAATAGACCGGCATCAAAAAAAAGGAAAAGAAGAACCTTGAGTGTTGTAGTGTCGATTTTGTTGGCAGATAAATCATCAGAAAAACTTAAGGCTTTAGAAATGGTTCTTAAATTAGAAAAAATTAATTAATGGGAAGTATTATTTCAGCTATCGGAACAGCCACTCCGGAAAATCGTTTTTCCCAGAAGGAGATTTTGAAGTTTATGATCGAAGCGCATCAGCTCGATTCAATTAATTCAAATCGCCTCGAAAAATTATATGATGTCTCCGGCATTCATTACCGGCATTCGGTAATTAAAGATTTTGGACTGGAACGAGGTAGTTATACTTTCTTTGGGAACGAAGATAATTTAGCGCCTTTTCCTAAAACTCATGAACGAAGCGCGGTTTATGAACAAACAGCCAAACAACTTGCTGTTGGGGCCATACATAACCTGTTTGAAAATAGCACCTTGCCCTTAACTAATGTAAGCCATCTTATTACGGTAAGCTGCACAGGCATGTATGCTCCGGGTTTGGATATTGATATTATTGATCTGTTGGGATTAAACAAAAGCATCGAAAGAACCTGTATCAATTTTATGGGCTGTTACGGAGCTTTTAACGCCCTAAAAGCGGCTGATTATATCTGCAGGGCAGATAAGCAGGCTAAGGTTTTAGTAGTTGATATCGAACTTTGTACCTTACATTTTCAGCGTGAAAGCACTTTGGAAAATTGGGTTGCAAATTCTCTTTTTTCCGACGGAGCCGCTGCGGTTCTGATTGAATCTGAAGAACAGCGGTCGTCAGTAAAAGGCTTTCGCCTGAAAACTTTTTTCAATACCCTTGTAACCGATGCCAAAGATGAGATGGCCTGGCGAATTGGCGATACTGGTTTCCAAATGCATCTTTCTTCACACATCGCGAAAAACATTGGTCGAAAAATAAAGGAAGTAACCGCTTCATTAATCGAAAAGTCGGGATTGAACCGCTCTTCAATTTCTCATTTAGCGATACATCCCGGCGGGAGAAGAATCCTCGAAGTGTGCGAAGATTTACTTGAGTTACCCGAAGAGGCGCTTCAGCACTCATACGATGTATTAAAACAATATGGAAATATGTCATCTGTAACTATACTTTTTGTATTGCAGAAATTGCTTGTACAAACTCAGCCGGGCGATAAAACCATGAGCTTCGCTTTTGGTCCGGGACTTACCTTCGAGAGTATGATTTTAGAAACTACCTGATGCCCGATTTCAGCAAACGCAGTAACGAACCCGAAATGATGGATGACTTTTCTTTGGGGCAGGAAATTATTAATCCCATTATGGATGAACTGGAGGTTGTTAATAAACTACTTGGTGGCTACCAGGTTTTTTTTAATGCCTTTAAAAAACTCAAATTGCGTGATGGGATGACGATTAGCGACTGGGGCTGCGGAGGCGGAGACTCGCTTCGTGTGCTCGCGAATTGGGCGAGAAAAGAAAATTTGAAGCTGAAATTTATAGGAGTAGATGCTACGGCTACAGCGATAGAATATGCCAGAAAAAAAGCCGCCGATTATCCTGAAATTAGCTTTATTCATGCCGACGTGCTGTCAAACCAATTGGGCGCGGAACAATTTGATATTGTAATTTCGAGTTTGTTTACTCACCATTTTGATAACGAAAGCTGGATAGAATTGATTAAGAAAATGCTCTACTGTTCTAGTTCCGCCGTTATTGTAAACGACTTGCACAGACATTGGTTTGCTTACCATTCTATCGGGTTACTTACCCGGGCTTTTTCGAAATCGGTTATGGTGAAGCACGATTCAAAGCTTTCGGTTTTGCGTGGCTTTAAAAAAGATGAACTATATCAATTATTAGAGGAAGCTCAAATCACGAAATTTAGCTTACAGTGGATGTGGGCATTCAGGTGGCAACTCATCATCTTTAAGTAAATGCCCGGGGAACCAAATAAGATAATTATTATCGGTGGAGGCCTGGCAGGGCTAATCTGTTCTATTCTGCTTAACAGAGCTGGTTTTGAAGTAGTGTTGGTAGAACGCAAGACCTATCCTTTTCACAGGGTTTGCGGTGAATATATATCTAACGAAGTACTCCCATTTCTTAAATCTCTGGATATTGATCCGTTCGCGCTCCATGCTTCATCCATAAATAAATTGGCTATAAGTTCTTCTTCAGGGACTGTTTTTCAAACGCAGCTCGATTTAGGAGGCTTCGGCCTTAGCCGATATACTTTCGATAATTTTTTGTACCAGAAAGCCAAAGCAGAAGGCGTAAGTTTTGCCTGCGGAATAAAGGCAAATTCAATTACTTTTCAGGATGATCAGTTCGAGGTTTCCTTGTCCGACAATTCAACCCTAACCTCGCATTTTGTAATTTCCGCCCACGGAAAACGCTCCAATTTGGATAAGGACCGGGATTTTTTCCAAAGGCGAAGCCCTTATCTGGGGGTAAAGTATCACATAAAAACCGATTTTCCGGTTGATCTCGTTCAGTTGGATAATTTCGAAGGGGGATATTGCGGTACTGTTAAAATTGAGAACGGCCGTTTTAATCTTTGTTATTTAATTGAGAACCGGCATCTGAAAAAATACGGTTCGATTGAAGAAATGGAGCGGCAAGTTTTGTTTCAAAACCCTCGTCTTAAAGAAAGGTTCTTATCCGCTGATTTTTTAAATGAGAAACCCGAGGTTATAAACGAAATTTCTTTCGCGAAAAAGCCACTTGTTGAGAAACATATTTTATACTGTGGCGATGCGGCGGGCATGATAAGTCCGCTTTGCGGCAATGGGATGGCTATGGCTATTCACTCGGCTAAAGTGCTCTCTGATACTATTATTGAGTTTCAAAATAACAGGGAACTGCTTGAACAAACCTATTGCGCAAAATGGAATCAACTTTTTAAAAACCGTTTATGGGTGGGGAGGTTAACTCAGCAATTATTCGGAGGCCGCAATGTCTCCGCTTTTGCGGTGAAGCTGTTGAATAGGATGCCCCCTTTGTCGAAGTACATTATGAAAAGCACCCATGGAAATCCGTTTTAATGCTATAATTGTATTATGAAACTCAGAGAACTAGTTTTTATAAACGCATTTGTAGTAGCCATATCATTGGCGATCATAAACTACTACTTCCAACGCGACTGGTATTATTTTGCGTTAGCATTCGGCGTAACCCTTGTTATCTGCTATTCTGTGTTTTACTATCTGATAGAGCGGTATGTGTACAGTAAAATTAAGCTGATTTACAAACTGATTCATAATTTAAAATTAGGAAAGGATTTAAAAGATGCCTTGGGAGAATATGTGAGTAAAGATCCTATTAACGATGTTGAGCAGGAAGTAACCGAGTGGGCCCGCGATAAGAAAATTGAGATCGAAAACTTAAAAAATCAGGAACAGTTTAGACGGGAGTTCCTTGCTAATATTTCTCATGAGTTTAAAACCCCTCTTTTTGCCATTCAGGGCTATATTGAGGCTTTGCAGGAAGATGGGGTGGAAGATCAGGATTTAGCACGGTCTTTTTTAAATAAGGCATCAAGAAACATAGACAGGCTTACACTGCTGGTACAGGATCTGGATGTAATATCCAAGCTCGAAAGCGGTGAAGCTCCGATAAACTACGAGAAATTTGATATCGCTCTGCTGATAAGAGATGTGATCGAACAAATGGAGCATAAGGCCCAGTCGCATAAAATCGAACTGGTATTTAAAGACAAATACGACAGTTCGGTTTGGGTAAATGCCGATAGAGACAAAATTTGTCAGGTTTTGGTTAATCTGCTTGATAACGGTATAAAGTATGGCAGCGAAAATGGCTTTGTAGCCATAAAAATCTTCGAACTTCACGATCAGATACTGGTTGAGGTAACAGACAACGGAATTGGTATTGAGGAAAAACATCTCCCAAGATTGTTTGAACGCTTTTTCAGAACAGAGCAAAGCAGATCGAGGCAAATTGGCGGCTCGGGTTTAGGACTGGCTATAGTAAAGCATATCCTTGAGGCGCACGAACAAACAATTACCGTTAGGAGTACCGAAGGAGTGGGCACTACCTTTGCTTTTACGCTTGAAAAAGTAATGCCAACAATTATCACCGTTTGATTATTGTTAACATTAATTTAACATTAAGATAATACTTTTGTAACCTCACTAAACATTATCATGTCACTAAATAACATCTTACAGTACTTTGTTCCTAAGGACAGGAAGTTTTTTCCTCTTTTTGAACAAGGCAGCGCCAACCTGATTAAAATCGCTCAGGTATTGGTTGAATTGTTAAACTCTACCGACGAAATCCGTAAGCAGGCTTTAACAAAAGAGATTGAAGATTTAGAGCACAAAGGGGATGAAATAACCCACCAGATCTTCTTAGAATTGGGCAAAAACTTTATAACTCCTTTCGACAGGGAAGATATCCATGTACTGGCAAGTGCTATTGATGATATAGCAGATTACATTCACGGTTCGGCTACGCGTATACAATTGTATAAAATTAACGACATAAATCCGGCCATGAAAGAGCTGGGAGATTTGATTCTTCAGGGATGCCAGGATATTGATAAAGCAATCATCGAGCTTAAAAACTTAAGAAACCTTCGTTTGATAGCTGAGTCTTGTGTGCGAATTAACAGTATGGAAAATCAGGCCGACGCTGTATTCGAAAGAGCGGTAGCCGATTTGTTCGAGTATGAACAAGACGCAAAAGTAATTATTAAGCATAAAGAAGTTTTATCAGCACTTGAAACGGCGACAGACAAATGCGAAGATGTAGCAAATGTTATGGAGTCTATCCTGGTTAAACACGCTTAAAACTAATCGTAATGATTACAACACTTCTTATCGTAGTAATTGCCCTGGCTCTTATTTTCGATTTTATTAACGGATTCCATGATGCCGCGAATTCTATCGCTACAATAGTTTCCACGAAAGTACTCTCCCCTTTAACGGCTGTTATTTGGGCTGCCTTCTTCAATATGGCCGCATATTTCATTTTTCCTTTGCATGTAGCGGATACCATCGCGAAAACTGTTGACGCAACGGCTATAAGTTTAACCGTTGTAGGTGCCGGTCTTACAGCTGCTATCGCCTGGAATTTGTTAACCTGGTGGTTAGGTATCCCTTCAAGCTCATCACATACCTTAATTGGTGGTTTTGCCGGTGCCGCTGTTGCGCATGGTGGTTTCGATGTGGTGCGGTATTCGAAGGTAATGCCTACAGTATATTTTATTGTGTTAGCTCCGCTTATCGGCATGATAATGTCGTATACGATATCAATTATCACTATGCATCTTTGTAAAAGGTCTAATCCTTCGAGGGTGGATAAAGTGTTCAGACGCCTGCAATTAGTATCTGCGGCGGCATACAGCTTGGGCCACGGTGGTAACGACGCTCAAAAAGTTATGGGGATTATCGGTGCGGCTTTAATTGCCGAGAATGTGATCCCGGGTATGGAGGCATTACCTAATTGGGTTCCTATCAGTTGTTATGCCGCAATCTCGTTCGGTACTATGTTCGGGGGCTGGAAGATTGTTAAAACTATGGGGCAAAAAGTTACTAAATTGTCTCCTTTCGAAGGTTTTTCGGCAGAAAGTGCAGGAGCCATAACCCTGTTTAGTACGGCAGCATTAGGTATCCCTGTTTCTACCACTCATACCATTACAGGTTCTATTATGGGAGCGGGTATCACCAAACGAATTTCGGCGGTAAGATGGGGAGTTACTCTCAACATCGTTTGGGCCTGGGTGTTAACTATCCCGGTATCGGCACTATTAGCCGCATTCGTTTATTGGATCTTTACCTTATTTGCCTAAGCGCATCATTCGCTAAAATTTGGCAATCAGCTGTTCTAACGTTATTTTTTGCTGCTCACCGCTCTTCATATCTTTTAAGGTAAGGAGGCCGGTTTGTATTTCCTCAGCACCAATCAGCACAACAAAAGGGATACGCTTATTATCAGCGTAGCTCATTTGTTTTTTAAGTTTTGTTGGAGAAGGATAAAGCTCGGTCGCTATACCGTTTCTGCGTAATTCCATAAGAATGGGCAGTGCATAAGATTCAGAATCTGTATCGAAATTTGTGATCAGAAGTTTCGTAGTTTCTTCCGCGCTTTGGGGAAATAAATTTAATTCTTCAAGTACATCATAAATCCGGTCTGCTCCGAAAGAGATACCAACACCAGTCAGATCTTTCAAACCAAACATTCCTGTAAGGTCATCATAACGGCCTCCACCGCCAATACTTCCCATCGCAACTTCGTTTGTTTTTACTTCAAATATAGCTCCGGTATAATAATTAAGGCCGCGGGCAAGGGTGATGTCGAGTTCTAATTGAGATTTGAGATTTGCGATTTGCGATGTAAGACTTCCTACATAGCCAAAGATGGTTTCAACTTCCGCAATTCCTTTCAACCCGGTCTCAGAGCTTTGAAGTACCTCTTTCAGACTTTCTATTTTGTCTGTATTGCTGCCTTCAAGTAGAATTACAGGTTTTAACTTCTCAATATCCTCCTGCGTAAAACCTCTTTCAATAAGCTCCTTCGTTACACCATCAAGTCCAATTTTATCCAGTTTGTCGATAGCCACAGTCATATCAACAATCAATTCTGGTTTCCCAATTATTTCGGCTATGCCGGATAATATTTTACGGTTATTGATTTTTATGGTAAAGTCTTTCAGTCCCAGTTTACTAAGAGCCTCGTCATAAATCAGGATAAATTCTGCTTCGTTGAGTAAACTATCAGATCCTACTACATCAGCGTCGCATTGGTAAAACTCGCGATAGCGACCCTTTTGCGGCCGGTCTGCACGCCAAACCGGTTGGATCTGGAAACGCTTGAACGGGAACGAAATCTCATTTTGATGCATCACTACATAACGTGCGAATGGGACCGTAAGATCGTAGCGAAGTGCTTTCTCTGAAATAAGTGGCAGCAAACTCTTTGAACTAAACTCAAAACTGTCTGCTTTCAGCTTTTTGCTTTCAGCTTTTTCCCAGTAATCCCCGGAATTTAAAATTTTGAATATGAGTTTATCTCCTTCATCACCATACTTTCCGGTAAGCGTATCCAGATTTTCCATAGTAGGAGTCTGAATTTCCTGATAACCAAATTTCCTGAAAACCGATTTAATCGTATCAAAAATATAATTACGCTTCACCATTTCTGCAGGTGAAAAGTCTCTGGTGCCCTTTGGAACGGAGGGTTTAATGCTCGCCATGGGGCAAAAGTACATTTTTTAAAATTTGCTTGTAGCGTATTTAAAATAACCTGCGTCTTGTGTCCATTCTTTGATGATGAATTATGTCAAAACTGAAAAAACTTATCCCCTGTATTTTAGCGGCCAGTTTGCTGGGTACATCTGCGCATGCGCAAGGCTTACTTAACAAAATGAAGCAAAAAGCTGCAGATGCAGCAGAGAAAGCGCTCGATAAAAAAACAGATGAACTGCTAAACGGAAAAAAGAAAAATGATGCAAATGGCAATACCCGCGAAGGAAATCAGGAGGTTAACGGCAATATCGCAGGCACTTCTTATGGAAATTCAGGCGCAAACACATCTTCCAATAGCCCTCGAAACAAAGGCGGTGCGGGTTTAGTAACTACTCCGCCCGATGTGAAAGAAAACCTTAGCACTGCCGAATCGGCTTATAAAACCGCCAGCTATGGAGAAGCCCGGCAAGCTCTACAACAGGCCATTTTAGGGGTGGAAATGGAAATTGGACAAAATCTTTTAAAATCAATGCCTGATAATATTTTAGGATTACCGAAACAAACAGAGAAAGACAAAGTAGTTAGTAGTGGATGGGGTTTTACCGGCCTCACCATTCATCGGGAATATATGGAAGAGGATAAACAGCTTAGCATGACCATTGCTAACAACGCGATTATGATGAATGCGATTAACATGTTTCTAACTAACGGTGCTTTTGCACAAACTGCTGGCGGTGATCAAAACTGGAAACAAACTAAGCTAAAAGGAAATCGTGCTATTATTCAATTCGATCAAAGCTCGGGCTATAAGCTTAGTGTGCCGCTGGGGCAATCTACTCTAATTGTATTCGAGGGAGTAAATTTTGCGAATGAGCAGGAAGTAATGCAGGCCGCCGAGCAGTTTAATGTAGATGCCATCAAAAAAACTTTAGGAGAGAAATAAACTACACTTGCAGGATCACACAATTCATCGAAGTAGTTCTAGAAAAGAGTGAGTACAGATGTAATCTTGATTGTTATTAATTAAAATATTCTGAAAATGAAATACCTAGTAGCTGCGTTTTTAACACTGACTGTCTTTAGTCTGAACGCCCAGGATTTTAATAAACATTTAGCAACTGCCCGGGCATCGTATTCATCGAAAAAACTTGATGATGCCCGTTTTGCAATGCAGCAAATGCTTCAGGAGTTAGATATAATGGCTGGGAAAGATATCTTAAAACTGCTTCCTGTAAAATTTGATGCTTTAAGTGCCAATATAGCTAATGATAATGTAATGAGTAATTCTGGCTTTGCCGGAATTATGATTCAACGCGATTATGGTGCAGGTGAAAAAACAGCTGAAATTCAAATTATTGGCAATTCGCCTTTGATGGCGTCGGTAAACGCGATTTTATCTCTTCCTTTTGGCAACTCCAGTGGCAACCAAAAAGTTATAAAGCTGGAAGGCTATAAAGCCTTGTTTCAGAAGCATATCGATCAGGAATCAAATAAAGTTTCATACGAAATCCAAATTCCGTTAAATGCTTCTTTATTAAGTTTTAAAGCGAATGGTTTAACAGAAGATACTGTTCTAAAGTTGGCGGCTACAATTCCTGTAGGTCAACTTGCTTCAATGATCCAATAGTCATAAGAGAGTACTTAAAGGTACTTTCCGAAAACTCTTTAGGGCCTGATTGCGTTTATATAAGAGCATCTAAGCCCTTGTTGTTTTAACTGTAATTCCCAATTACGGATTTAAAGCAACACTTATGAAAATTACATTATACTTTCTTATAATCGTATTCTTTAGCTCCTGTGAGCTTATGGAGTACAGTCCGAATCAGGTATTCGACAACAACACCCCTCAGGATATTAATAAAAAAAACCTCGAACGCCTTTTTAATACCCCTGCCGACGATACCATCCGTTTTGTATTAACCGGCGACAGCCAGCGGGCTTACAAAAATGCCGAAGATATGGTAGCCGTTGTTAATAAAAGGGCTGGTATTGATTTCGTTTTTTTGGCGGGAGATATTTCTGACTTCGGCCTCCTTGGCGAAATGGAGTGGGTAAACCAGATCTTTTCAAATCTAAAAATGCCCTACATAGGGGTTGTTGGAAATCATGATCTGGTAGCAAACGGACAAAAAGTTTATACACGTATGTACGGCCCCATGAACTTTTGCTTTACCTACCAGGGGGTAAAATTTGTGTGCCATAACACCAACAGCCGGGAAGTTAACTTTAGCGGAACCGTGCCTAGTATTAGCTGGCTAAAAAAAGAACTAACCCCTACCGAAGATATTAAAAGCTTTGTGGCTGTTGCGCACGTTCCGCCTACTTCAATAGATTTTGATAAAAATTTGCAGCAAGAGTACATTAAAACAGTTAATTCATGCCCCACCCTCGCCGCTTTATACGCCCATAATCACAGTGAAGAAATACGTTATGAAGAACAGATTCCTTATCTGGTAACTAATGCGATAGTGAAAAGGCAGTTTATGTTGGTCGAAATTATTAACGGAAAACTTACTTATGAAAGCATTGCGTATTAAAATAAAGATCGCCTTTATAATTTGTTGCTTTAGCCCAGGGCTTAAAGCACAGGGGCTCTCGGCTTTAAAACCCGATCATGCGGTATTACAGTATGCTGGAAGTATCGGATACGTAAGTGTTGGCCTCGGCTATGATCTTTTTAAGAAAAAACGAGGGAGCCTTGAGTTTAATTACGGGTATGTACCCGAAGATAAGGGAGGCACTTTGCACATCGCCAGTACTAAATTTGCTTATCGGCCATGGCAAATTAAGATCAAAGAATTCGCCACAGTATACCCTGTAAATCCCGGTGTGTTTTTCTCTTACCACTTTGGCAAACAGTTCGATATCGCTTTTGATAGAGAACAATATGGCAAAAGTTATTATGGATGGTCTACAGCAATAAGAGGGCATATTTCCTTAAGCAATGAGATTAAACTCTACACCGGAGAAAAAAAATCAGTTACCCTTTATTCAGAATTTAATACCAGTGATTTATATCTCGCAAGTATGTTTTTTAAAAACAACCGTAAATGGCTGTCTCCGCAAGATATCGTTAAATTAGGCATAGGGTTGAAAGTAGGCTTTTAAGATAGAAACAATAATTCTTTCTATTTTTGCGGTATCCCTGAGCTGATACTGTTTTGATGATAAAAAGTATTTTAATCTTAATCCGATATTTCCTTTTCTGGCTTGTGTTTTTCTTTCTGGAAAGATTAGTATTTCTGTCCTTTTTTCTCCATAAGTTGAAAGGTGTTTCGGCCGCAGAAATCAGCAAAAGCTTTTTTATCGGATTGTGGATGGATAGTTCCATGTCCGGTTATATTTCCGTTTTGCCATTGCTGGCGGTTATTGTCTGTTGGTTTATACCTGGGTTTAAAATACCGGGGCAGGTTCTTAAATGGTACACTTCTATCTTTGTTGTGCTATTTTCAATTATTTGTGCTTTTAATTTTAATATATATCGCGAATGGGGATCAAAGATCAATTACAAGGCACTTGATTTTGCTTTAAATTCTCCAGGCGAGGCACTGGCCAGCGGAGCCTCTTCACCCGTGTTAATTTCTCTGCTAACCCTTATCGCCTTAATTGTTTTTAGCCTTTGGTTGTCACGAAAAATTATCGTTTATCGACCACTCAAAAAAGCAAACATCCTCTTAAAAATTGCGGTCTCCGTTCTGTTGATAGGCTTTAATTTTCTTGCCATACGAGGCGGTTGGCAACTTTCTCCAATGAATGAAAGTATGGCCTATTACTCAAATAATCAGATTCTTAATCATGCTGCCATCAACACGGAATGGGCTCTTTTAAGAGATGTTTTAAATAACAAGTCGACCAGAAATCCCTACCAATACCATACAAAAGATGTGGCTGACGGCTTGGTTGGAGAGTTATTAGCCAAACCTCAAACCCCGTCCGTCCGCATTATGTCTTCGGCGAAATCTAATATTGTTTTAGTGATTATGGAAAGCTTAACAGCAGATGTTGTTGAGAGCCTTGGCGGCGAAAAGGGGGTTGCCCCTCAATTGGAGAAATTGGCAGCAAACGGGGTTCTTTTCGAAAACATTTACGCTTCTGGCGATCGGACTGATAAAGGTGTTGTAGCAATACTGAATGCGTTTCCCTCGCAGGCTATTCGAAGCATAATGAAACTCAACACCAAACAGGAAAAGCTGCCCTCATTGTCTGAAAACTTTGTGAAAAACGGTTACCAGACAGCTTTCTTTTATGGCGGCGAAAGTGAGTTTTTCAATATGAAATCATATTTATTAAGCAATGAATATCAGACACTTATCGAAAGGGATGATTTTTCTGAAAAAGACATGAATTCGAAATGGGGAGCGCACGACGGAGTAGTTTTTAATCGGGTACTGAAGGATTCCAAAAACACTCAACAACCTTTTTTTCATACCATGTTGACCCTAACTCACCACGAGCCCTTCGAAATTCCTGGTAAGCCTCATTTTCCTGGAGAAGAGATTGAAAATAAGTTTAGAAGCACGGCGTTTTACGTTGATTCCTGCCTCGGCGATTTCATAAATCGGGCCCGAAAAGAACCCTGGTATAAAAATACCTTGTTTGTTGTTGTAGCAGACCATGGCCATCGCCTGCCTAAAAATCAGGATATCTATCATCCCGGAAGGTTTCGCATTCCCTTGCTGTTTTTCGGAGATGTAATTAAGCCGGAATTCAGGGGGAAGAAAATAACTAAAATCGGAAGCCAAACAGACATAGCTACTACGTTATTTACCCAGCTTGATATGGAAACATCCCCGTTCAGCTGGGGCAGGGACCTCCTGAATCCTGCAACAAAAGATTTTGCCTTTTTTGATTGGGATAACGGCTTTGGAGTGGTTACTCCCGGCCAAACTTTATCTTATGACAATACAGGTAAGAGTATTTTGTATAAGAAAGCTGAATCGAAGGCCGAAGACGAAAAGCTGCTAAACACGGGAAAGGCGTATATGCAAAAGGTTTTTCAGGAGTATCTCGATTATTAAGAATTTGTTTTAAGTTCTTCTTCAACAATTCTCCTGCATCCCTTTTCAATCATTTGATAAACCATATCAAACTGGCCATCCTCATAATACGGGTCGGGCACTACTTCTGTGTTTAATAAAAGCCTTACTTTTTCCCTATGTTTTTCTTTACTTGCTTTCGCTAAAACATCTCTCAGGTTCATTCGGTCCATCACATAGATCCGGTCAAACCTATCAAAATCATCTATAGAAAATTGCCTGCAGCATTGTGCCGAAATATCGACTCCATAATTTTGGGCAACGGCAACAGACCGTTTGTCGGGAGGAGATCCGATGTGCCAATCGCCCGTACCAGCCGAGTCAACGTTCCAATCCAGGCCTTTCTCTTTAACCAGATTTTCCATAATCCCATGCGCAAGCGGAGACCGGCATATGTTGCCGAGGCAAACCATTAAAATTTTCATATTAATCTGCGAAGATTTGATTTAATAAACCAGCCAACCTTACGCCGCCTTTTAATAATTGCTGATCGAGGGTTTTTATGTGGTCGAAATTGTATCGGTAACTGTATTTTGTGTTGGTTTCTGCCTCCTTGTAAAGCTTATCGCTCAATTGATACGATTCGAAAACCCATTTGGTGATGTCGTCTTTTTGCCAGGTTTTGATTTGGCTGTCGGCAGGATAATTGATTGCGTTCGCATATTCAGTATAGCTCAATTGCTGAAATTCTATAAGTTCAGAATCCCACAGACTGTGAAGGTTTAAGGGCTTATTAAACCAGGTAACTTTAATGTCGTTACCTCCGGAATCTTCAGCCCGTCCGCAGTGCATGGGTTGATGCACATCGCCAACCAAATGAATCAATATCCGCAGATACCGCTGTTTCATTTCCATGGGAGTTTGTTTCTTTTTTAATTCAGCAGCAACGAAATTGATTTTTGTGTAAATATTGGTGCTGGTATCTTTCTTAAGATATTCATGCACTTGTTGATACGTTAATCCATGTGCGAAGTTTACATAGTGCCAATTGCCAAGGTATCTGAATGAATTATCTGATTTTATAAAATCCATCCAGTTGCTCGACATAGCGACTGATTCATTGCCCAAAATCTTTTTGATTTCTTTTTTAGTTCCCGACTTTAGATAGCCTTGTGCTATTTCACCGACAATTCTGTGCCCCAGAACTCCCCAGGCCATAGAAGTTGAGGGAATAACAAAAACCAAAAATGTCAGAATTATTTTAGTGATAAGTTTCATTGGAAGTGTTTTTTGACTGTAATTCTTTTGAGTTTTCAAGTCTTGCAGGTTATTGCTTAAAGAGGCTTCGGTACACACTTTATTCTTTCCTTTAATTTCAAAGTTACAGGAATATGTTGTTGTGAGCCATGCAACACCAATTTATTTTGCCCTCTTTCTTTAATTACAAACTTGGGAAGGTATTGGCCGATTCTATAACATCCCGAAAGTTTTTGTTTGTAATTAGCTTTAGTAAACGTGCTTAATATAAAAAGCGTATCGTCTTTAATCGCATAATTACCTTTGGCATACTCGTTCCATTTGCCCTTGTTAAAGCAACTATCAGGGTAGTAATTTGCTTTAGCTGTTGTTTCGAGCGTTACATAAACAGAATCGCAGGTAAATCTGAAACTGTGCCGCGTATATTGAATCAGGCTATCCATGTAGTAAACAGGCTCTTCCTCCCAAATACCCTGTAAAAACTCTGTTCCTTTTCCCTGGTAGTTCGGATTAAACTTACATCCTGATAGCATCAGGCAGGAAATTAGAAGTGAGAGATAAATTTTACGCATAATAAGGGGAGGATGTCTGAAATGGTGTTTTATCTTCTTGAAGGCAGGAGAGATCAGGGAGACACCGACTAATAATTAGCATCTTGAAATTTCTCAAGCGTTCGATGACAAAATACTCGAAATAATTCACCTTTATCGACACCCTCTTTATGTAAGCCCGTTTTATTTTAATCCGCCGATCATATCTTCCGGGCGAACCCATAAATCAAATTGCTCGTTCGTAAGCAAGCCTAATTCTAAAGCGGCTTCGCGTAGGGAGGTGCCTTCTTTATGCGCTTTTTTCGCGATTTTTGCGGCGTTTTCGTAACCTATATGCGGGTTAAGTGCCGTAACAAGCATTAAAGAATTTTCAACATGTTTTTTGATGCCGGCATAATTCGGCTCGATCCCAATTGCGCAATGGTCGTTAAACGAAACACATGCGTCGCCGATTAAACGCGCCGATTGCAGGAAGTTTGCCGCGATTACTGGTTTAAATACATTTAGTTCGAAATGGCCGTTCGAAGCACCTATAGTTATGGCGACATCATTGCCCATTACTTGTGCCGCAACCATAGTAATAGCTTCATTTTGTGTGGGATTTACTTTGCCTGGCATAATAGAAGAACCAGGTTCGTTTTCCGGGATATGAATTTCACCAATACCAGAGCGCGGGCCCGATGCCAGTAAACGGATATCATTTCCGATTTTCATTAACGAAACAGCGATCTGCTTCAACGCACCGTGAGATTCTACCAAAGCGTCATGCGCCGCCAAGGCTTCAAATTTATTGTCGGCGGTTCTGAAGGGCAGGCCGGTAAATTTCGCAATGTAATCTGCCACCTTAACATCATAACCCTTAGGGGTGTTTATGCCGGTGCCAACAGCTGTGCCACCAAGCGCAAGTTCCGCAAGATGGTCTAGCGTATTGCGCAACGCTTTTAATCCGTGGTCAAGCTGTGAAACATAGCCTGAAAATTCCTGGCCCAGCGTTAAAGGCGTTGCATCCATTAAATGCGTGCGGCCGATTTTTACCACACTTTTAAAGTCTTCAGATTTGGCTTTTATAGTATCTCTTAACTTTTCAATTCCGGGTATCGTTACTTCCATCACCATTTTATATGCCGCAATGTGCATGGCGGTTGGGTACGTATCGTTAGACGATTGCGATTTGTTTACATCATCATTCGGGTGAATAAAAGTTTTTCCTTCACCGAGTTTATTGCCCTGCAAAACATGCGAACGGTTGGCTATCACCTCATTAACGTTCATGTTAGATTGAGTTCCCGATCCGGTTTGCCAGATTACAAGAGGAAACTCTGATACCAGGTCTCCTTCAAGAATTTCATCGCAAACCTTCGCTATTAAATCCCGCTTTTCTACCGCGAGAACATTACAGTCGGTATTAGTATAAGCCGCCGCTTTTTTTAGGTATGCAAATGCTTCAATAATTTCTTTGGGCATAGACGCTTCCGGGCCGATTTTGAAGTTATTTCTCGAGCGTTCGGTTTGGGCCCCCCAATATTTATCTGCGGGAACCTGCACATCTCCCATCGTATCGTGTTCTAATCTGAAATTCATTGCTCTGTTTTTTTTGATGGCGCAAATTTAGATTTTTATTACAATATATAATTACAAAGGCCTAAAGGCTCTAAGAAAGATATAAACTGTTTGTTCGAAATAAGCCTTTGGGAATTAGATACTTACTTATTTGCAGGGCAAAAGTTTAAAACTCTTTCGGTTCACTTTTGTAATAATTTTTAATTTCCGCCTTTAATGGTGTTTATTTTCATACGTATATGGTAAGGTATCTTTTCGTTCTAATTCAGTCGCTTACACTTTCAGTTTTCATTATTTCCTGCTCTTCTAATGAGACAAAGAAACCAGTAAGAACCGCCGAGGAAGATAAATCGGATAGCCTGGCAATGATCTACGACGAAAAAAACGCAGATAAGCGGATCGATGCTTTCATGAAAAATCTGCATCGCACAAGAAATTTTAACGGGAATGTTCTGGTGGCCAGAAAAGGAAAAATTATCTACCAAAACGCCATCGGCTGGGCCGATTATCTTCGTAGAGATAGCCTTGAAATAGATTATCAGTTTGAACTTGCTTCAGTTTCCAAGCCGATGACGGCCACTGCGGTGCTGATGCTTATCGATCAGGGAAAAATTAAACTCGAGCAAAATGTTAAAGATTTTTTTCCGGATTTTCCTTATGAAGGCATAACAGTTAAAATGCTTTTGTCTCACCGTTCGGGTATGATGAATTATGTTTATTTCGTTGATGGAATTTGGCGTAAAGAGCGAAAGGATCAGAAAATTGGGATAACAAATCAGGACGTGATGCGCATCATTGCGGATCGAAAGCCGACTCCCTATACATCTCCGAACAGAAAGTTTCACTACAATAACTCTAACTATATGGTGTTGGCGGCTATTGTTGAGAAGGTTAGCGGGATGAAATTCTCGCAATTTATGAAAGAGAACATTTTTGAGCCCTCGGGGATGAAGAATACAGCCGTTTATTCTAAGGCTGAATACGATAAAATTCCGGTGAAGGTGATAGGGCACGACAGAGGCACCTGGCGGTACTCGGTGGTTCAGAATTTTTTAGACGGGCCGGTAGGGGATAAAGGAATTTACAGTACCGTAAGAGATTTATACCTGTTCGACAGGGCTCTGAAAAAAGGAAATTTGGTGAGCAAGGCACTTCTTGATTCTGCTTACACCGGACATAACGATTTGGTTAGGGGCCATTTTAATTATGGCTATGGCTGGCGATTATTTAATGGCGGCGGGCATCGGGTGGTTTACCATACCGGCTGGTGGCACGGTTTCCGCCATATCTATCTGCGCGACCTAACCGCAGACGTTACTATTGTGCTTCTTACAAACCTAACAAATGGAAGTCTCCACCAACTGGACGAGTTGTTTAAAATTGCAGGCATGCCCGTTGTAAGAAAGGGCGCATATACCGGAGGCGGAGATTCAGCCGAAGATTAACAGGAATTTATTTCCACAAATCGAAGATTTAATTCAACACTATTTTTATATTTGTGAATAATTTTTAAGCAATTATTGTTTAAGTTAAATTAAATGCGCTGATTTGTAACATTTAACGTATTTTGTTTGTCGAAATGTATTTGATGTTAGCATTGCGGAGGAGTTCTTGTATTCAACGTTGACCTATATTCTTTTAGATGAGTAAAGTATTTATCATCGATGATGATCCGATTCACCAGCGCATTGCTCAGATAATGATTACAAAGCATCAGATATTTCAGTCTTACCAAAGCTTTACTGAAGCGGCCAACGCTTTGAAGTTTTTAGAGCAACATTATGATGTACCAGAATCTTTGCCGGATGTTATTTTACTGGATCTGAATATGCCCGTGGTTGACGGTTGGGAATTTTTAGATAGTTTCGATAAGATAAAAAGCACCCTGGTTAAAACCATCCGAATATTTATAGTAAGCTCTTCGGTTGATGAGAAGGATATTTCCCGGTCGCAATCATATTCATCAGTAGAGGGTTTTATTTCGAAGCCCTTAACGCCCGATTTAATTAGGAAAACAATTTAAACTTTTAGGAGATACCCCTGTTTTCCTCCTAAATCACCCCTTATGTTCGATAAATTATTACAAGTTCAACAAAAAGCCGCTGAGGTAAAAAGTCGGCTCGATAAAGTTTCTGTTACCGGCGAAGCCGAAGGTGGGAAAATTAAAGTTACTTCTAACGGCAATAAGCTAATCACTTCTATAGAAATCGCCCCCGAATTATTGTCTCCGGACGATAAAGAAGAGTTGGAAGAACTTCTGGCGGTGGCTATTAATAAAGCCTTAGAACAAGCAGAGAACGCCCATCAGTCAGAAATGCAGGCTATGAGCCAGGATATGCTCGGCGGATTAGGTGGTTTAGGCGATTTGCTTAAAGGTTAGCCCGGATATTGGAGATACCGCTAAACTTTTTCCTGTTTTGCGGTAAGAAGCACATCTTATTCTTTTCAATTTCTAATAATCAGAGCAAATTACTCTGTTTGCTTCAAAAACAAACCAATTGATGTTCTTTTTCTTAGTATTTATGGTTAGATTTGCCAGCCAAAAAGCACAATAACACGAATGAGTTCAGTTCCAATTACCAAAGATACTTATCTGCAGTGGTACGAATCAATGCTGCTGTTTCGTAAGTTTGAAGAGAAAGCCGGCCAGCTTTACGGACAACAAAAAATCAGAGGATTTTGCCATTTATATATTGGTCAGGAAGCAGTTCTTGCGGGCGCTATGTCTGTATTAACTCCTGATGACTCGATGATTACCACATACCGCGATCATGCTCATGCTTTAGCCAGAGGAATGTCGGCCAATGAAGTAATGGCCGAATTATACGGAAAAGCTACGGGCTGTTCTAAAGGGAAAGGCGGGTCTATGCACATGTTCAGCAAAGAGAAAAAATTCTTTGGAGGGCATGGCATTGTTGGTGCGCAAATTCCATTGGGTGCCGGTATTGCCTTTGCCGAACAATATCTGGGCACCAAAAATGTGAACGTATGCTATATGGGTGATGGTGCTGTGCGCCAGGGTGCTTTGAATGAAACGTTCAATATGGCAATGCTTTGGAAATTGCCGGTAATTTTTATTTGTGAAAACAATGGTTATGCTATGGGTACTTCGGTGGCCCGTACAACCAATATGGTTGATATATATAAAATAGGTTTAGGTTTTGATATGCCTTGCGCCCCTGTTGATGGTATGGATCCGGTTGCTGTACATAATGCAATGGATGAAGCTGTACAGCGTGCCCGCAATGGCGAAGGACCAACTTTTCTTGAAATGCGTACTTACCGCTACAAAGGGCATTCAATGTCTGATCCGGCAAAATATCGTACAAAAGAAGAACTAGAAAGTTATAAAGCAAAAGATCCTATTGGAGTAGTTAAGCTTGCCATCGTGGAGAATAATTATGCCGATCAGGCCTGGTTTGATGAGATTGACGCAAAGGTGAAAGCCATAGTTGAAGAGTCGGTGAAGTTTGCCGAAGAATCTCCGTATCCTGAGCCGGGTGAGCTGTATAAAGATGTTTACATACAGGAGGATTACCCTTACATAACAAGCTAATATAATTGTTCTAAACAAAATTGAAAAAATTAAACAATGGCTGAAGTTGTTAGAATGCCTAAAATGAGCGATACCATGACAGAAGGTGTTATCGCAAAATGGCATAAAAAGGTTGGCGATAAAGTAAATACCGGTGAGTTAATCGCCGAAGTAGAAACTGACAAAGCCACAATGGACTTTGAATCTTTCCAGGAAGGAACTTTATTATACATAGGCGCAGAAGAAGGTACTGCTGCTCCTGTTGATTCTATAATTGCTGTGTTAGGAGCCGAAGGTGAAGACTATAAAGCTTTACTCGAAGGTGGCAACAAACCCGCATCAGAAGCTGCTAAACCAGAAGGAGAGTCGGCTAAAACAAATCAGCCTGCGGCAGCTGATAATTCCACTGATGAAGGCCCATCAATAAGTCCCGAATCTGTGGGAGCAACTGTAATCCGCATGCCTCTTTTGAGTGATACCATGACCGAGGGTGTTATTGCGGAGTGGCACAAAAAAGTAGGCGACACGGTAAAAAGTGATGATACCCTTGCTGATGTGGAAACCGATAAAGCCACAATGGAAGTTACGGCATATGCCGAAGGTACTTTGTTATACATTGGTGTTGAGAAAGGTCAGGCGGCAAAAGTAAATGATATTATAGCCATTGTTGGTAAAGCAGGAACAGATGTACAGCCTCTATTGAAAGGCGGAAAATCTGCTCCATCTACAGAAACTGAGAAAAAGGCTGAGACTGTAACTTCTTCAGAGTCGGCAAAATCTGATGAGTCAGCAGCAAAATCAACTGATTCTGACGCAAGAGTAAAAGCCTCTCCGCTTGCGAAGAAAATCGCCCAGGAAAAGGGAATCGATCTGTCGCAGGTTAAAGGAAGTGCCGAAGGCGGAAGAATTATTAAAAAAGACGTTGAGCAATTTACTCCAGCTGCTAAATCCGCAGCACCGGCCGCTCAGCCATCTTCAGCACCGGCCGGAAAGCCAGAGGCGGTGCCAATCTCAATTCCTCAATACATAGGTGAAGAGAAGTTTAGTGAACGACCGGTAACGCAAATGCGTAAAGCCATCGCACGGTCTTTATCTGATAGTTTATTTACTGCTCCGCATATTTTTGTAACAATGAGCATCGACATGGATAGCGCTATTGCTGCCCGTGCCAAGATCAATGAATATGCTCCTGTTAAAATATCATTCAACGATTTGGTTGTAAAGGCAACCGCAATTGCATTGAAGCAGCACCCTGCCATCAATTCTTCGTGGTTGGGCGATAAAATTCGAACAAACGAGCACGTCAATATCGGTGTGGCGGTAGCAGTTGATGAAGGTTTAGTTGTACCGGTTATCAAATTTGCTGATGGGAAGTCCTTAAGTCACATCTCTATGGAGGTTAAAGATTTTGCAGGAAAAGCGAAATCTAAAAAGCTTTTACCAACTGATATGCAAGGCTCAACATTCACGATATCAAATTTAGGAATGTTTGGTGTAGACGAATTTACTGCCATTATTAATCCCCCTAACGCAGCAATACTAGCGGTTAGTGGAATTCAGCAAGTTCCCGTTGTAAAGAATGGAGCAATTGTACCCGGAAACATAATGAAAGTTACGTTAAGCGGAGATCATCGTGTAGTTGACGGTGCTGTAGTTGCAGCATTTCTTCAAACATTAAAGGCTCTGCTTGAAGAACCAGTTAGATTGCTGGTTTAAGAATATATTTTTAACAAACAACCCGACCCCAACAGGCCGGGTTTTTTTGTTAGGTGTTATAAGGGTTTTAGGAGGAATCGGCCGAGTTTGCAGACCTGGAAATTTTCTCTACTTTTATAAAATTGCAGTGATGATGAGCTGTTTAAACGACCATCTAAGACTTATCTATTTTAAAAAATGATCCGAGCACTTCTCAAAGCAGGTTCTACCTTGCTCACTATTTTTCTTGTCAATTGCCTTTATGCTCAAGAAAATTATGTTCCCGGTTATATTATTGATCTCAAGGGCGATACGGTTAAAGGTTTTGTAGATTACCGAAATTGGGAAGTGAATCCAAAAAGGCTTAACTTCAAGAATGATATGGGGGTACCAGATGTCTACTTTCCCACCAACATTATAGAATTTAAAGCCTTGGACGAAATCTATGTGGGTGCGATTGTGGAAGTTGAAATCAGCCCTTATGAAGACCGCTTTCTTTTAGAAGACCCTGTACCGAAGTTTAGAAGAGATACCGTGTTTTTGAACACCATGATCAGAGGCAAAAAGTCGCTTTACTACTACAGGAGTATTAACGGAAGACATAACTTTTATACGGGGCAGTATCCAGCTTTTGAGCTCTTAGTCACCAAAAAATATTTCAAAAAGGAAGATGGAAGGACTTTGATCGCCTATAATAAAAGATATATTGGCCAATTATCCCTTTATCTGAACGATTGTTCCGACCTCCAGCAGATGATTAATACAACAACCTACACGCCGCCAAGCATGAGCAAGCTTTTTAAGCACTA
The DNA here is from genome assembly GCA_014380615.1 of Sphingobacteriaceae bacterium. Classification (GTDB taxonomy): domain Bacteria; phylum Bacteroidota; class Bacteroidia; order Sphingobacteriales; family Sphingobacteriaceae; genus Paradesertivirga. Next base: position 30,656 of record JACMJM010000026.1, read on the forward strand.
TTATAACTGCACCACGTATGCTCCGGCTTTTCATAAAGAAGTAGAAAACATCAAAACGGAAACGGGTGCCTTACTCGGAGCGTCACTTAGCTCCCTTAGATTTAAGGGTGCCGATTTGCCCTACCTTTCACAGGCCGATTTCACTGAGTCGGCAAGCGTGGCTGCAGGCCTGTTTTTCGACGCCATCCTGCCACGTAATCAGGGTAAATGGTCAATCCATAACGAACTTCTATTTACCAATTATAGTATCGATGGCATTTACACCGACTATTCTAACGAAAACTCTTTTACCATTACCAAGAGTAGATTTGCCTACTCCTATTTGAAAGTGTACAATATGTTGCGCTACAAATACCCGGTGGGAGGGATCTTTATGCATATAAACGGAGGTATCTCAAACGGCTATGCGCTTAAAGCGAAACAGGGTAAAACCGCCGACCGTACGTTTTATAGCACCCATGAAATCGGACAAAGTGCGGCACTAACACATGAAGGTCGTTATGAGTTTGGTTATACTGCAGGTTTAGGTTTTAAACGCGGGTGCTACACCCTTGACCTTCGCGCCGAATCAGGAACGGGCATGTCGCAAATCCCCAATACGCAGTCGGTTTCGACGAGGTATTTTTGTTTGTTAGGGTATGGGTTTTGAAATATATAACCTTAGTGTCTTTTCACAACCTCTTTGCAGCATAAAACGGCGAACTACAATGTAAGTATTCGAAAATACCTAAATATAGATAAGGAAGCTCTACTGTGCTTAGTACTTCGCTCTGGAAGAAGAAGGCTTTCTCTCCTTGGTCCTCTCCCTTGGTGTCTCAACAGTCCAGCCAATTATTCATTATCGACAAATTAGTTAAACTTATAGTTCTCAATCTTGCAGAATAGTCTGTGAAGACACAGGCCAAGGGTAAGGATAACGCAGTGATGGAGAATTTCTTCGGGATATTAAAATCTGAGCTGTTTTATACTAAGAAATATACCTCAGTTGAAGAACTTGAAATCGATATTAAAGACTATATAAACTATTATAATAACTACAGAATAAAACTCAAACTAAACCGAAAGAGCCCAGTGAAATACCGGGCTCTTGTCGATTAACATTTTTAAACTAAGTTTGTCTAAACTTTTGGGGTCACTTCATTTATAGGCACCGCTTCTCTTTAAGATTTTATGTTTTATTAAAGCTTTCTCTTTACTTCTACCTGTTCGTAAGCTTCAACGATATCACCTTCTTTAATATCATTGAAGTTTTGAATGTTCAAACCGCACTCGTAACCTTTTAAAACTTCTTTTACGTCGTCTTTGAAACGTTTTAAGGATGCAAGCTCGCCGGTGTAAACAACTACACCATCGCGAATGATACGTATTTTACTGTTCCGGTTTATCTTACCGTCAAGTACCATACAGCCTGCGATTGTACCAACTTTGCTGATTTTGAATGTCTCACGAATTTCGACGTTCGCGATGATTTGCTCTTCAAATTCAGGAGCAAGCATACCTTCCATAGCCGCCTTCACTTCGTTTATAGCATCGTAAATAATTGAATATAAACGGATGTCTATTTCTTCCTGTTCGGCAAGTTTACGTGCGCCGCTTGATGGACGTACCTGGAAACCTATGATGATAGCATCAGAAGCAGAAGCTAGCAATACGTCTGATTCAGAGATCTGACCTACCGATTTATGGATGATATTAATCTGGATTTGTTCTGTAGAAAGTTTCAATAATGAATCAGAAAGTGCTTCAATTGAACCATCAACATCACCTTTAACAATGATATTAAGTTCCTTAAAGTTACCTATCGCCAAACGACGTCCGATTTCATCAAGTGTGATATGTTTTTGCGTACGCAGGCCTTGCTCGCGTTGTAATTGTAATCGTTTGTTGGCAATTTCTCTTGCTTCAACCTCACTGGCAAGCGCGTTAAATTTATCACCCGCAGTAGGCGCGCCCTGCATACCGAGAACCTGTACAGGCGTAGAAGGGCCCGCTTTATCAACTTTCTGACCCCGCTCGTTAGTAAGGGCTTTTACTTTACCGCTAAAGCTACCGGCAAGAATCGGGTCTCCTACACGAAGTGTTCCGGCCTGGATCAAAACGGTAGTTACAATACCGCGTCCTTTATCAAGTGCGGCTTCAATAACAGTACCCGTAGCACGCTTATTAGGATTCGCTTTTAATTCTAAAAGCTCGGCCTCCAACAAAACTTTTTCAAGTAATAAATCAACTCCCATCCCTGTTTTACCAGAGATTTCCTGTGATTGATATTTTCCGCCCCAGTCTTCTACCAAAATATTCATAGCAGAAAGTTGCTCACGGATTTTATCGGAGTTAGCACCAGGTTTATCTACTTTACTGAAAGCAAATACAATAGGCACACCAGCCGCTTGGGCGTGATTAATAGCCTCGCGTGTTTGAGGCATTACGCTATCATCAGCCGCAATTACAATAATCGCGATATCAGTAACTTTCGCACCACGGGCACGCATCGCGGTAAACGCTTCGTGGCCGGGTGTATCTAAAAATGTTATTTTTCTGTTGTCCTCGAGTGTTACTTCGTATGCGCCGATGTGCTGGGTTATACCACCCGCTTCACCGCCGAGTACGTTAGTTTTACGAACAAAATCTAATAAAGATGTTTTACCATGATCTACGTGTCCCATTACGGTTACAATAGGCGCACGAGGGATTAAATCATCTTCATTATCTTCCTGCTCTAAGCTGGCTTCTTCATCTTCCGGTTTAACGAATTCAATATTGTAACCAAATTCATCGGCAACAATAGTTAATGTCTCGGCGTCTAAACGCTGATTGATCGAAACGAACATGCCCAGGCTCATACAGGTAGATATAACCTGCGTTACCGGAACGTCCATCATGCTTGCCAATTCGTTTGCGGTTACAAACTCGGTAGTTTTAAGCACTTTGGATTGCAATTCGTTTTCCAATGCCGCATCTTCCGCAGATTGAGCCACATCATCCCGTTTTTGACGACGGAATTTAGCACGTTGTGCGAACTTGCCGGATTTTCCGGCACCGCTTAAACGTGCAAGTGTTGCTTTGATCTGATCTTGTATTTCTTTTTCTGATGGTTCTTCTTTCGAGCCGCTTGCGGCACGTTCACCCATCTGTTGTTTCCGTCCTCTAAAATCAGGGCGGCCAGGATGCTGTGATTTATTTTCGGTTCCGGGGGCTCCAGGTGCCGGACGGCTACCCGGTTGACCGGGATTGGTAGGCCGTGGAGCAGATTGGCCCTGGCCAAATTGTCCTTGAGGAGCCTGGCCCGGCAGGCCGCCACCTTCTTTACGTTTACGTTTGCGTTTATGATCGTTCCCGGCCACATTCGAAGAAGACGCCACTGGCTGATCTTTTCGACGGCTTGATTGTTGAGAAGACAAATCGATTTTACCAATCACATTCGGTCCGCTAAGGCGCTGTGCCTTCGCACGAATTACATCATCTCCCTCTTCTTCAGGTTCGGCAACAGGCTCTGGAGCCGCAGGCGGAGCTGCTTCTACCACCGGACTTGGACTTACTGGTTCTGGTTCTGATACGGCTTTTGGTTCTTCAACAACCACTTTCGCTTCAACCGCAGGCTCGGGTTTAATTTCAGGTTTAACCTCTTCCACAACAGGCTCCTGCTTTATTTCGGGCAGAGGCTCAGGTTTAGGCTCGGGTATTGGTGCAGGTACGACTTCAGGTATTTGAGGTTTTTCTTCTTCTTTAGCTTCAGCACGTCCCTTATTATTAAGGGCGTCTAAATCTATTTTGCCTACAACTTTAACTCCCGGTAATGAGCTTTCTTCCGGCTGCTCTATAGGTTCGGGGGCGGGTTTAGGTTTTTCGGAAGGCGGGGGAGTAAAAGATCCGGTATTTTTAATCAATATTTCTTCGTGTTCGAAGTCACTTCCACGACGATTTTCTTGTCTTTCTGGTGCAGAAGGCGGTACGTCATCGCGACGAATCTTCCCGATAACTATCTGCCTCGCTTCTTCCCTTACGATTTTATCGCCCTGGTAGTCTTTCAAAAGAGCTTCGTACATCTCCTCGGTGAGCTTCGTATTCGGCTTAGGTTCTACCTTATAGCCTTTTTTTGTTAAAGACTCTACCGCGGTCGACAAGCCGATATTCAGCTCTTTCGCAGCTTTTAGTAAGTTTATGCTTTTACCTTCTGACATTAAAAAAAATTACCTCTTAAAAAATTTGTACAAAAGTACGTTTTTATATTGTTATTGAACAGTTAAACCTGTCAAAAGTATTTACTCAAACTCTGCACGAAGTATTGCCATTACTTCTTTTACCGTGCTTTCTTCCAAATCAGTACGTCTTACTAACTCGTCAACCGACAACTCGATAACAGATTTTGCGGTGTCTAAACCAATTCTTTTAAACTCATCAATAATCCAACCCTCAATTTCGTCTGAGAATTCTTCCAGATCAACATCTTCATCATCAACATCAGATTCTCTGTAAACATCAATCTCATATCCGGTTAGTTTACCGGCAAGCTTGATATTATGTCCGCCACGGCCTATGGCTAGCGAAACCTGATCGGGTTTTAGATAAACCGCAGCTCGCTTATCTTCATCATCCAATTTAATGGTAGTGATTTTAGCCGGACTTAAAGCTCGCTGAATATATAATGAATTGTTATTGGTGTAATTGATAACATCAATGTTTTCGTTTTTCAATTCACGAACAATACCGTGAATACGCGAGCCTTTCATCCCTACGCAGGCACCGACCGGATCAATCCTGTCGTCGTAAGATTCAACAGCTACTTTCGCACGCTCACCTGGTTCACGAACGATTTTTTTGATAGTAATCAACCCATCAAAAATTTCCGGTACTTCCATTTCAAAAAGACGCTGTAAAAACTCAGGAGCCGTTCTTGAAATAATAATTTTAGGGTTACTGTTTATCATCTCAACTTTTGAGATTACAGCACGTAATGAATCGCCTTTTTTGAAATAATCTGCCGGGATTTGGTCGGTTTTAGGCATAATTAATTCGTTGCCCTCATCATCCAATACCAAAGTCTCCTTTTTCCAAACCTGGTAAACTTCTCCGGTTATAATTTCGCCTACACGGTCTTTATATTTTTTAAAGATCTCGTCTTTCTCAAGCTCAAGAATTTTTGATACCAATGTTTGACGGGCGGCGAGAATGGCACGGCGGCCAAAGCTTTCCAGTGTTATCTGCTCTATAAAGTCATCGCCAACTTCCAGATCCGGATCGATTTTGTGAACATCAGCAAGCTCTATCTCTAAGTCATCGTCTTCCGAAAAACCGTCTTCCATAACTGTTCTTGTGCGCCAGATTTCCAAATCTCCGTTATCAGGATTCACAATTACGTCGCAGTTTTCATCAGTTCCGTATTTTTTACGAATCATGCTGCGAAATACTTCTTCCAGAACACTAATAACCGTTGGCCTGTCAATGTTTTTGAAATCTTTGAATTCCTGAAAGGAATCGATCAAATTAATATTGCTCATTTTCTACTTAAATGAAATTAAAACCTTTGTTTCTGTTATCTCAGTAAAGGGGATAAAGCTTGCTCTAAGTTCGGCTTTTTTTCCTTTCTCCTTTATCATTTCTTCTATCGTAAGCCCTTCATCATTAAAGCTTAAAAGCTTTCCCTCGCTGGGTTTTGATTCAGACAGCTTAATGGTAACGCTGCGGCCTATATTTTTCTCATACTGACGCTGAAGCGTTAAGGGTGTATCGAGTCCCGGCGACGAAACTTCGAGGTTATAAGCCTCTTCTATTACGTTTTCCTCTTCTAAATGATATCCCACATGGCGGCTTATCGCTGCGCAATCGCCAACTGCAATTCCATTATCTCCATCAACCAGGATAATAAGTTTCCCGTTAGGGTGCATCTTAACATTAACCAAAAACAAGTCTGGCCTGTCGGCAATCTTTTCTTCAACCAAATCCGTTACCCGTTGCTCAATATTCATTTTAACAATACAAAAAGTAGGTAAAATAAAAGAGGGGACACACGTCCCCTCTTTTCAGATGCACAAATATAAAATTTTTTATTGGTACAAAGAGAATTTTTGAAAGCAAAAAGTTTTATTTTCAGGCTGATGGCTTATTGGGCTACCTTTTTTAAACTTAAAGGCAAATATTATGTTGTTGATAAAAAAAGACTAAACATGAAATTGATAATAGAAATTTTGTTAATGGGAGTAGCGGTAGCATTGGCTGCTTATTTGCTTCCCGGCGTTGAAGTTACAGGCTTTATAAGCGCGATCATCGCCGGTATTTTAATTGCGTTGGCAAACGCCACAATAGGAACCATTTTAAGACTGCTTACTTTCCCGATTAATATTTTAACGCTCGGTATAATGTCATTCATTATCACCGTGTTAATGGTGCTATTGGTTGATAGTCTGATGGACGGTTTTAATACCAGCGGATTTTTCTCTGCCTTGCTTTTTGCGGTGGTACTTGCGTTAATTAAAATGGTTTTTGGAATGTTTAACCGCGATTAATTTTCCTGAAGCAATTGTTCAATTTCTATTTTGAACGCCTTAACAAACCGGTTATATTCAGTTCCGGTGCCCGGGCCGCTAAAGCCTGTATGAATTTTTCTCACCAACCCTTCTTTATCGATAAGAACGGTGGTGGGAAAAGCTTTAAACTCGTTTAGAGCTGGCATGCTTTTTAAAACTTCTTTGTTGGTAAAGCCCGTAATAAGAAGGGGATAGGTGATGTTAAACCGCTGTTTAAGCTGTTCTACCCGCGCTTTAGATTTGTTGAAATCGGGAGTTCGTTCGTAGGCCAGACCGATTACTTCTACTCCTTTTTCCTTGTATTCCTGATAAAAGGGAGCAAGAAAAGCGGTTTCGTCCATGCAATTGGCACACCAGCTACCCAAAAATTGAATCACTATCACTTTATTTTTAAATGTAGCATCCGATAAGGATATTTCTTTCCCGCTCAGGTCAGGAAAACTAAACGAAAGGGTTTTGTTCCCTTCTTTTAAACGGGTGAGTGAATACGCGTCCGGGAGTTCCGCCTTCTCATTTTTGGTGGCGGTCCATTTTTCGACACTCGTAAGTCCGGAATGAAAAAGGCCGTTGGTAATAGCGCTATCATTAGCCATAAGGCCGGTAAACAGATAAGCATTCGAACCATCGAAGGTTGAAAGAAACAGCTTATTGTTTACGACAACGCCTTCCAGAAACCTGTAATCGCCGGTGGTGGTTAAAAAGGTACCCGTAACCTTATTCCCCCGCTGATCAAACCGCCCTACGGCATTTGTGGTATCCTTCCCGTCGGGGCTGATAAAAACGGCCGACCAGCGGCCCGATATATTGTATTTTGGATGATCATTTGATTCGAAAAATCGCCATTCTTTACCCGATTGAGCTGAAAAATTCATAGCCGGGTTTCTGGTGGGCAGGTGTTTAACCCATTTTCCCGTTAATCCATTCTTAATTATTTTCGCTCTTATTTCAGAATCGAACAGTGGGAGCTGAATGAATATTGAATCGTTTTTAGTCGAGATTTTATCTACCAAAAACCGATCCTTTCCATTTATCAGGTAAATGGTTTTACCGTCATCCGAATCGTTATACTCGAAATTGAACGGAATCTCGGCACCTGTTTCTGTTTTCAACACGGCACGCCAGATGCCCTGCGGCAAATCGACAGAGTTGTTGCAACTTATAATAAGAAAGCAGGCCAGGTAAAGCAGATAGAGTACGTGCTTTTTCATTAGAATATAATTGCTTTTTAATGGTTATGAAGCTATCATGAGCATATTCATCTCGGTTTGTGAGCGGCATGCTCATGATGGTTTCATTTTAACAAATCGCGCGAAATTATTAGTTTTTGGATCTCAGAGGTGCCCTCGTAAATCTGAGTAACCTTCGCGTCGCGCATTAAACGCTCCACATGGTATTCTTTTACATATCCGTAACCGCCGTGAATCTGTACAGCTTCAATAGTGGTTTTCATCGCTATCTGCGAAGCAAATAACTTGGCTTTCGATGAGGCTGCTGCGAAAGGAAGTCTCTGGTCCTTCAGCCAGGCTGCTTTCAAGCATAATAACCTTGCAGCCTCTATATCTGTAGCCATCTCCGCAAGCTTAAATTTTATAGCCTGATGGTCGGCTAATTGCTTACCGAAAGCTTTTCTCTCTTTCGAATAAGCCAGAGCAAGTTCATAGGCCCCCGATGCAATTCCCAATGCCTGGGCGGCGATACCGATTCTGCCAGCTTCTAAAACCCTCATCGCAAAATCAAAACCTGTTCCTTCTTCGCCTACCCGGTTTTCTTTCGGGACTTTCACGTCAGAAAACATTATCGAATGTGTGTCTGATCCTCGAACACCCATTTTGTTTTCTTTTTGACCGATGGTAAACCCCTCCACTCCCTTCTCCACTATCAAGGCATTCATTGCCGAATTAGAAGTTCCTGTTTTTGCGATAACCAGATAAACAGAGGCGGTGCTTCCATTGGTGATCCAATTTTTAGTGCCGTTTAGAAGGTAGAAGTCGCCGGAATCAATGGCTTGTGTATGCTGTGCGTGCGCGTCTGATCCGGCTTCGGGTTCGGAGAGGCAAAAGGCACCCAATATTTCGCCGGAGGCAAGTCGTTTTAAATATTTCTCTTTTTGATTATCAGTTCCGAATTTCTCAAGCCCGTAACAAATGAGAGAGTTGTTTACAGACATGATTACAGCGGTTGAAGCATCAACTTTAGAAATTTCCTCCATCGCTAAAACATACGAAACAGTGTCGAAAGCGGCCCCGTGGTAATCGTGAGAAACCATCATTCCTAAAAAACCCAGTTCTCCAAGCTTTTTTATCTGCTCTTTCGGAAATTTTTGCAATTCATCACGTTCGATTACACCGGGCTTCAATTCCTGCTGCGCAAAATCTCTTGCGGCCTGCTTAATCATTAATTGTTCTTCGGTAAACTGAAACAGCATGTACTATGAACCTGAATTGCGAATCTTTTGTTCTATGGCAGAAGTGGAGTAGCCGTCAATATATTCAATTGTTTTAACCTCGCCGCCGTTAGAAAGCACAATATCGGCACCAACTATTTTATCGATGGTGTAATCGGCACCTTTCACCAGTACGTCGGGCTTTATTAGCTTAATTAACTCATAAGGCGTAGTTTCATCAAACAATACAATCGCGTCTACAAAAAATAAAGCGGCGAGTAAATGTGCTCTTGAAGTTTGATTAGTTATGGGCCTGTTGGGCCCTTTTATGGATGAAGTTGAGGCGTCGCTGTTTAATCCGATGATTAGTTTGTGTCCCAGATCAGCAGCTTTCGCCAGATAGTCGATATGCCCCAAATGAAGCAAATCAAAGCACCCGTTGGTGAATACTATTTTTTGATCTTTAAATCTCCAGATCTTTAAGTGCGAAAGTAATTTTTCGGGACTGAGTAGTTTGTTTCCTATAATAGTGAGATTGTCCATTTAACTTTTATCAAAAATAGTTTATCGGACAGAGGTTTTATTTTAACAAACGATTATTATCATCCGGAAAAACAAGTATGGGTTCATACTTCCTTGCTTCGTCCATGTGCAGGCTTCCGTAAGACATGATGATCAAAATATCGCCTACCTGAGCCAGGCGAGCGCAAGAGCCATTTAAACAAACTTTTCCAGAGCCGCGTTCGCCTTTAATTACATAGGTTTCGAAGCGGGCGGCGTTATTGTTATTAACTACCTGAACCTTTTCATTGGCGATAATATTCGCCGCGTCCATTAAGTCTTCGTCAATGGTGATACTTCCCACATAGTTCAACTCCGCCTGAGTAACCCTCACCCGATGTATCTTTGACTTCAAAATCTCAATAACCATATACAAAAGTAAAAAAGTTTAATTTATCAGGCGCAGATAATCCGTACTGCCTGAAAGCATTTACTTTAAGATTATATTGTCGATTAACCGGGTGCTCCCCACTTTTGCAGCAACCAGGGCGATGATACTGCCGCTTTCCTTCGACTCAACCGGCAAAAGTGTCTTTGCGTCGCATATTTCAAAATACTCTACCGTTACATTTTTTTCAGACGATAAGATTTTCAACGCCTTCGATTTAAGTTGCGGTATGGTTTCAGCGTCGAAATGTTTCTGAACCTCGAAAAGCGAATCTGATAAGAGAAGAGCTTTTTGACGTTCTTCCGGGGAAAGATGGATGTTTCTGGAGCTTAACGCCAGGCCGTCATCCTCACGCACAATCGGGCACATTACCAGCTCTGCGGGCAATTGCAGTGCTTTTACCATGTGTTCGAGAACCATCACCTGCTGAAAATCTTTTTGTCCCAGAAATACATAATCAGGATCAGCTACGTCAATCAGTTTTTTAACTATTTGTGTAACTCCCTGATAATGCCCCGGGCGAAATTTACCCTCAAGAATACTTTCAAGATAGCCCAAATCTAAATTCCAGGTTTCATTTTGGGAGTACATTTCGCTGATTTCAGGGAGAAATAAGATCTCGCATCGGGAGGCTTTTAAAAGTTCAATATCCTTCTCAATGGGGCGGGGATATTTATTCAGGTCGCTCGGGTTATTAAATTGGGTGGGATTTACAAAAATGCTTACCACAACTACATCGGTAAGTTCGCCGGCTATTTTGATAAGAGACAAATGGCCCTTATGTAAGGCACCCATGGTGGGTACAAAACCAATGGTTTTATTTTTCTGTTTTAAGCCCTTAATTGCTTTGGCCAGCCCGGCCCTGGAGGTAAGAATTTTCAATGTCTGTGTCTCGCTGAATATCCGGCAAAGGTGGACATTAGTAAAAAATTATCAAAGCCTCTTGTATAATTCGTTGATATATCATAAGATAATGCTTATATTTGCAGTCCGAAATACTATTCTATATTTTTTATCTAACATTTGGAGATGGCTAAAACGAAGTTACTGTTTATTACCCACGAGATGTCGCCTTTCCTCGAGTTAACTAAAATTTCTGAAATAACAAGGCAGCTACCACAGGCAATGCAAGACAAGGGATTAGAGATCAGAATCCTCATGCCTCGCTTTGGAAACATCAATGAACGCAGAAATCGCCTTCATGAAGTTATTCGTCTTTCAGGAATGAACATCATTATTGATGAAAATGATAACCCGCTGATTATTAAGGTTGCTTCTATCCCTGCCGCGAGAATGCAGGTGTATTTCTTAGACAACGAAGAATACTTTCAGCGAAAGCAGGTTTTTAGAGATAACAGCAATAAATTCTATGCCGATAATGACGAACGTACAATTTTCTTTTGTAAGGGCGCGTTAGAAACTGTAAAGAAATTAGGCTGGTCGCCTGATGTGGTTCATTGCCATGGATGGATGAGTTCGCTTGTTCCGGTATATTTGAAAACCACTTATAAAGACGACCCAACCTTTAAAAACTCAAAGGTTGTATACTCTGCTTATAGCAACTGCTTTACAGAGAAGTTGAACGCTGATTTTCCTAAAAAAGCGATTATGAACGGTATGACAGCCGAGCATACTGAAGCTTTCGGCGCATGCGACAATGACGCATTGCATATCGGTGCGATTTCATATTCTGACGCGGTAGTTTTTGGCGATGCGGATGTTAGCGATGAAGTGTTAAAGTTTGTTAAAAGCAGCCAAAAGCCGACAATGCAATACGATTCTACTTCTGATTACGAAAATTATTACAACCTTTACGAAGAAATTGCAAACGAGGAACTCGTTTCTTTAGCTTAATAAGGAATTATAAAACATGAAATATTTTAAACTGGACTTATTAACCTTGTTGATAAGTCTTTTTATTTTTAGCAGCTGCGAGAAAGACGGAACTATTGGTCTGGATATAGATGCGCAGGATTCGGTAAAAACCGCTTTTACAGATACGGTAACGGTTAGAACTACCACAGTTTTAGAAGATGATGTAGCTACTTCAGGGATTTTGCAAAATCCTTTCGGCCGTATTGATGATCCTGTTTTTGGTACAACCACAGTTAGTCTTGCGCTTGGCCTTAGTCTGCCTTTTGATAATTACAAATTCGGGGTTAGTCCTACACTGGATTCGGCAATACTTGTATTAAAGTATGGCGATGAGTTTTTTGGAGATTCGCTTACATCTAAATATGTAATAGACGTTCATGAGCTTAGTGATAATACGCCATTTAGCTCGCTTAAAACATATACCAGCAAATCGGTTTTTGAGAAAGCAACCGTACGAATAGGTGGCTTGCCTGAGGACTTGCCGAAGCATCCTGTTGCAAGAAGGTTTCAATGGAAAGACAGTACAACTGTTGTATCGGTTATTAAAGGCGCATTTGATAAGATTGTGAATGTTGCCCCTCAAATTCGGATACCAATCACAAATACTACTTTTATTAATAGGTTTTTTACAGCTACTGAGAATGACTTAAAAAACAACACCAATTTTGCTAAACACATTAAAGGCCTCTATGTCAGTATAGACAGCATGCAGTCTACCGGAAATGGCGGATTAACGTTCTTTAATCTGCAATCGGAAATTAGTAGTCTTGAGATTTATTATAAGTCTGGAACAGGGACAGCTAAAGATACCAATGTCGCTAAATTCCGTGTAAGCGGGGCTTCTGAGATTAAAAGGAAACGTAAACCAACCGTTCAAACGCAAATCGATCTTCCTTCTCAAAATTATCCTACTGTATATGCTCAGCCGCTATCCGGCTCGCGTATTAAGTTGAATTTTCCGTACATAAAGCAATTGGCGGCAAAAGGAAACGTATCTATAAATAAAGCTGAGCTGTTTATTCCCGTAGTTCAAGATCCAACAGATCCTTTTCGCTTAAAACCTGCGCCAAGGCTAACACTCTATAGAACTGATATTGCAGGGCAGCGACAAGCAGTTCCTGACAATGCTATGCTCTTAGATTCCAGGTATTTGGACGAACGCGTTTTCGGGGGTTTTTATGATGCTACCGAAAAGGCATATAAGTTTAATATAAGCTCTTACATTCAAGATCTTGTTAATAAAGCGGGAGTTATTCAGTACGACACCTATATTGCGCCATTCGATCAGGCCTTAACAAATCGTGCCAACATTACTGCCGCCGCAACTACTGCCGCAAGAGTTGTACTTGGAGGGCCTAATCCCCAATCACCGGGTAAATCATTAATTAAATTACGAATCACTTATACAAAGCCGAACTAACCATCGGCTTTTTTTCGATATAGATTTTCTAATTAGTAGCTTAGCAGGCTAAATTCTTTTCTATCATGTGTGGAATTGTTGGATATATTGGGCATAGAAATGCCTGGGACGTAATTATAAAAGGACTTCATCGCTTAGAGTATCGCGGATACGATAGTGCGGGTGTGGCCCTGATGAATCACGAACTAAAAATTTACAAAAAAACCGGAAAAGTAAGCGAACTCGAAGGATTTGCGAAAGATAAAGACGTAAGCGGTAAGATAGGCATGGGGCATACCCGATGGGCCACTCACGGTATTCCTTCCGACTATAATTCTCATCCTCATACTTCTGGTGATGGCCGCTTGTCGATTATTCATAACGGGATTATCGAGAATTATGCGGTATTGAAAGAAGCACTTAAATCAAAGGGCCATACGTTTAATAGCGATACCGATACCGAGGTTTTAGTGCATTTCATAGAAGAAATTCAAAAAGCAAACCAGCTTGATCTATACGAATCCGTTCGTGTTGCTTTGAATGAAGTGGTGGGTGCCTATGCTATTGTTGTTATGAGCAAAGACGAGCCTGATGTGCTAATCGCCGCCCGGAAAGGAAGCCCGATGGTGATCGGTGTGGGGCAGGATGAATACTTCATCGCTTCAGATGCTTCGCCGATTGTTGAGTATACTAAAAACGTAATTTACCTTAAAGATAGCCAGATCGCCTATATTAAGAAAGACGAGCTGGTGATAAAAGGTATCGATAATCGTGTTGTAACGCCTTATATTCAAGAACTGGCTTTAGAACTTGAGATGCTGGAGAAAGGTGGCTACGATCACTTCATGCTGAAGGAAATTTACGAACAGCCCCGTTCTATCAGGGATTGTATGCGTGGCCGGATCTACCCTAATGAAGGAAAAGTTCAATTAGGAGGGATAAAAGATTATGCTGATAAGCTGAAAAATGTCGACCGGATAATTATTGTGGCCTGTGGTACATCATGGCATGCAGGATTGGTTGGCGAATATTTAATTGAAGAGTATGCCCGTATACCTGTCGAAGTAGAATATGCTTCAGAGTTTCGCTACCGAAATCCGATAATTTCTGAGAAGGATATCGTTATCGCGATTTCACAATCGGGCGAAACCGCTGATACTATGGCAGCTATCGAACTCGCTAAAGAGCGCGGAGCTACCATTTTCGGAATTTGCAATGTTGCGGGCTCTTCTATACCCCGAATCTCTGATGCGGGCGTTTATACCCATGCGGGCCCCGAGATTGGTGTTGCTTCTACAAAAGCGTTTACGGCGCAGGTTACGGTACTTACGTTGATGGCATTTTTCATGGCCCAGCAACGTGGTACAATGAAAGAGAGTTCTTTGGTAAGCCTGTTAACCGAGCTGGACTCCATCCCTGACCTTGTAGACAGATGCCTTAAAAAGGATAATCACATTATTGAAATCGCGGCAGCTTTAAAGGATTCAACAAATTGTCTGTTCCTCGGAAGGGGAAGCGGGTTTCCGGTTGCTCTGGAAGGTGCTTTGAAATTGAAGGAAATTTCTTACATACATGCCGAAGGTTACCCTGCCGCAGAGATGAAGCATGGTCCCATCGCGCTTATTGACGCCGAGATGCCGGTGATTGTAATAGCTACAAAGAATTCATCGTACGAGAAAGTTATCAGCAATATTCAGGAGGTTAAGGCACGAAAAGGAATAGTGATAGCGATTGTTACCGAAGGTGATAAGGATGTTAGGAGTATGGCGGATTATGTGATTGAGATTCCAGACGCGAATGAAGCGTTTTTGCCATTGTTAGCTACTATTCCATTGCAGCTTTTATCTTATCATATTGCGGTTATGAGAGGTTGTAATGTTGATCAGCCTCGAAATTTGGCGAAATCGGTAACGGTAGAGTAGTATTTAAAATTCTGAAGAGGCTGTTTTCTATAATGTTAAGCAAACATAGAAAGCAGCTTTTTTTGTTTTCCGGATTCCTATAATTGAAATCTATAATTACTATTTTTGAATAGGTTGTTTTTATATGACGCTTGTTCAATTAGAATATATTATCGCTGTAGATACTTATCGTAACTTCGTAGTAGCCGCTCAAAAGTGCTTTGTTACTCAGCCCACCCTGAGTATGCAAATCCAAAAGCTGGAGGATACGCTGGGCGTTAAAATTTTCGACAGAAGCAGGCAGCCGGTTGTTCCGACCGAGTTGGGCCAGCAGGTAATTGCCCAGGCCCGGGCAATTATTAACGAAAGTAAACAGTTAACGGAGCTTATCAAAGTGTTTAATAATGAGCTTTCCGGAGAGCTGAAAGTGGGCGTAATTCCAACCGTGGCTCCTTATTTACTCCCTCAGATAATCCCCGATTTCACAAAAAAGTATCCTAAGGTGCAGTTGATGATTTGGGAATATACCACTGAACAGATTATTCAGAATTTGAAGTCGGGCTTGTTAGATTGCGGAATATTGGCTACCCCACTGGAGGAAGCGAGTTTACACGAAATCCCGGTTTTTTATGAAAGCTTCGTGGTTTATCTTTCTGCTTCAAGCCCTTTAATGAATAAAGATGAAGTAACCTACAAGGACATTAATTTTGATGAATTATGGTTGCTTAATGAAGGGCATTGCATGCGTAATCAGGTATTAAACATTTGTCAGAAAAAGAAGTCGGGCGCAGGTATAAAACAGTTTGAATATAACACAGGCAGTGTAGAAACGTTAAAAAGGATGGTGGATTTAAATAGCGGCATTACTATTTTGCCTGAACTAAGCTTATCCGATTTATCTACAGAGCAAAGCAGCAGAGTCAGAAACTTTTCCTCTCCCGTCCCGGTAAGGGAAATAAGCATTGTAACCCACCGCAATTTCTTAAAACGAGGAGTAATTAAAGCACTCGAGAAGGAAATTCTTGAAACGGTTCCTGAGACTATGCTTCATAAAAACAAAAAGGATGTGCTAGACGCATTTTAAGTTCGCCGTCTAAAAAAGCGTAAAATCCAAATGATGACGGCTACAATAGCGATCACGATAAAAAATCCTACATACATACCAGCCTGAAAAATATCTCCTATTACTTCACAGCCGGAAAAGAGGGTTACAGTAATTAGTGCGAAAGTTAAAATCAGTGTGTTTCTCATAGGTTATAAATAAAAAAAGTAGTGTACTTCTTTAAATACACTACTTTTTAAGAAAAAGTTTTTATTAGGAATTATTTCTTAGCTGCCGAATAACGTTCTGCCACTGCATCCCAGTTAATGACATTGAAGAATGCGGCGATATAATCCGGGCGACGGTTTTGATAATTTAAGTAATACGCATGCTCCCAAACATCCATTCCTAATATCGGGGTGCCTTTTACATCAGCAACATCCATTAAAGGATTATCCTGGTTAGGAGTAGATGATACTTGTAGTTTTCCGTCGGCACTAACGCTTAGCCAGGCCCAACCCGAACCAAAACGAGTAGTTCCAGCTTCGCTGAATTTCTTTTTGAACTCTTCAAAAGAACCGAATGCTTCATTAATGGCACTGGCCAATTCTCCGCCAGGCTGGCCACCGCCATTAGGCCCGATTACAGTCCAAAATAAGCTGTGGTTGTAATGGCCACCACCGTTGTTACGAACAGCTGGGGGATATTGAGAAATATTAGATTGTAGTTCTTCTAACGATTTAGATTCCGCGTCAGATCCCGCAATTGCGTTGTTAAGATTAGTAACATAAGCATTGTGGTGTTTGCCATGGTGGATTTCCATAGTTGCTTTGTCGATATGCGGTTCTAAGGCATCGCTTGCGTACGGTAACGCTGGTAGTTCAAAAGCCATAATAGTATAATTTTAGAGGTTAAAATTTGAAAGACACAAATATAACTTATGATTAAAATATTTGTTCAGCAGGATGTCAAGTTTTATTTCTTTTGGATAAAAAGAAGTCTTTTACCAAAGCACCGCATTCAACCTCTTTTATTCCTCTGGTTATTTCGGTTTTAGGATGAAGGATATTTTGATTTATCCGGCGAAAGCCGCGTTGTATATCAGATGCACCATAAACAATTTTACTGATTTGTGTCCAGTAAGAAGCTCCCGCACACATTACACAGGGTTCTACGGTAACATATAAGGTGCAATCTTTAAGGTATTTGCCACCCAGGTAATTTGCTGCCGCTGTAAAGGCCTGCATTTCGGCATGAGCGGTAACATCATTCAGCCTCTCGGTAAGGTTATGCCCGCGGCCAATTATCTTACCGTTTGAAACAATGACGGCGCCGATGGGAACTTCGTCCAGACTCAAGGCAAGACGGGCTTCTTTAAGTGCCTCGGCCATAAAAAATTCATCTGGTGCCAGAGCAGGCTCATCGCTAAAACTAACGTATCTCATCTTAAATCAATTTAGAACCATTAGGTACATTTCTTTCTACCTGTGTTAGAACAATGTCGCCATTCTCATCACCAAAGCCGGTAATTAAAAACTCTGACATAAATTTTCCGATTTGTTTTTTCGGAAAGTTAATCACTCCCACAATTTGCCTGCCGATAAGTTCTTCCATTTTATAGTGTTTAGTGATTTGCGCACTGCTCCATTTAATCCCGAATTCGCCGAAATCTACTTTCACCTTAAACGCAGGCTTTCGGGCTTCAGGAAAATCCAGCACCTCTAAAATAGTTCCAACCCGCAGTTGAACCTTTTCAAAATCGCTCCAGGAGATTTGTTCCATATCGCAAAAGTAGCAGGATTTGAAACTTGTCGAAATTTTAGCAAGTTAAACCGTCAAAACTATAGATTTGCAGCATGGCTGAAGTATGGTTGAAAAAAGGCAAGGAAAAAGCGGTAAGGCAATTACATCCCTGGGTGTTTTCGGGAGCGCTTGATTCTATTAAGGGTAAACCTTCTAATGGAGAAATCATTTCTGTATTAGATTCGAAAGGCGATTTTCTTGCCAGGGGATTTTTTAATAATCAATCGAGGGTTGCGGTAAGATTACTTGACTGGGATAGTGAAAGTGACATAAATGAGGAGTGGTGGCGTACACGAATCGCGAAAGCTGTAAAATGCCGGGAAGAACTAATCAATTCGAACGATACGAATGTGTGCCGGATTGTTTTTAGCGAGGCAGACTATTTGCCAGGCTTAATAGTTGATAAATACGCTGATTACTTGTCGGTACAAATTCATAGTTCGGGAATTGAAAACGTAAAATCAATTCTTTTGGATGAATTACAAAAGCAGCTTAACCCCAAAGGTATTTTCGACAGAAGTGACGCATCTGCCCGGGCACATGAGGGCCTCGAGCCTTCGCACGGAATCTTATCAGGAATTGCTCCGCCGGAATATGTTGAAGTGCTTGAAAACGGAATAAAATACCTGATTAATATTTCGGAAGGCCAAAAATCCGGGTTTTTTTGTGATCAAAGAAATAACCGGCGGATAATAGCCGGGCATTCGAAGGGAAAAAGGGTGTTAGATTGCTTTTCCTATTCGGGAGGATTTTCGCTTAATAGTTTGAAAGCAGGGGCCACTGAAGTAATAAGCGTGGATAGTTCAGCTCTTGCAATCGAAACGTTAAGCCGCAATATCCAGCTCAACCAATTTAAAGATTTGAAACATCATTCGGTCCAGTCTGATGTGAATAAGCAGTTACGCAGCTTTAAGGAAAGCGGTGAAAAGTTCGATATCGTAATTCTCGACCCGCCAAAATACGCACCAAGCCGGTCTGCTTTAGATAAAGCATCAAGAGCCTATAAAGATCTTAACAGAATAGGAATGTCTCTTCTGAACAGCGGTGGGTTACTGGCTACATTTTCATGCTCGGGTGCTGTAGACATTAATCACTTTAAGCAAATTCTTGCCTGGGCAGCTCTGGACGCAGGTAGAGAAATTCAGTTTATCTATCAGTTTTGCCAACCAGAAGATCATCCCGTAAGGGCTTCTTTTCCGGAGGGAGAATATCTAAAAGGCCTGCTTTGCAGAATGGTTTAAAATTCGTGAAAATCTGCGTTTCCGGGCGTGTTATGAAGATTTACCGGCTTTGATTTCGACCGCATTTTTAGATTAAGCATTTCTACCAATACCGAGAAAGCCATCGCAAAGTAAATGTAGCCTTTCGGGATATGTTGTTCAAAACCTTCTGCGAGTAATGAAACGCCGATTAATAATAAGAAGGAAAGGGCAAGCATTTTAATGGTAGGATGCTTATTTACAAAAGAGCTTATCCCGCTGGCAGAAAGCATCATTACAATAACTGCTATTACCACCGCCGCTATCATTACCAGAATTTCATCAGCCATACCAACAGCGGTAATTACAGAATCGAGAGAGAAAACAATATCAAGAATCAGGATTTGCACTATCACTCCCATAAAAGAATGTACTTTTCCGCCTGTATGCTGATGTTCGTCGCCTTCAAGCTTCTCGTGTATTTCGCTGGTGCTTTTATAAATTAAGAATAATCCTCCAATTATAAGAATCAAATCACGGCCCGAAATTGCCATCTTCTCAAGCAGAGTTTCTTTAGTAACTCCAATCCATTCGCCGGGATTGAAAAGAGGTGAGGTTAGACTCATAACCCAATTTAAAGAGAGCAGCAAAAGTATTCTGGTAACCATTGCGAGAGCCAAACCCAATTGCCGGGCCTTTTTTTGTTGGCTTTGGGGAAGCTTTCCGGATAATATTGATATAAAAATTATATTATCTATGCCTAATACAATTTCTAGTATAGTTAATGTTATAAGTGATATCCAAATCTCAGGGTTAGAGAGTAGTTCCATTAAATTGTTTTTTTGTATAACTGCTAATAAACAAAAAAACCTTCCAAATGATGGAAGGTTTTTAATCATTAATTTAAAAAGAACGTATGTATACTTAGAGAAACTAAGTCGGTTGGAAATAAGCTCTTTTCTTTATCACATAATCAGCCACTTAGAGCAGTAATTTAAAATATAGACTTACGATTATTGTAAGTGTTACAAAAAATTTACCATTATTTTTTGTTGACCGCAAACATACGTTAATTAAAGAAAAAAACTGTGTTAATTTTTGTTAAAAGATAGTAGAATAACCCCTGCGATATCTTTATGCGGAGTTATTACGTATTGATTAAACTAATTCTGCTTCAGATAAATAGGAATTAATAAAATCGATAGAAGTTTTTAAGCGCTGGGAATTTTTGCCTGAAATTGTGGAATATTTTGCATTAAGTTCTTGGAGCTCTTTATGCCAAACATTCATAAAATATTCCCGCAGATGCGGGAAGTCGCGAAGAGGGTCGTCTTGCCAGGGTAGGTCGATATCCAGTAAGAGATATAATTCGTATGGATGGCGGTAAAGTTCATCCAATACTTCTTGCGGCGATTTACCAAATGTATAGTCGCTCCAAATCTTTACAGTTAAGAAAGTTGTGTCGCAAATCAGGATTTTGTTAGCCCGGGGCAATAAAGCTTTTTCAAGTTCAAGCTGCCCTTTAAACATATTTATTTCATCCTGCCAGGTACAGGGTGTGGTTAACTTTTCGCAATATTGCCTTGCGTATTCGGGAACCCAAACCGTGTTATAATGAGTCGCTAATTGTTTGGCGAGAGTTGATTTTCCGGTTGATTCGGGACCTACAATGGCAATTTTTTTAATCGAATCGGGTGCTTCCTTGCGCATTTTTAATTTTAACTAATTCTGGCCGCAACTAATTTGCGGGGAATTAATTAAGGGTTTTAACAAATTTAGCTTTTTAAGGCAAAAAAAAACCTTCCTGACAAAGGGAAGGTTTTTTTATAATATTTTTTTCAACTATTGCGCTGTGGCGGGATTTGAACTGAAACCTAAGGTAGCTCTTACACTAACATCGGCGTTTAACGAGTTTCGCAAAACATACTCCATTCTAACCCTTGCTGTAGGGCTTTTAATAATATCATCAAGAAAGCGGGAATTATCAATATCTAACACAATACTCGAACCTGCGTTTGCAGAAATGTCGTTTCGGCTGGCAACCATAACTTCGCCCGAACCATCCCCTCTCGAAAGGTATAATCTTACAGTACTAAATACACCCAGATTTTGATTTGACGGACTGCTGGCCTCAATTTTCGCGTTAGTAATTCTTACTTCTTTTATCTGGGAGTTAGAACTGCCGCCAAAGATCTGATCTGCACTGCTTGCCGGGCTAACCGCCGACCGCAAACTGCCGGTGCTTGTACCGGCTGGTATAATCAACGTCGCAGTATAAGGAAGCGTAGAGCGTAATACCGATTGAACTGTAGCACAAGCAGTAATTATAGAAATGGCGATAAAACCTAAAATTAACTTTTTCATAATTGTGTGTTTTTTGATGTGTAACAGATATGTAGGTAAAAGGTTTTTTTTACTACCTTAGAACCTACGAAATCATGAAAAACATCGCCTTTTTATTTGCCCTGATCCATTTCTGGAACATGCCATGTCTGGCGCAAAAACAACAGAACGTTTATTTTTTTAAGAACAGCGGGGAAGAGGTTAAGTTAAAAGAGAACGCAGATTATATCAGGGTTATTCAGGAACCTGATTCTGGTTCAAGGTTTTTTAACCTTATTGAATTTTACCCAAATGGGTCAAAGAAGAGAGTAGGTAAGCTCTCGAAATTCGAACCCCATTTAAGATTCGAAGAAGCCCTGATAGTATACTATGAAGACGGGAATAGAAAAGAGGTTACACAATATTCGAAGGGTGTTCCAAAAGGGTTGCAGTTTATCTATCATCCGAACGGAAAACTAAGAGAGAGCAGCGTTAATGTGTTGTTGAAAAATGATCCAAGTAAGACGGGATTTATTAAGAAAGTGATTAGCTATTATGATTCAACCGGGCTAGCGATGATTAAGAGCGGGATCGGCACTTACAAAACGTTTGATAACGATGCTGTTGTAATTGAAGAAGGGAATTATCTGGATAGCCTTAAGCATGGAGTTTGGAAAGGTACTTATCGAGCCAGAAAAGCATATTATGAGGAGACTTTCGAACGCGGAAATTTTCTAAAGGGAGCGGTAACGTTCGAAAACGGAAATTCCTATAGCTATAACAAGCTCGAAGAAATGCCTGAGTTTAAAGGTGGAATGGAAAAATTTTATCGTTATGTGGGTGAAAATTTCCGATACCCGAGGGAGGCAATAGATAACGGAGTAAGTGTAAATGTTATGGTTCATTTCGCTGTTGAGGCCGATGGTTCCTTAAGTAATATAAAATTAGAGAGGGATCCGGGTTATGGTATCGGAAAAGAAGCCTTACGGGTAGTAAATGATTCGCCTAAGTGGATTGCGGGACGGCAACATGGGGTGCCGGTTAAAGTTGCATTTATCTTACCCTTTCAATTGCAGATCAGGGATTCGACGCCAAGAAATTAAACCTGTAAGTATAATATCGGTTTAGAATCAATATTTAGTTTGCTTGCCGCAAGATGAATTATTGAGAATCAAACAAAAAAACTATTTAAAAACCCCTTTCATTTTATACCTTTGCATCCCGACAATCAAGCCGGGATTTCGTAGTAAAGCGCTCCCCGGCAATTTGAAATCGCTGTTTGAATTTTGACTTACAAATTACCCCTGTAGAATGCCAAAAGACTCTTCCATTAAATCAGTATTGATTATCGGTTCAGGCCCAATTATTATCGGTCAGGCTGTAGAATTTGATTATTCAGGTTCTCAGGCGGCTTTATCATTAAAAGATGAAGGAATTGAAGTTTCAATTATAAACTCCAATCCCGCCACTATCATGACCGATAATGTTATCGGCGACCATGTTTATTTATGGCCCCTCACCTGCGAGAGCGTTGAGAAGATATTACAAGAGCGCCATATTGATGCCGTGCTACCTACTATGGGCGGACAAACGGCATTAAATCTTTGCAAAGAAGCAGAAGAACGCGGAATCTGGGAGAAATATGGTGTTCGTATTATAGGCGTAGACATCGCTGCCATTGAGAAAACAGAAAATCGTGAAGAGTTTCGCCAGTTAATGGTTGATATTGGCGTAGGTGTCGCTCCTTCTAAAATCGCTAATTCATTCCTCGAAGGCAAGGAAGCCGCTCAAGAAATCGGTTTTCCTTTAGTAATTCGCCCTTCATACACCATGGGTGGTTCCGGAGGTGGTTTTGTTCATAAAAAAGAAGATTTTGATGTAGCCTTAAGCCGTGGATTACAGGCTTCACCAACGCATGAGGTGTTGGTTGAAAAGGCAGTTATAGGTTGGAAAGAATATGAGCTGGAGTTGCTTCGCGATAGCAAAGACAATGTGATTATCATTTGCTCGATAGAAAACTTCGATCCGATGGGAATCCATACCGGCGACTCAATAACCGTTGCTCCGGCAATGACATTGAGCGACCGTTGCTACCAGGATATGCGTAATCAGGCAATTACCATGATGCGTGCGATCGGTAATTTCGCCGGAGGTTGTAATGTGCAGTTTTCGGTAAATCCGGCAGATGAATCAATCATCGCGATTGAGATCAATCCGAGGGTTTCCCGTTCATCAGCTTTAGCGTCAAAAGCTACCGGTTATCCAATCGCTAAAATAGCGGCAAAGCTTGCCATTGGCTACAACCTTGATGAGATAGAGAATCAAATTACTAAAACTACTTCCGCATACTTCGAGCCTACGCTTGATTATGTTATCGTAAAAATACCTCGCTGGAACTTTGATAAATTCAAGGGTGCCAACATGGAACTCGGCTTACAGATGAAGGCCGTAGGAGAGGTTATGGCTATCGGCCGTACCTTTATCGAAGCTTTACAAAAAGCCTGTCAGAGTTTAGAAATCAGCCGTGCCGGTTTAGGTGCCGATGGCCGCCAGAATCGTAATCTGGATGAAATAATGTACGGTTTGGAGCATCCGAGCTGGAATCGGTTATTTCTGATAAAGGATGCTATGACGATGGGTGTTCCGATGGAATCTATCCGTAAAGTAACTAAAATTGATAAATGGTTCTTACTGCAGATCCAGGAACTGGTTCAACTTGAGCAGGAGCTTAAACGTTATTCTTTATCAAACATCCCAAGAGAATTCTTCTTCACACTAAAGCAAAAAGGATTCTCAGATATACAGATAGCATGGCTGTTAGGCAATGTAACCGAAGATGAGGTATATGACCGTCGTAAAGAATTAGGCATTAAGCGGGTTTACAAAATGGTGGATACCTGTGCGGCGGAGTTTCCGGCGCAAACGCCTTATTATTATTCTACTTTCGAGGATGAGAATGAATCTACCCCAAGCGATAAGAAAAAAATTATTGTATTGGGTTCTGGCCCTAACCGTATAGGGCAGGGTATCGAGTTCGATTATTCTTGCGTGCATGGCTTAATCGCTGCCAAGGAAAGCGGCTTTGAGTCTATCATGATTAACTGTAACCCCGAAACTGTTTCTACAGATTTTAATATGGCTGATAAGCTTTATTTTGAACCTGTTTTCTGGGAGCATGTTAGAGAGATTATAGAGCTTGAAAAACCTGAAGGTGTAATCGTTCAGTTAGGTGGCCAAACGGCTCTTAAAATGGCCGAAAAGCTACACCAGTTCGGCATTAAGATTATCGGTACTTCGTACGATAATATGGATATCGCCGAAGACAGGGGACGTTTCTCTGATCTGTTGAAAGATCTGGGAATTCCGTATCCTAACTATGGTGTGGCCGAAGATGCTGAAGAAGCCCTTGTTGTCGCAAAAAAAGTAGGTTATCCGGTACTGGTTCGCCCTAGTTATGTATTAGGCGGACAAGGGATGAGCATCGTGATTAACGATGAAGATCTCGAAAACGCAGTGGTTAAATTATTAGGTGACCTTCCGGGAAACCGTGTGTTAATTGACCATTTTCTTGACCGGGCTGAAGAAGCAGAGTCTGATTCAATTTGTGACGGAGAAGACGTACATATCGTTGGTTTGATGGAGCATATCGAGCCTGCGGGTATCCATTCCGGCGATTCGAGTGCGGTGCTGCCTCCTTTCAATCTTTCTGATAATGTGATCCGTCAGATGGAAGAATATAGTATTAAGTTGGCTAAAGCTCTTAATGTAATTGGTTTGCTTAATATTCAGTTTGCCATTAAGGATGAGAAGGTTTATGTAATCGAAGCGAATCCTAGAGCGTCGCGTACAGTTCCTTTTATTGCGAAAGCCTACGATGTTCCTTATATCAAAATCGCCGCTAAGGTGATGCTTGGAGTGAATAAGCTGAAGGACTTTACCATCGAAAGAAAACTGGTAGGTTACGCGATTAAAGAACCGGTATTTTCTTTCGACAAGTTTCCTGAGGTTGAAAAGCAATTAGGGCCCGAAATGAAATCGACCGGTGAGGCGATCCGATTTATAAAAGATCTGGAAGATCCTTACTTTGTGAAATTGTACAAAGAGAAATCGATGTATTTGAGTAAATAAGAAGTAAAAGAAACCGGCAAAAATTGGCCGGTTTTTTTGTGCAGCAAAGGGAAAGCCGCTTACTTGCTTTCCTATCATATTTCGGATTAATTATCCTCTTTTATTCTAATGAACATGAACCTATCCATGTTCATGGAAAATATCAAGGTAAAGAGAGCAAAGCCGAAATAATTTTTGAAGCTGGGGAGTTTAAAGAAATCCGTATAAGTAGTGTAAAGGGCAAGTTACCTTTGGATAATAAGAACGAAAAGAATTTTAAACGCGTTGTAGAATACTATAGGGAAGATATCGTTAACAAATGGATTGCTTTTTTTGTATATAATAAAGAGGTTCAATCTGAGGTAATAACTAAAAAGCTAGATTAATATGGTGATTAGTATTGATGAGGCTAGGTATATAAAAGATTATATAATAGTATTCCATTTTTCTGATGGCGTAAAAAGGGAAATTGATTTTAGTGAGTTTTTAAAATCGGCGGGCAACCCGATGTCTAAAAAATACCTGGACAAGGATTTATTTCAAAATTTCAAAATAGAATATGGCGATATAATTTGGAATAATTATGAAATGTGTTTCCCTATTTGGGACCTTCATGAAGGTGTTCTGTAAAACCCAAACAACGAACCAAATACCTCCTCAATCTTCGAAATACTTTTAATTTCAATAGAAGGATATCGTTCAATGTCCAAGCCTTTTGGATTATACGTCGATGTGAAATTTGCTGAAAGCCTGATTTTCTGCTTCTGAAATCCGTATAGATTAGCCCTCTATGAGAAGCCTCCAAGTCAGAATATAACATCTCTCAGATTTTATTGAAGCCAAAAGTATCTTGGAGGCGAAGGTTTTAATGATTTTGAAAATCCAAATATCAACCAAACAACCCGCTAAACACCTCCTCAATTTTCGAAACACTCTTAATTTCAATAGAAGAATACCGTTTAAAATCTAACCCTTTCTGATTATACTTCGATATATAAATCTGCTGAAAGCCCAGTTTCTCCGCTTCCGCTATACGCTGTTCTATCCGGTTAACCGCTCTAATTTCTCCCGATAATCCCACTTCCGCAGCAAAGCAAACCTTGGTAGATACAGAAATATCTTCATGCGATGAAATGATCGCAACAACCACTGCCAGATCAATTGCCGGATCTTTAACTTTTAATCCACTGGCTATATTAAGAAAACATACTGACTGCTTAAATGAAGTATATTTTTGGACCAGCACTATTTACCAATGGAAACACTTATTAAAATCCGATAAATTCAAACAAATAGTTATTGACAGTATCAATTACCTCAATGAAAGAGAAAAATAAAGGTTTATGGATTTGTGATTACGCCTAATCATATTCACCTTATTTGGGAAATGTTAGAGATGAACGGCAAAGAAACGCCTTATTCTAAAAACAAACTGCATATGCTTTCAAAACTGAATTGAGGCAAAACCATCATCAAGTTTTTAATTATTTCAAAGTAGACCATCAGGAAAGAATGTTCAGGTTTTGGCAAAGAGATCCCATTTAAACAAGTAGCGAGATGGCCGGACAGAAACTTAATTATATACACTATAATCCGTTGCAGCAACGTTGGCATCTGTGCCAAGATCCTGTAGCTTATCAGTATTCGTCATGCGCATATTATGAAGATGGGTATTCCGATTTTTCTTTTATCCAAGACTATAGAAGCAGATTGTAGGTGTAGTGTTGGTCTGTACGGTCACAGACCAAGGGTTAATACTGGTTTTACAGATTGCTTTGTACCTTGCAATGACTAGGTGTTTAGCCCACTAAGGATTGTAAATATGCAATGAAGCTGCAGCAATCTCCCCATAAGGATGGTGCTTTTGCTTTTACAGATTGCTTCATGCTTCAATGACTGATTCGCTGATACAAATCAACTATCGGTATTCAATTTAATTGTGAAACACGTACCCTCATTAAGCCTGCTACTTACTTCAATTTTTCCGCCTAGGGCTTCCACCTGAGTTTTTACCAAAAACAGCCCGATACCGTCTCCCGGTAACTCATGATTTAATCTGGAATATAATTTAAATAGTCGGTTTCGGTGTTGTTCTAGGTCAATGCCAATACCATTGTCTTCAATTTTCAAGATAAGATCTTTGTTCATGTCAACATGTGCCGAAACCTTAATAGTTAATTTCCGATCAGGGGATTTATATTTTATGGCGTTTGTTATTAAATTATAAAAGATACTGTAAATGTAGGCTGAGTTTATACATACCTCATAGTCTTCGGGTATTTCCACCCGAAAATCCGCGGATGTAAAGGTCATCAGTTCCTTTATGTCGTTATAAACTTCTCTACATTTTTCAAGTAAGTTGATCGGAATTTTTATGTCTTTCTGCGCCCGGTCTCTAACCGACAAAATAGTATTCATATCCCTCACTACTTTGTCGAGTTTTAAAAGCGAATGATTAAGCCCTTTTACGATATCATCAAACTCAGGGTCGTTTTTATCTACACTGGCAAGCAAATTATTACACCCTAAAGCGGCAGCTATAGGTGCTCTGATATTATGAGATACGATATAGGTAAACTGGCCCAGGTCTCTGTTCTGCTTAAAAAGTTCTTCGGCGTGTTTTACCAGGTCGAGTTCTGCTTCTTTTCTGGAGGTAACATCTGCAAGTACGACAATATAATAATCAGGGCTTTCACCCTCTTCAATAACCGGAGATATAGAGCAGGTGAGCCATGCTTCCGTTCCGTATCCGGTAAAAAGGTGTACGTCTTCTGAAAAAGGTTTAGAGAGTTTAAGCATTACCAGCAGCTTCATGAAACTGCGTTTATTTAAAATAGAACCCTGTGGAAGTAAATTATTTAAAGGCTTGCCTAGAAAGGTGCGGCTTTTGTAGCCTGTAATTTGTTCGAAGCTTGCATTTACCCACTGTACATTTTTATGCTCATCTAAAATCATAACCCCGTTGGTTATTTTATTGGCAACCATATGTAGCTTGCTGATGTTTTCCTGGTTTATTAACTTCTCGGTAGCATCTGTAAAATGAATGGCAAGGCCGGTTTCCGTTCTGCTGATTGTGCAATGAAGGGTGAGTTTCCTTTCCGCGTAATATTCATAAAAGTTAACCGACATTCCTGTTTCGAATACTCGCTGACAGTTTTCCTTAAAAATGGATACCCGCAAATGCGGAAAGCATTTAAAAATATTTTTATTCAGTAGTTCATTTTTGCTGCGTTGTAAAAAATCAGCGCATACATCGTTCACATAAGTATAATTCCATGTTTCGTTTAGAGAGAAGAAGCCCTCGGTCAGGTTTTCAAAAGTGCTGCTATCGGTTGCATTCTTCGAGTTGGAAGTTAGATCAGATGGTTTTTGCACGATCCCCTGCACCCTGATGACCCTGCCTTTTAAAATCACAGGTACCATTGTTATTTTTAAACCATAATCTGAACCGTCTTTCTGTACGAGTAGTATTTGAAAGGAAACTGCTTCGCCTTTTATAGCTTTTAGAAACTGTTCCTTCGCCTGCTCTCTGTCTGCCGGCCCAACTAGATTCCAGAAATAATTGCCAATAGTCTTTTTTTTTGAATAACCGAAAAGCATAAGGGCACCGTTATTTATTTCGCGGATTTTTCCTTCAGCATCTACCCTGAAT
The DNA here is from genome assembly GCA_014380615.1 of Sphingobacteriaceae bacterium. Classification (GTDB taxonomy): domain Bacteria; phylum Bacteroidota; class Bacteroidia; order Sphingobacteriales; family Sphingobacteriaceae; genus Paradesertivirga. The sequence goes on from JACMJM010000026.1 coordinate 59,809, forward strand.
AATGCGTCGGGATAATTTTGGAAAAGCGATTCATAATATCTGATTACCCGTTTTTGCCTGGCTTGTAGTACAATCTTTTCAGTTATATCACTTGTTTTAAGTATCAGCCCATTAATATTAGCATCGTGAAGCATATTTACGATGTTTGAATCAACCCAACGGTATTCGCCCATTGAATTTTTCAAGCGGTATTCCGCTATTTTTTCTGTTTTTTTATTAAGAGCGGATTGAAGTATATTATGAACCCTGTCTTTATCTTTAGGGTGAACACAATCTTTAAAATTCAACCCGATTGATTTATTTAAGTTGTTTGAAGATGATGGGGCGGACCAGTATTTGAGGATGGTGTTCGAATCCAGAATACTGATTGAATCGCCCGATTCCAGAACAGCTTTTGTTAGTATTTCTGGTAAAAAACTTGAAAACATAAATGATACTTTATAATAAAAAGATACCTATATCAAATTTAAACTTTTTATGATCAATATCGTATAAATATTTAATAAATAGTTGAAAAATTTGAATAAATAGCAAAATAAAACATGTTTTATTGAATAAAACATGTTTTGTAAAAATATCTATATTCAAATAGCGATTTAAACTCGAAATATTATTTTTTTGTTAAATAAATGATTCAATTTTTCCTTTTTTTTACAATTTATTAATATAAAATGTATTGTTTTAATTCATCATCCTAAAGAAAAAACTGCCACAGTATGCGGTATACATCAGGGCGATGACACAGTTCTTATAAAGAGCGAGATAAAAACCTATCAGCTAAAATTGAAAGATATCCGGCTTGTCGAAGCCTCTTGTAATCATGTGTATATTATTACAAGAGAGAAAAGGATACTCAGCTTTATCAGCTTTTGCCTGAAACAATATTTATAAATATTTTATAGTTTCGATAGTGTACATAGAAGTAATTGAAAATCATCAGATAAAAATCGGGAATTTAAAAATTCCGGTAGGCAGAACATCTAAACATACGGTTTTAACTATTTTAAAAAGGTATATATAAGGAATTGTGCGAAATTAGCAGATCCATCCTACCCAAACAATGAACTAAACACCTCTTCAATCTTCGAAACGCTTTTAATTTCAATCGTATAACGCTTAATATCGAGCCCCTTTTGATTGTATTTTGAAATGTAAATCTGCTGAAAACCTAATTTCTCAGCTTCCGCGATTCGCTGTTCAATTCTATTCACAGCCCGTATTTCTCCAGACAATCCCACTTCAGCAGCAAAGCAAGTTTTAGTTGAAACAGAAATATCTTCATGGGAAGAGATTATAGCTACCACCACAGCTAGGTCTATCGCTGGATCTTCAACTTTTAACCCTCCTGCAATGTTTAAAAACACATCCTGAGCACTTAGTCTGAATCCACATCGCTTTTCTAAAACAGCCAAAAGCATATTCATTCTCTTCGTGTCGAAGCCAGTAGCAGATCGCTGAGGTGTACCGTAAGCCGAAACACTAACCAATGCTTGCGTTTCAATAAGCATTGGCCTTGCACCTTCCAGCATTGCCGAAATAGTGATACCGCTTAATTCTTCATCACGTTGAGAAAGCAAAATTTCCGATGGATTTGATACTTCGCGTAAGCCGCTTCCCTGCATTTCATAAATTCCCAGTTCGGATGCTGAGCCGAAGCGATTTTTGATTGCTCTTAAAATGCGATACACGTGGTGCCTGTCGCCTTCAAACTGCAAAACAGTATCAACCATGTGTTCCAGGATTTTAGGGCCTGCAATGGCCCCGTCTTTGGTGATATGGCCAATCAGAAATACCGGTGTCGAGCTTTCTTTAGCGAAGCGTAATAGTTCTGCGGTACACTCTCGTACTTGCGAAACACTGCCCGGAGTAGACTCGATGTGTGCAGAATGTAATGTTTGTATCGAATCAATAATCACAGCCTGAGGTTCTAAAATCTCAATCTGTTTGAAAATATTTTGTGTGGAAGTTTCCGTCAGGATATAGCAATCGCCGCCTTTTCGTTTCGACAAGGGTGCCAGCCGCTCTGCACGCATTTTAATTTGCTGCTCACTTTCCTCGCCGGATACATATAGGATTTTCATCCCCGGAAGGTTCAGTGCCAACTGAAGCATCAATGTGGATTTTCCGATGCCAGGTTCTCCGCCGATAAGCACTAAAGAGCCAGGAACAATCCCACCGCCTAAAACACGATTAAATTCTGTATCAGGAGTTACGATTCTGCTTTCTTCCTTGAAAACAATTTCATCTATAGCTGAAGGTTTTGAAACTCGGGAAGCTCCTGTACTGGTTTTCCATTCGGGAACAGAATTATTTCCCTTTTGGATAATCTCTTCAACAAAGCTGTTCCATTGATTACAGGATGGACATTTACCCAGCCATTTGGCCGATTCATATCCACAACTCTGACAAAAATATGCTGATCTGGTTTTAGCCATTACAAATGTGCAAATGAGAGGATGTGCAAATGTGCAGATTATCCCTGCAAATCTTATAAATTAAAAATGTGCAAACATGCAGGGATTTGCACATTTGCACATCAATAAATTGCACATTATAATTTAATTTCTTCTTCCTTCGAATTAAGAAAGTGAAACTCAGTAAGATAATAAGAAGGTTCCCCTTTTACTTTTATCCGTTTACCATATTTGAAGAACCAAGCCCACTGGCGTGAGTAGATTCCTTTTTTAATGTAAGCTTCAATATAAGGGTGTACGCAAAGCGTAATGTTTTTTTCGTTCTGCTCATTAAGGATATAATTGAGGTTGTTCTCAATATCATCCATCAAAATGATGCTGGCTTTAATTTCACCTGTGCCGTCGCAGGCGGGACATTTTTCGTTGGTTATGATATTCATCTCCGGACGAACGCGTTGTCTGGTAATTTGAACCAGTCCGAACTTACTTGGCGGCAAGATGGTATGCTTGGCACGATCAAGAGACATTTGCTCTCTTAGATACTCGAATAAATCTTTGCGATTAGTGGGTTTGTGCATGTCGATAAAATCGATTACCACAATACCTCCCATATCGCGCAAGCGTAATTGCCTGGCTATTTCTTTTGCCGCTTCCTTATTTACCTGAAAAGCATTTTCTTCCTGATTTTCCGGATGAGCGGTACGGTTGCCGCTGTTAACGTCGATTACGTGTAATGCCTCGGTGTGTTCTACAACAAGATAAGCTCCTCCCGGTAGGTTTACGGTTTTGCCGAAAGCGCCCTTAATCTGTTTATCTACTCCGAAGTGTTCGAAAATTGGTTCACGCTGTTTATAGAACTTAACAATTCGTTCTAATTCGGGCGAAATCCCCTGAATATATGACCGCACTTCCTCATAAATACTGGCGTCATTTACATGGATATTTGTGAAATCGGCATTTAAAATATCCCTTAAAATGGTCGAAGCCCGGCCCATTTCTCCTAACACCTTTTTTGAAGGCTCGGTTAAAGGAAGGCGGGTAGAGAATGATTCCCATTTAGCAATGAGGTCAAGTAAGTCTTTTTGTAATTCGGCAACACCTTTGCCTTCGGAAACAGTACGGATAATTACACCGAAATTTTTCGGTTTAATACTTTCAACAATCTTTTTCAGGCGGTTTCTTTCCGAGTTATTTTTAATCTTCTTTGAGATCGAAATAACATCAGAAAATGGCACTAACACCACAAACCTTCCCGCAATAGATAGGTCTGAGCTTAGGCGGGGGCCTTTAGTTGAAATAGGTTCTTTAGCGATCTGAACCGGCAATAACATATTGCGATTCAGAATCTCAGAAATTTTGCCGGATTTGTTTATATCCTCTTCCAGCTTAAAACTATTAAGCAGTTTCTCTTTGTAACTGCCATTCTTTACAATCTTAGTCAGCTTTACAAGCGACTGTACCTGAGGCCCCAGGTCAAGATAGTGCAGAAAAGCGTCCTTTTCGTAGCCTACATCCACAAAAGCGGCATTTAGCCCGGGCATGATTTTTTTTATCCGGCCGAGGTAAATATCACCAACAGCATAATTGTTGTTAATGTGCTCTGTGTTGAGTTCTACGAGTTGCTTGTCTTGCAGTAAAGCTATAGTCACCCCGTTGGGGGTTGAATTGATGATTAATTCTTTTACCAACAGCTACTCTTTTATGGCGGTGAAACCGCCGGGGTACAACACGAAATGAATTATAAACACAAGAACCTCCTGTCGCGAATGCGGGGAGGATAATAGTTAATTAGTAAAAAGTTCATTGGTTTATTAGTTGGCAACCCGACTAATAAACCAATGGCTAATGCCTAATAAACTAATTTATTTTTTCTTATGTCTATTCTTTCTTAAACGCTTTTTGCGTTTGTGAGTAGCCATTTTATGTCTTTTTCTTTTTTTACCGCTTGGCATAGCTTTTAGTTTTTAAATGTTTTTATTTAATTATTTTTTTAATTCTTTGATTTTATTGTCAACAAACCTGCTTAAATCAGGGTCGGCAGCAAGCTCTTTGCTTTTTTCATAAGCGGCTATCGCTTCACTTTTTTGTCCCAGGTTTTCGTAGGCCGAGCCCAAATAAAACCAGGTATCTGGTGTAGGCTTTACTTCGAGCACAGTTTTAAATCTGTTGACAGCTTTATCGAACTGGCCGGATTTGATTGAGAAAAGCCCCAGATTCAGATTAGCCTTTACATTTTTTGGGTCTTGCTTTACAACATCTAAAAGCAATGTGATTCCCTGCATCGGATTTGGCGTTCCGCTTACATAAGCCACGCCCAACCCTGTTTTGGCATCTAAGCTCGCCGGTAGTATTTCCAGTGCTTTTTGATACGTTTCGATAGCTTTTTGTACTAAGGCGGGTTGTGCTAAGCTATCTTTTTCCGCCTGATAGGCATCAGTAAATAAATCCCCGGCTTTTAGCCAGTCTGCATAATTATTACCAGACTGCGCAACCATTTCATAATAAAACGCACTGGGTGCCGGCTGATTTACATCACCCCATTTTACCGCAAGTTGCTTTTGTAAGATGGTCTTTTGTGATGCGTCAGCAGTTTTTAACTGATCTTCTAATTGAACGATCTGCTGAGTTAAATTAGCAGTAAGGCTCTGTTTGGCAGTTTCAGAAACACTTTGGAGAGTTAAAATTGAAGTTTTTGCCGCATTCTCCGCCCCTTCTCCCGAATGCTGGCCCTCTTCTTTAACTAATCCTTTAATATCTAAAGAAAGCAAAAGGCCCATTAGTACAACTACTAATCCAATAACTGCTATTTGCTTTCCCTTCATTTAATATTATGCTTCTGCACCAGCTGCTTCTTTAGCTGCTGCTTCTAATTTAGTAACGTTACCGTTTTTAACTTTTTCAACAAAAACCTTAGCAGGTTTAAAACTTGGAACGAAATGCTCCGGGATAATAATTGCCGTATTTTTAGAAATGTTACGTGCTGTTTTTGTTGCCCTCTTCTTTACTACGAAGCTCCCAAAACCTCTAACATATACATTCTCACCTTCTACCATAGAAGTCTTCACCACCTTAAAAAACGCTTCTATCGCTTCTTGTACATCTAACTTCTCGATTCCAGTCTTACTAGATATTTCTGCGATAATTTCTGCTTTAGTCATGTCTAAATTAATTAAACTTTATTTGTAAATACTTAATTGTTTTGGGGTTGCAAAAGTATTGCTTTAAATTGAATTCGTGAAATAAATCAAAAAATTATTCCGGCACCTTTGTAAGCAATACGTAATTATCTTTGCAAATGTTGTTTAAAGTTTATGGCCGATGGGTTTTATCGATGAAGTGATCGCATGGTATAAGGTCAATAAGCGCGACCTGCCCTGGCGTAAAACAACAGATCCTTATATCATCTGGCTATCAGAAATTATTTTGCAGCAAACCCGGGTAGATCAGGGTTTACCGTATTTTAACCGCTTCTCTGAAAAATACCCCCGGGTAGCAGATTTCGCCGCGGCTACCGAAGATGAGATTTTGAATATGTGGCAAGGTTTGGGTTATTACTCGAGAGGGAGAAACATGCACCGTACCGCGCAGCTTGTGATGGAGGAACACGCAGGTTATTTTCCGAAGAAATATGCTGAACTTATTAAGCTGAAAGGGGTGGGAGAGTATACTGCCGCCGCCATTTCTTCATTTTCTGCTAACGAAGCAAAGGCGGTGGTTGATGGAAATGTGTTTAGGGTGTTGGCCCGATACTTTGGAATAGAGGAACCCATAAATTCATCAGGAGCTAAAAAGCTTTTTACTGAGCTTGCAAATGAGGTAATAGACCGGAGTGATCCGGCTACCAGTAACCAGGCATTAATGGAATTCGGGTCATTACAATGCCGACCCAAAAATCCACTTTGCGAAACTTGTCCTCTCCGCCTCCATTGTCAGGCTTTCCAAAAAAATATGGTAAGTATTTTGCCTGTTAAACTAAAAAAAAGCACTGTCAGGCTTCGCTATTTCAATTACATCGTTTTACAACGAGAGGGCCGGATATTGTTGAATAAAAGAGGCCCGAATGACATTTGGCAAAATCTTTATGAGTTTCCGCTGATTGAAACCCATGATTTTAGCCCCGCTCAAAGCATTGTGAATTCTGAAAATTTTAAAAACAGTTTCGGTAATGCGCATATCCGCAACGTTTTCGGGCCTGTAAAACACATATTAAGCCATCAAAAAATACATGCTCAGTTTATTGTGATAGATAACAACGGAATGGATGGTGATTATTCTTCCAAACACTGGTTTTTTACTGATATTTCAAGCTTAGAAAATCTGGCACAACCCAAATTAATTTTTTCTTTCCTCAAAAAATTCTTAGATTCAATCTAATTTACTTGTAAACTAAATCAATGTCAGGAGTTAATAAAGTTATATTGGTCGGACATCTGGGCAAAGATCCGGAGGTGCGGCATCTCGAAGGTGGAACTACTCTGGTTAATTTCCCCTTAGCAACATCAGAAACCTATAATAAAGACGGAAAAAAAATTGAGCAAACCGAGTGGCATAATATTGTTATGTGGCGTGGATTGGCCGATGTTGCAGCAAAATATTTGCAAAAGGGTAAACTGGTTTATATTGAGGGGAAGATTCGGAGTCGCAACTATGAAGATAAAGAAGGCAATAAAAGGTATATCACTGAAATTATCGCAGAAAACTTTAACATGCTTGGCCGTAAAAATGATAGTGAAAGCAGCGATCAGCAGCAATCTAATAACCAAACTCAAAGTGCCTCTAAGCCAGAGAAGCAGCTTGTAGATTTTAGCGACGATAGTTCTGACGACCTTCCTTTTTAATGCAATTCATTCAGTAAGCTGCCTATTTGCTGAATGAATGCTTTTTTACTTACCTGCTATTCTAAAATCATACATTAAATTTACATACGTTATTACGTAAACTAATTTTTATTCAATACTTTTGCATGCTTTAAACCTATTAATACACTGTAAGTCAAAGCATAGAAATGAACATATCTATCACCATAAATACACAGCAAATTACATACAATGCGTATGTGAACTGTATGGTATGTGAAAAAAAACACAGTGAGCGTTTAGTTCTAAGGCACCGACGACCTTTCATGCCAAGGGTTTGATCCCTGTTGCACCCGCCGCCCTTCCATTTAATTGGAATTTTAAACAACAAAATTTTCTGAAAACTGTAAAAGCGTAATGCTTTTTTGTCCGCAAAGCGGATTTTTTAAAAAAATGAACGAAAACGATTTCTCTATAGTAGTAGCATCTGAGGCCCATACCAGTTATGCGGAACAGATTTGTGATGAAATGGCTGAATCAGCGAAGGCTCGTGGAACCGGTATCGCAAAACGCAGCCCTGAATACGTAGGCGACAAAATGCGGGAAGGCAAGGCCGTTATTGCTTTACATAATGATGGTACTTGGGCCGGGTTTTGCTATATCGAAACATGGGATGGAGCATTTGTGGCAAATTCTGGATTGATAGTAAATCCGATTTACCGTAAATCGGGATTGGCGAAAGCTATCAAGAGAAGAATTTTTGATCTTTCACGGGAGAAATACCCTGATGCCAAAATCTTTGGTTTAACAACGGGTTTGGCTGTGATGAAAATCAATTCGGAACTTGGCTACGAGCCTGTAACATACTCAGAACTTACTAAGGATGAAAACTTTTGGAGCGGCTGTAAAAGCTGTGTCAACTTCGATATCCTTACAATGAAAGAACGTAAAAACTGTCTGTGTACAGCTATGCTTTATGATCCGGTTGAAAAGAAAAAGGATGAAGAGGAGAAAATAAAAAAGGATATGACCCATAAAGCAACTTTGCTTGAGCGTATTGAAGAAACGATCAAAAATGCTTTAAAGAGTATTTCTGCATATATTAATCCTGTTCCTAATACTTACACAAAATAAATAATGAAGAAGAAAGTAGTTTTAGCTTTTAGCGGCGGTTTAGATACATCTTATTGTGCTATTTACCTGTCTAAAGACTTAAATCTTGAAGTGCATTCGGTAATTGTAGACACGGGTGGTTTTAGCAAGGAAGAGCTTGAGCATATCGAAAAGCGAGCCTATGCTTTAGGCGTTGCTTCTCACCATGCGGTTGATGCGGTTAAAGGATATTATGAAAGCTCAATACGTTACCTGATTTATGGTAACGTACTGAAAAATAACACCTATCCTCTTTCTGTAAGTGCCGAACGTGTTACCCAAGCTACAGCTATCGCAGAATATGCAAAGGAAATAGGAGCTGATTTTGTTGCCCATGGTTCAACTGGTGCTGGAAACGATCAGGTTCGGTTTGACATGATCTTCAATATTCTTTGTCCTAATGTTGGAATTATTACTCCAATTCGCGATTTAAAATTATCCCGCGAAGCGGAAATAGAATATCTAAAAGCTCATGGTGTTGAGTTTAACTTTGAAAAAGCTCAATATTCTATAAATAAAGGAATTTGGGGAACGTCTGTAGGCGGGAAAGAGACCCTTAAATCTAAAGGTATTCTGCCCGAAGAAGCATGGCCGACTCAGGTTACTAAAACTGATACTGAACAAGTAGAGATAGAATTTAAAAAAGGTGAGTTGATAGGGATAAATGGCCAACAATATGCACATCCTGTTGAAGCAATTCAGGCATTACAGGCATTAGTTGGTCCTTACGGAATAGGAAGAGATATTCATGTTGGAGACACCATTATTGGTATAAAAGGCCGGGTAGGTTTCGAAGCAGCGGCGCCAATGGTGATTATCAAAGCTCACCATCAATTAGAAAAACATACCCTTACAAAATGGCAGTTAAGCTGGAAAGATCAGCTGTCGATGTTTTATGGTAACTGGATGCACGAAGGTCAATTCCACGATCCGATTATGCGGAACATCGAAGCTTTCCTTACAGATACTCAAGAAACGGTTAGCGGAAAAGTATTTATACAGTTAATGCCATACCGCTTCCAGGTAATTGGTATCGAATCTAAACATGATTTGATGGCCAGCAAATTCGGAAGTTATGGTGAGATGAATGAAGGTTATACTGGGGATGATGTAAAAGGATTTTCTAAAATATTTGGTAATCAGGTGAAGATATACCACAGTGTTAATGCCCCCCAGCCCCCTGAAGGGGGAGAATTAAACGCCAAATCAAATGGATAGCGGCGTTATACATACACCCCCTTCAGGGGGCAGGGGGCTTAGGGTAGGCATTGTAGGAGGTGCTGGTTATACAGGCGGAGAATTACTGCGTATCCTAGTAAATCATCCAAATGTTGAAATTGCTTTTGTTCACAGCAACAGTAATGCTGGCAATTACATTTATGATGTTCATACAGATCTGATCGGCGATACTGAACTGAAATTTACCGGCGAGCTTTCGCAGAATATCGATGTTCTGTTCCTTTGTGTTGGTCACGGAGATGCGAATAAGTTTCTGGATGCAAATCCGGTAGATGATAGAATTAAAATTATTGATTTAAGCCAAGACTTCAGGCTAAGTCAAAATTCAAAATTCAAAAGTAAAAACTTTGTATACGGATTACCTGAGCTAAATAAAGACGAAATTGTTTCCGCACAAAATATCGCCAATCCGGGATGTTTCGCAACTTGCATTCAGTTGGCTCTACTTCCTTTGGCGAAAGCCGGATTGCTAAAAAGCGAGGTGCATATTTCTGCCACAACTGGTTCCACCGGTGCAGGACAAAGTCTTTCATCAACTTCCCACTTTAGCTGGAGAAACAACAATCTTTCGGTTTACAAAGCTTTCGAGCATCAACATTTAAATGAAATCGGAGAATCATTAAACTCCCTGCAAAGCGCAGCGGCTCCCTCTCCTTTGGAGAGGTCCGGGGTGAGGCTCTCCTTTATTCCGTATCGCGGAGATTTCACCCGAGGCATTATGGCCTCTGTATACACCGAATGTGATCTGAGCCAGGAAGAACTGGACGATCTCTACCAAAAATATTATGCCGAACACGAGTTTACTCATGTGAGCAAGAAAAATATCGACTTAAAGCAAGTTGTGAATACAAATAAGTGCCTGGTACATGTCGAGAAACATGGAAACAAAGTCATGATACTGAGCATTATTGATAATTTATTAAAAGGGGCATCCGGACAGGCAGTTCAGAATATGAATTTGATGTTTGGTTTGGACGAGAGAGCTGGATTGAAGTTGAAGGCGACGGCGTTTTAGCCCCCTATCCCCCTGAAGGGGGGAATTGCAAACTTAAATGCATCCCTACGGGATGGAGGACCTCAACATGAAACTATTCGATGTATATCCTATAAACAATATTGAGATTGTAAAAGGACAAGGCAGCTTAGTCTGGGATAATAAGGGTCAAGAATATCTTGATTTATACGGTGGTCATGCAGTAATTTCCATTGGTCATACACACCCTCATTATGTGGCAAGAGTAACTGATCAACTGAATAAACTTGGTTTTTATTCCAATTCAATTGAAATTCCGTTACAGGCAGAACTTGCTGAAAAGCTAGGTAAGGTTTCTGGAAGGGAAGATTATCAATTATTTTTAATTAGTTCGGGAGCTGAAGCGGTGGAAAATGCTTTGAAATTGGCTTCGTTTTATAATGAGCGAAAAAAAGTAATTTCATTTACGGGTGCATTCCACGGACGGACATCACTGGCAGTCTCTGTTACTAATAACCCAAAACTTGTAGCTCCTGTTAATGAGACGAATAATGTTATTTTCCTTCCTCATAATGATGAAGCCGCTTTAGAGCAAGCTTTCGCAGAATCAGGAAACGAGATTTGTGCTGTAATTATTGAGGGAATTCAAGGTGTTGGTGGCATTAAGGTGGCAACAGAAAGCTTCCTTCAAAAGATCCGTTCGCTTTGCGACAAGTATAATTCGGTATTTATTGCAGATTCTGTTCAATGTGGATATGGAAGAAGTGGTAAATTTTATTCTCAGGATTACGCAGGTGTTGACGCAGATATTTACACCATGGCTAAAGGAATGGGTAACGGATTTCCAATCGCTGGAATTTCAATTTCTCCAAAGTTTAAGGCGTGGCATTATATGCTGGGTACCACTTTCGGTGGAAACCATTTGGCTTGTGCTGCTGGCTTAGCAGTTCTTGAAGTGATGGAGCAGGAAAACCTGATGCAAAATGCTGCAGAAGTTGGTACATATCTTATTTCAGAATTGAAAAAATTCAATCAAATAAAAGAAGTACGGGGTCGTGGTTTAATGATAGGTATTGATTTGCCTGATGAACTGAGCCATGTTAAAAAAGAACTTTTGTTTAAGCATCACATCTTTACAGGTGAAGCGAAGCCGAATGTAATTCGTTTATTGCCGGCTTTGAATTTGACCAAACAGCATGCTGATCGTTTCCTTGAAGCCTTTAGCCAAGCATTAGCCCCTCAATCCCCTAAAGGGGAAGCCGTGGCTGCTAAAACATATTGATTTTTACGTATTTAACACTCTCCCTTAAGGGAGTTGGAGGGTTATGAAACTATTCACTTCAGTACACGATGTTGCCAATGTTCCCGCTATTGTAAAAGAAGCGCTGGATCTAAAAGCAAATCCTTTTGCTCATCAGGAGCTTGGAAAAAACAAGACTATCGGATTAATTTTTCTTAACCCAAGTCTGCGAACCCGGCTAAGCACTCAAAAAGCAGCTCTTAACCTAGGGATGAATGCTATCGTAATGAACATCGATAAAGAAGGCTGGGCATTAGAAACCCGTGATGGTGTAGTGATGAACGGCACAGCCGTAGAACACATCCGTGAAGCGGCTGGTGTTATGGGTGAGTATTGCGATATATTAGGAATTCGTTCATTCCCGAGCTTAACCGATAAAGAAGAGGACTATAGCGAGGATATCTTTAATAAGTTTATCAAGTACAGTGGTATCCCTGTAGTAAGTTTAGAGAGCGCAACACGTCACCCTCTTCAAAGCTTAGCGGATTTAATAACGATAGTTGAACATTGGCAAGCGGCTCCCTCTCCTTCGGAGAGGGCCGGGGTGAGGCCAAAAGTTGTTCTTACTTGGGCTCCGCATGTCAAAGCACTTCCTCAAGCTGTACCAAACTCGTTTGCAGAATGGATGTGCAAAGCCCAGCAGGAAGGAATGATTGATTTTGTAATCACTCACCCTGAAGGCTATGAGCTGGCCGAGCAATTTACTCCAGGAGCTAAAATTACATACAATCAAGACGAAGCTTTAACTGGAGCAGATTTTATTTATGTGAAAAACTGGTCGAGCTATCATGATTACGGTAAAGTGTTAAGCGATGGCGAAGGCTGGATGATGACTCAGGAAAAGCTAAAAATTACCAATAAAGGAAAAGTAATGCATTGTCTTCCGGTTCGTAGGGATTTGGAGCTGGGTTCTGATATTCTGGATAGCGAAGACTCACTGGTTATAAAAGAGGCCGGGAATCGTGTATGGGCCGCTCAGGCAGTAATAAAAGGAATACTGGAGGGATTGTAATGAAGCCGCTTTATGTAATCAAAATAGGTGGAAATGTAATCGACAATTCAGAGAACCTGCATAATTTCCTAAATGATTTTGCAGGAATCAATGGGCATAAAATCCTGATTCACGGAGGCGGAAAGCTGGCGACAGACCTTTCACATACCATGGGCATTGAACCTAAAATGGTTGAGGGTCGGCGGATTACAGATATTGAAACCCTGCGCATCGTTACCATGGTCTATGCGGGTTTAATCAATAAAAACATTGTTGCCCAGTTACAGCGGTTCGAATGCAATGCTATCGGTTTAACCGGAGCAGACGCAAATCTTATCCGTGCAAACAGACGTCCTGTCAAGGAAATAGATTACGGTTTTGTTGGCGATTTACATGAAGGCTCGGTAGCTACGAAAAAACTAAGCGATATCCTGGAAACAGGTTTGATACCTGTGTTTTCTGCAATTACACATGATGGCGAGGGCCAGCTTTTAAACACCAATGCAGATACTATTGCTTCCGCTATCGCGATAGCATTATCATCTATTTACGAGGTAAGTCTCGTATATTGTTTCGAGAAAAAGGGTGTGCTGACTGATGTTGCTGATGATGAATCGGTTATCAGACAAATAAGCTCGTCTGAGTTTGAGAAGCTAAAAGTCGACGAAATCATTGCCGGAGGGATGCTCCCCAAACTGGAAAACGCGTTTAAAGCAATAAACAGTGGAGTGAATGAAGTGTATATCGGTAAATCTGATGAACTGGCACTTCTCAATGAACAGTTATTTGGGACACGATTATTTGCATAACATGGTGTAATAGCGGGCACGTATTTTGAATAAGTATTCACAATAATATTCTTAAATTTGAATATGAACTTGCAGGCAGAGAAAATAGAACTAGTAAAATTGATCTTAGATACCGAGGACAAGAGCCTTATCGGAGAAATCAAGAATCTATTTAAGAGCCGCGAGAAAGATTTCTGGGAAGATTTACCTGAGCATGTAAAAGCGGGAATCAGAAGGGGTCAGGAAGAATTACGAAACGGAAAATTCATTCCGTTTGAGGATATACAGAAAGAGTTAGACGAATTATGAGTCTTCCTGTAGTATTTTCTCCTTCTGCCCGAAAAAGTTTTCTTTCCATTATCAAAAACATTCAAGAAAAATGGGGCAAAAAGTCATCCGAGAAATTTAAGTCCCTTGCTGTTAAAACCTTAAAAAATCTAAGTCTTCAGCCTAATATGTTTAAAGCCTCCTCTCTTGCTCATAACATAAGAAGAGGGATAATCAGCAAACAAACTTCTTTCTATTATCAAATTTATCCCGATAAAATCGAAATACTTTTCTTTGTTGACAACCGGCATGAGCCACTCATTGAATGATAATACAACTAGCTTAGAAATGAAAAACGAAAATATAGCCATACTTGGCAGCGGTAATATGGGTTTGGCTTTCGCCGATGGATTAGTGAAATCCAATACCTATAAGTCTTCCCAAATTATCCTGACAAGAAGAAGCCTTAATAATCTTTCAAAGCAAGCAGAGGAGGGTTATCAAACCACAACCAATAATTTTGAAGCGGTTCAAAAAGCATCAATTGTTGTTTTAGCGGTATTACCACAACAACTAAATACCCTCCTATCCGAAATCCAATCCGCTATCAATCCTGATAAGCAGTTGGTTATTTCTGTAATAACAGGTGTAACCTGTAAAGATATAAAGGCAAAGCTGAGTGAAGATGTGGAAGTGGTGCGTGCCATGCCAAATACAGCAATCTCCATTGGTCAGTCAATGACTTGCATCACCACCGATACCGCCAGCAAGGAAAACTTAAATCTTACAGAAAAGCTATTCGAAACGGTTGGTTCAGTAGTCCAGATCCACGAAGATTTAATGTCGTCTGCAACAGCTTTATGTGCCTGTGGAATCGCATTCTTTTTACGGGCAATTCGTGCTGCATCGCAAGGCGGGGTTGAGATTGGTTTCCATGCTGAAGACGCATTGAAAATGGCGGTGCAAACAGCTAAAGGTGCAGCAGATTTATTATTAATTCACGGCAGCCACCCGGAACATGAAATTGATAAAGTAACATCACCGAAAGGCTGTACGATTGCCGGTTTAAACGAAATGGAACATCAGGGCTTTAGCTCATCACTTATAAAAGGCATCAAGCTTTCTGCCTTGCAGGCAGGGGGATTATATAAAGACTCGAAATAATAATGACCCAATCTCTTGCAGAAGAAAGTATTGATTTACTGAAACAGTTAATTTCCATCCCTTCATTTAGTCGGGAAGAAGAGAAAACCGCTGACGCGATTGAACTTTTTTTTACCAAACATGGTCTCAGTCCCAGGAGAAGCCGAAATAATATCTGGAGTGTAAATAAATATTATGATGTTTCAAAACCTACCATACTTTTAAACTCGCATCATGATACCGTGAAGCCCAATCCGGGTTATACCCGTGATCCTTTTTCTGCGGATACTGAAGATGGAAAACTATATGGTTTGGGAAGTAATGATGCGGGTGGATGTTTGGTTTCGCTGATTGCTGTATTCAGACACTTTTATAATCAGGAGAGTCTTAAATACAATATTTGCATTGCTACTACCGCTGAAGAAGAGATTTCAGGAAAGAATGGTATTGA
>JACMJM010000027.1 GCA_014380615.1 Sphingobacteriaceae bacterium
ACTGTTCAGTTAAATAATGCTCAGGGCACCTTGAGTAAATCTCAGGTTAGTCTTAAGTCTTTGCAGTCTGGTTTGGCTGCGGCCAATGCAGCAGCTCTGGCATCGTAATTATGAAAGAGGTTCGAAAGCCAGCTTGACACTTATTAAAGTTGTTAGGCTGAGCTTGTCGAAGCCTTTTGACTAGCATCTCTTTCGATGGGCTTAGATGACAAGAGCAATAAGGCACTTTCTTAAATAATGGATCATGGATAACGTATACATAAATTTCTACCGCAATTTCTATCTCCGGACCAATGGTTTTATTCCGGCAAAACCGCTCGACCTTAACTTTTTTCCGGGCGATTTCTTCCAGATCAGAAACGGTGAGATGATCATTTTAGGGAATATTTTCAGGAACAATATCATCGACCCGGGGGAAGTGCAATTTGGAGACGGCAACAACTATAAATTAAATGCTTCCGCATGGCAATTTAGTGAAGGTGTTTCTAAACCATATTCAGGACGCGGCTCTGGTCATGGCCCTGTAGCAGGCGAATTTGAATTTAGTAAACAAGTGCTTGCATTTGCTTCCAAAGGTAGTTTCTTTTTCAGGGCAAATAATCCCGAATCGGTTAAGATCTATAACTGGAGCGATATTCAGCAGCAGCTGATCATCAAGCTCACGCAAACTTTATATTCTTTTCGTGAACTTTACGTTGTAACTGAAAGTGCCACAGCATCAGACTGGACGCTTGCTATCTCCGGCTCGGATAAAGGCAGACTCGAAATAGCTACTGATTCTGAAAATTTTGGTTTAGTAGATATTTTTGGGCATCCTTCGGCAAAAACGATTCAATCGGAAGACATAGAATTTTACCAGCGGGAAACAAAGCGAAAGCCATCATTTTTTAAAGCAAAAAAGTTGGCTGTACAGGATGACAAGGTTGAAAACTTTATTAGCGACCTTATCTACCAATCGCAGAGTGTAAATGAATGGGCCAGCACTTTTTACGATTACAGCTTTGATTTTGAGAGCAATTATAGCCCGCCAATTCAGCGAAATGCCCAGGCCTCGGTACTTGATATGCTAAAATCTAATGACCTGAATCCTAATACCGCACTGCTTTATTTTAAATGGGCAGATGCAAACCTCGACGATATAGAGAAACTGTTTATAACCTATGGAGCCTAATCTTTCTCTATCAGTACTTCATCAGGAGATTGATTGGTTGCAAAATGTAATCGACCAGGTGATTCGGTCGTACCTAGTGCAGGAGGGACATGAAGAACGCTGGTACAATATTCCTTTGCCTGATCTTTCGGAAAGCGAAACTTCATATGCTCAAAAAGTGAATGAATGGGAGCTGGATATTTATGGAAGGCTGGCGCTGGCACTTACACTTGCACCACACCTCAGACCCGAAGTTCTTGATATCTTCTTCGGCAAAAATCAGATTTATGACAGGGGCTTTACTGAATTTGGAGGAGTGATTGACAAAAACCATAGCGGGTTTTTACCAACTGGCCAGACTTTATGTTTTCTGGCTGCTGCAACCGATCCGCAGTTGCGAATTGAATTGATGAAAGTTCTTGGAAAGGATAGCATGCTTATCAAAGAACAGGTTCTCACTTTAAGTGATACCGACCTGCATGTACCTAAACTAAACGGAATATTGAGTTTAAGCGACAGATGGTTGCACTATTTTATCACCGGAGAACAGCCTGAAATAGAAAATACAGCTTCTTTTCCGGCTCAGAAGATTACCACCAATATGGATTGGGAAGATATTGTGCTAGATGATGTAGTGATGGAGCAGGTGACAGAAATTAATACCTGGCTGGATCATGGCGCCACGCTGATGAAGGATTGGGGCATGAACAAAAAAATAAAACCCGGCTACAGGGCCTTGTTTTACGGTCCGCCCGGTACAGGTAAAACCCTTACCGCAACCCTTATCGGAAAAGCTTCGGGCAGGGACGTTTATAAAGTGGATCTCTCGATGATCGTATCGAAGTACATCGGAGAAACAGAAAAAAATCTTTCCAGGATTTTTGATATCGCACAGCATAAAGACTGGATTCTGTTTTTCGACGAAGCAGATGCGCTGTTTGGTAAGCGTACGGCTGCTAATTCGTCAAACGACCGGCATGCCAACCAACAAACCTCTTATCTCTTACAGCGGATAGAGGATTTTCCGGGTATTGTAATTCTTGCCTCCAATCTTAAAGCCAATATGGACGATGCCTTTACAAGAAGGTTCCAGGCTATGATTCACTTCACTATGCCCACACCGCAGGAGCGCTATCAGCTTTGGCAAAACGCTTTCTCGGAGGTGTGTACACTCCATGCAGATATTGATCTGCACAAAGTTGCCGAAGATTATGAACTGGCAGGTGGGGCTATTATTAATGTGCTGCGATTTTGTGCTCTATCTGTCATCAAAAGAAATGACAGAGTGGTAAGTAAGGAGGAATTACTGGCAGGTATTAGAAAAGAGTTGAAGAAAGACAACCGGACGATATCCAGCAATTAAAGAAGCAATGGCTAAAAAAGTTACTATACAAGCTTCCGCAGAGGAAAACAAGAATGCCGAAAAGGACAGTACAGTATGTTCTGTGTTGCTGATTATGGGGGCATGGCAAAATTCATTTACCGAGGCACAGAATAACATCATTATCGCCGAGGCCTTGAATCATTGCATTTTTACTGAGGGATTGAAACTCACGGGATATCTGATTGCACAAAAACGGGCATTCCTGGTAATGAAGCATCATAAACCAGATTTAACCAAGAAAATGCTGATCTTTCATCATGCTTTGCTGATCGAAATTAAAAAACAATTTTCTTTCCTCTGCAGCCTTTTGCCTGAAATAACCGAATCGCCAAGATCACAACCAGATTTAAAGCGGTTATTTAACCAATATCTGCTTAAAGATCAATCGTTAATACAACTCATTACGGGGCATCGTGTAGAGTTGCCTTATTATGACCCGCAGTTAGAGCGACTAAAGAGCCAGATTTATAGTAATCCCTTTTGTTCGGTTATTGATTATTCTGGAGCTAAGGGGCCAGTGATTATCTATAGAAAAGATTAAAATAAGAACACTTAATTCTAAAAACACTAAACTTAAAAACATGAAAAAAACCTTGCTCAGCTTAATGTTCCTTACGCTAACGGTAATTAACTTATCAATATCCAGAGACAAAAAACCGCCTAATAATGGCTTTGTTAAGATGATCCCTGTTACGGCATTAACTTATGGTATTGATATTTCACGGTACCAGGGTGAAGAAATGAAATTCTTAGATGCAAAAAAAGACAAGCTTACATTTGTGATCTGCAAAGCCACGCAGGGATTAGCACACATAGATCCTGAGTTTTCTTATAACTGGGAAGAGATAAGGAAAAAGGGGTTTATTAGAGGTGCCTATCATTTTTACACCAGTGCAGACGATCCGTTGAAACAAGCCGAACTGTTTCTGAAAACCGTTTCATCCAGATTAGCCACCGATTTTCCTTTGATAGTTGATGTAGAAGCTGGAGGGGTTCCCTCTAAACAATCCAAATCGTTTGTACAAAACAGATTGATCACCTTTTTAAAAAGCATCCAAAAGCAAACTGGCAGAAAACCTTTTATTTATACCAATAACAGCACTGCAAAAGAGTACCTGCAAAATTCAGTATTTGCTTCTTATCCATTATGGATAGCCAATTATAATGATGTTAAACAACCAAAGCTACCTGCCGCCTGGAGTACAAAAACCTGGTTGCTTTGGCAGAAATCAGAAAGTTATCACGAAGGGTCGTTTATAAACGATTTTGACGTGTTTAATGGCAGTCCGGACAAATTAAGAGCTTATATCAGCAGTCATTAAGTTTTTGTAATGATTCGCCGCTTTAACCTTTTTATAAAGCCCCGAAAAGTGACAAGAATTGCCATTAACCGATGAATACTTATAAAACATTACCAGAAGATCTCTATGGGTACTCATATCGATAAAACACCAGAAAATAAAAATCAATCTATTCCAGCGGGGTTGCCTATACAATCGGCAAACAGCAAATCCACTTTTCAGCTTCAGGACAATCGTACTGAAGCTACTGTACAAAAGAAGCAAGTGAAGGCTTTGGCAAGTAGACAATTGTCTGGATCGCCGATGCAAACCAAGTCAAACCGAACAGCCTTGCCCGACAATCTAAAATTGGGCATCGAAATGAAGAGTGGCGTAGGGCCTAACAATGACATGAAGTTGGAAAGAGAAGTAGATTCGACGGGGAGGAGTTCGTTGACAAATGTAGCGCAGCTAGCGGCTAGCAAAAAGCCGTACCTCGGCCCGAGTGACACAGCACCCGTGCAACTAGTAGGTCTTGGTGGGTTATTGCGATGGGGTGGTGTAGGTTTGGCCACGCTAAGTGTCGGCGCCCTGGCACTGGGAGCTATGCCACTGGGATTAGGGTTGGCAGGACTGGCAATTGGGGGCGCAGCGGCTCTCGGTGGAATGGCGATGGGGGATGATCGACACCGATCGCCGAATTACGGAACTCGACCACGAAGTAACACCCCAACGGACAAGGACTGGTATGCCAACCGGAGCAAAACCGCCTACGGTTACACCACAGGGCTAAGCCGCCATCAAGGACCGCACACCTTCCCCCATATCGGGAAGGTAGTAGCTGCCGAACACGCCATTGAGACAAATCCACAGTTCGACCCGGTGGCTATCAGCGAGCGCACAGGTGCGATTCCATCGGCCGGGCAGCAGCGGAGGTTGGTACGCGAATACGAGGAAGCAACAAGTTCGACAATTCCCGATGCGCGCAAAAGCGCCCATGATAAGGCATATAAAGAGGCGCTGACAAGACGAGACACAGGAACGCACGAAGAGCGAGTGGCTGCTACCCGTGACGCAATGGAACTCAGTGCCCTCACGACTTATTCGCTACATCAGAAAGCAAGCCACGACGAAATCAAGGGTAAAGGTGAGCGGCGCAAAACTGTAACGCCGGATCTCGAGGAGATGGCGAAGATGAAGAGGGGTGATGCCCTGCCTAAACTCGCCAAAGTCGATATACCAAAGAATCCTTCGCACAAAGTATCGCATTTGACCAAGCTGGCTCGTGACATGGGGCAAATATTTAAAGGGAACGATGATCTATCCGAACTGGAATTGTCTTCAGATGACGAGTATTCGTGAATACCAGGGCTCTAAACCCTGATTCGTGTCTTCGCAAATTACTCGAATAAAGAAGGAATCTACGATATCCCTGTTTTCGGTACCGGGACATAACAATGTGGGATAGTTTTAATAGATCGTGAAGAAAGGGATTATGACGCTGTTATTTAACAATTAATTAGATTAAGAAACTCTAAAACAGTATGAATACTAATACGAAAAGAACACCTGAAAATAAAAACCAAGCAGTTTCGGATAGTTTGCCTGCACAATTGGCAAACAGCAAATCCACTTTTCAGCTCCAAGACAATCGTACTCAAGCTATTGTACAGAAAAGGCAAGTGGAAGCTTTGTCAAACAAACAAACATCTGAATCACTTGTACAAAAAAACGCAAATCAAACTGGTTTACCCGGCCAGCTAAAATCAGGAATAGAAAATCTCTCAGGACATTCGATGGATGATGTCAGAGTTCATTATAATTCTGATAAACCGGTACAGTTAAATGCACATGCCTATGCTCAGGGAACGGATATACATATTGCATCCGGGCAGGAGAAACATCTGGCCCATGAGGCATGGCATGTGGTGCAACAGAAGCAGGGGAGGGTAAAGCCTACGGTGCAGTTGAATAGCAAGGTGAATATAAACGATGATAAAGGATTGGAGAAAGAGGCGGACGTGATGGGGGCGAAGGCTGCTCAACTAAAAACTGTGCAATTAAAAGGAGGCGGAAGCCATGGTAAACATCTACATTTTAAGGTGACTACCATCACCATTCACAATGCATTAACCGGGGCAAACAGGTTTGTAAATGCAAACCATGATGAAGATTTGGGCAAAGTTCCTTCACATGGTGCAGGTCCTGCCCAAAAGACTCAGGCAGATGCTAATATAGTAGCGGCAGGCGCCGTTCATCTGGGTGCCAATGAAGCGATAACTAATGTCTCCTGGAACCATTATACATCAAGATAACTGGTAGCTAATATGGAATTCACCTGCATAATATGAACACCCGTCTTGATAGCTTGCACAAAAGCAAGTTTGAAAAGGTTTTTTTAAAAAATCGAAGTATATTTTAGAGGAGGAAAAGGCGGCAAACTTCTGACAAAAAATAAAGCCGTCTTTTTTTTTAAAATTATAAATTATCAAAATATGGGAAAACAAAGCGGTTTTGTCTAGCGGCGAAGCTTTATTGTTTTCAAATATCTAACACGCAGGTCGTTTGCGCTTAGGTTAACGGCTATGGTGTGGACACCAACAACGGAAAAAAAAGAATAACAAAAAATATTATCTCTTCTACCGGTATAAGGAGCAGATCTGGCGGAAAGAATCTGATAAGCTGTTAGGTAATTACCGCGATTCAGCTATGATAATAAATGCTAATGTAGAGGGCCCGTATGTATACGAAACAGGTAAAAATAAATGGAATATGGTATGGGATTATTATGGTGGCAATCAAGGCCGTTATGGTATGGCGCAATCAACAAATTTAATAAACTGGACATGGTTAACAGAAAAGAAACCTCCTTATTATAACGAAAAAGTTTCTTTCCCCCAAGGAGTTAGGCATGGTTCAGTAATACCAATTACTTTGAAACAATTTGAGCAAATCCGAAAAGCATTTCCAACTAAATAATTATTATTTAACTGTTCTATTGAAGCTCTATAAACCATAATTCTACATTTCAAACAAATATAATTTACAACAAACTTATTGAATGAATAACTAGCTATCCCGCCGTTATTTATGAAAAACGTTCCGCTAGTTACTGGCGCAACATTTTATAAGAGTACCTGTAAATTATGTTTATTTTTATTCAACATTGTTGAATAAACAATTTTTATTACTTAAAATTGTCTGAATTAAAACTAGCTAATACATATAAATATTAGAGAAGGATTAAACCTTGTTCTTTTCGCAGCCAAAAGGAAAGATTTAAGCCACATCAGTAATCTCATAGCGAATGCGTTAATTCAGATTTGGACCAGCCTCATCTATACACGTATTGAAAAGAGAATGCTGAATAAGATAAAGGCTTATAAACGAATCGATTAATAAATTTTAAACCATTTACAAATATGTTAAAGTCGTCCATAAGATTTGTATGCCTGTTTATGACAGTATCAGTGTACAATTGTTATTCACAAACCGCTCTGGATAAAACAACCCGCATTACTGTAAACCTTGCAAAAGAAAAAGGCCCCATGACGCCGCTGTGGGCTTGGTTTGGGTATGATGAACCGAATTACACCTATATGAAAGATGGGAAAAAGCTGCTTTCAGAAATCGCTGCATTAAGTCCGACACCAGTGTATGTTCGTGCTCACAACTTATTAACCAGTGGAGATGGAACAGCTGCCCTTAAATGGGGGTCGACCAATATCTATACAGAAGATGCGAATGGAAATCCGGTTTATAACTATAAGCTAGTTGATAGCATTTTCGATATTTATATACAAAGGGGTATGAAACCACTTGCACAAATCGGGTTTATGCCAGAAGCATTATCCATTAAGCCACAACCTTATCAGCATAGTTGGAAACCAGGTGTTTCGTATCGAAATATTGAAACTGGCTGGGCTCATCCGCCTAAAGACTATAAAAAATGGGGTGATTTAGTTTATAACTGGGCTAAACACTGTGTAGAAAGGTACGGAAAAAAGGAAGTGGAAAGCTGGTATTGGCAAGTATGGAATGAACCGAATAGTGATTACTGGAAAGGTACTCAACAGGAATTTAATAAACTTTATGATTATGCCGCTGATGGTTTAAAACGAGCGCTTCCTACTGCAAAAATAGGTGGATGTAACATTACAGGAGGCGGAATGAAATTTCTGAATGCATTTCTTAAACATTGCTTACAGGACACAAATTATGTAACCGGAAAAATCGGATCTCCTTTAGATGTGGTATTGTTCCATGCAAAAGGTTCACCCCGTGTTGTTAATGGCGTGGTGCGGATGGATGTGCGCAGGCAGCTAAAAGATATTGTAAATAATTTCAAAATCATTGCTGCCTATCCCCAGCTTAAAGATGTGCCAATAGTTATCGGAGAATCAGATCCTGAAGGATGTGCAGCTTGCGGTATGTCTACCAATCCTGAAAATGCCTATCGTAACGGAACCATGTTTTCCAGTTACACTGCTGCTTCATTTGCCCGCCATTATGAACTGGCAGATACGTATAAGGCTAATCTTATAGGAGCTGTATCCTGGTCTTTTGAGTTTGAGAACCAGCCCTGGTTTGCCGGGTTTCGTGATTTAGCCACTAACGGTGTGGATAAACCGGTATTAAATGTATTCAGAATGTACGGACTTATGAGTGGCAACAGAGTGGAGGCTGAAAGCGATAGAATGTATCCGCTTAAGACTGTTTTAGACTCTAGTATAAGGGGCAAATCAGAGATTGGGGTTTTGGCATCAAAAGATAAAAAAACCGCGTCAGTGATGGTATGGAATTATCATGATGACGATAAGCAGGATTCTGCAAATCCAACGCAGGTAACTATTAACGGAGTTCTGGCTAAGAAAGTGAAGATAACGCATTATCGCATTGATAATGAACATAGCAATTCTTATGAGGCATGGAAAAAAATGGGGGCGCCTCAAAATCCAACTAATGAACAGATAGCAATTTTGGAGAAAGCAGGAGCATTGCAAACACTCACAACACCTAAAACCTTAACTGTTAAAGCTGGAACTGTAATTGTAAACATGGCTCTACCCAGACAAGGTGTTTCATTATTGAAATTGGATTGGTAAGCTTTAACTGTGAAGTATGTCTTAGTAATGGATCTGCTATGAGCAGAACTTTTCAAAAAGACAGTTTGGGTCCTTGGCATTTGAAGACGGTAATGAGAATGATAATATAGAATTAGGTTATCGTTAGGTGTTGGGGTATTCAAAACACCTTATGGAAACGTATTTTTTAAGGAAGGGGGTGATGAGGAAGGGGGCATTATACTATATGCTTTCCTAATAAAAAAATTGCCATCGTTATTATGACAAATAGCGACAACGGACAAAGCATTTTTAAAGAACTCTTAGCCTTTGCAATTGGCGATACTTTTACGCCATGGAAATGGGAAAACTATATTCCGTATTACCAAAAGAATTAATGCTTCAGACTTAAGATAAGGTGATACTGAAGAAGAGCATCGCCTTGCGGTTCGACCCCATCCGGCTTTGATTATATCCAACACGACTCAGAATCACCTAAAACCGCAATTCGCTTTAAATCCTCCATAAAATGTTTCGATAATAGTCCGGTTTTGGGTACAAACCCTCTCTTAAAGCCCGAAGAGAGGGTATTTTGGTTTAAGGCTGGTGGGTTGTTGGTGGGGAATTGCCCATCAAGTCGGCCGCATAATTGAAGTCTTATTCTCTGTATCTAAATGTTTCTTAAGCCTCCCCACCGGAACCTTTCCCCATAAAGCACCCGCCTTACCCTAAACCCAATTGAGTGGATACCGGCCCGGAGCGTAATGCCTGCAGGCGTATGAACGTAAAGCAGGGCTTCCGGAACATAGCAGCTGCCCGACACCTTTTCAAAATTTTACACCGGCAACGTAAACCAAAATGTTGAGCCTTCTCCGAGTTTACTATCTACGCCCATTTTGCCGCCGTGTTTTTCAATAATTTCATTCGCGATATATAATCCTAAACCCAGCCCTGAGATTTGGTGGCCGGATGAATCGACTCTGTAATACCGCTGAAACAGGTGTGCTAATTTGTTTTCGGGTATTCCGGGCCCGAAATCTTTTACAGATACCTTTGCGAAATTATTTAATTTTTCGATGATTATATGATTTTCCCTGATTTAGGGGCGTATTTAACAGCATTATTCACCAGGTTAACAATTACCTGATCGATTCTGTGCATATCGGCGAATACTTGTAAACCGAGGTCGCCTTCGAGAACCAGTTCGTGGGTGCCTTCAAGCCGAACATGCTGGCAACAATCGTTCATTACCTTTGAGAGTGTAAAATTTTCTTTGTTGAGGTTTAACTGGCCCTCATTAAGCTTGCTTACATTTAATAAATCCTCAACCAGGTAGGCGAGCTTATTTACGCTTACTCCGGATTGGGTAATGAGCTTTTCTAATTTATTGTTCGGCTCTTTGGACGTTAATCTTTCCATCAACTGAATGGATGCCTTGAGAGAAGTTAAAGGAGTTTTAAGTTCATGACTGGCTATCCCGATGAAGTCGTCTTTTTTCTGCTGAGCTAAAACTTGTTCTGTTACGTCGCTAGCAACCGCCATCACCGCATTTATATGTCCGTTAGAATCTCTGAGCGGAGCGTAAACGAAATTGATAAATACCCTTTTGATCTTTCCGTTTCTTGGAAGGTCGGCCGGCCGATCGTAGGCAGTAAAGGCTTTGCCGCTGTGATACACCTCTTTAAGAAGTTCCTCAAATCCCTGGCCTTTTGCTTCGGGCAATCCCTCAAATATTGGTTTGCCGATTACGTCAGCAGTAGTTCCCCAGATTTCCAACATCTTTTCATTGGCAATTTCGACAACAAAGTTTAAACTTTTTAGGATGCAAATTGCCACAGGGGCCTGCATTATCATTGATCGGAGGTTATTCTGACTGCTTTCAACTTCACGTTTTGCTTCTACCAGTTCCGTTACATCAGTCGCAGTACACATTACGCCCCAGATAATCCCTTCGTCGTTTTTTAAAGGCTGATAGCTAAATTTAAAGTAATAGGTTTGGAGAACGTCGCCAACGGGCAAATCTGCTCTGTCTTGTTCTGTATGATAGGGTATGCCCGATTCGTAAACCTGCTGCAAAAGCCTGGGGAATGGTTGGCCTACAATTTCTGGTAAAGCTTGTACAAAAGGCTTCCCAATAACTGAAGCGTCTTTTCCCCAGGCATTTAGGGTGGCTTTATTGGCGTAAATAACCTTAAAATCGGGCCCGGAACATACGTAAATAGGACTTGGTGACGAATTAAAGATTGTTAGAAGATGTTGTTCTAAAAGGGATTTATGATTTTCCAATATAAAGGAGCTGCAAGATGAAGGAACAAAGCCTTTCAGTAAATGTTTGATGCTAATTTATGTATCAGTGTTTCTATTTTTTTAATGTAGTGTGGATGATCTGCCGGTACTTAAATCAGAAAGTCGAACAACTGAAAAAGGAATTTTAAGAGCGTCTGCTGTGAACTCTCGGGGACAGGATGATTATAACGAAAGTCAGATTCGCTTTAGAATGGTGTTTGAATATTCCAGGTTGGATAATAAGATTATAAACTCAGATTTGGTGATTCTTCCAATAAACCCGTCTAAATCTTCATCTGATTTTACTTTCTGGAGGGCCCAGGTAAGACGGCCTTAATCCACCGGTATCCAGTACTATTTTTTGCAGTACCACCCCGGGCTCAATGCGCCAGAATTTTATTGTGTGCTTTCCTGGCGTCTTGGTTAGATGCCTTGTAGTAATAATTTTTATACTGCTTCCTACAGCCTTTTTCCAAGCCTCATCTGTCTTGTCCTCGTTTAGATTTATCACCTGTGGTGCTTCATCATCAATAGAAACAGCGAAACGTAAACCGCTGGTTTGTGTAAAATCCAGTGAGGGGGATAAATATGTATGTACATCGATCTGCCCGGGATTTTGAATAAATACCTGATATTCTAATCTCGGACTGTCTTTTTTTATCTCTGATGAAGCCCTTGCGGCGGGCAGGGTTGTAAGTCCCGATAAGGTCTTTCCATAATCAGGGAGCTTTTTCCAAACTACATTGTTGCCATTAACAGCTTTGGTATAATGTTCGGCTTCGATAGATATATACCCATCATCTTCGATAAAACCACTTCCCGGCTTAATCTCAATGTTTGTTACGGCAAGTGCTATTTCAATTCTTTTTCCACCAGCTGATATAATTAGGGGAGCCATGTGTTTACCTTTCGGAACATTTGGCCAGTCCAAACTTAGCCAAACACGCTCTTCCTCTTTGAAAGAACCTTTCAGGCTGCTGATTTTTAACCATGGCATAACATTGCTGATGGTATAGCTTACCGTGTTTTCACCGCGATTGAACAACTCGAAGTAAGGCGAGGGTTGATGTTCCGAACTGATTTTCAATGAATCAGTTCTTCCTTCGAGCCAGAATTTGTTTGAACCTTCGATTGAGACGCCTAATTGGGGGGAACTTAATGGAATGATTCGTTCGACCGAGGGCAAGGTGTCTTTTTCGGGTTGCTGCCAATAGGTATAGCTGATATGGGTTTGATCCATCATATGGTTCCATTTTCCGTTCGCTATGCCTTTGTTGTACTCGTTTGAGATTGCGGCATCTCTCTCGAATAGATCTTTGGCCCTGTTGGCCAACAGATTGGTGGAAACACGCCCTTGTTGGGCATACAGCCGGTTTTTAGCCACTGTAAAATAGAGTTCATAAAGATTTGCGCATGCCTTAACAGGATGCAGAACCAATTGGAAATATGCATCGCGATAGGAGGGATCCAATGCCTGGTTTATCTGCTCGGCCTCTTGTAAAAGCGTGTTATACTCAAACACAACCCTTTCAAACTCCCTGTAATTAGTCAGACTATAAGTGTCGGGCGAGAGAAGCTCGGGCTTTCTGCGAGCGTTGTATCTGGTATATTTAGAGATGATATCTGCGATTGCGGCCGAATTTACTGCTCCGAACTGCTTTTCGGCCCATAGGCGAGTATACTCCTGGAGGCGGCCAGACGGCCATTTCTTTGGATTCCAGGCCAGATCAAGAAAAAATTCGGTTGGAAACTCCATTGGTTTTATATCACCTACGTTTACGATCCAGATTTTATTCGCACCATATTCGTAAGCCAGGTTCATTTGCTCCCAGACTTTGGAAATCTGGTTGGTATTCAGCCATTTGTAATTTCTGGGGTCGCCTACATAATCATAATGGTAATAGATTCCATATCCACCTTTTCGGGGCTTCTCATCCAGTTTGGGCAGTTTGCGGATATTGCCCCAGTTATCATCACATAAAAGTAAGGTTACATCGTCCGGTACACGCATTCCTTTATCGTAATATTCCTGCACTTCCTTGTACAAGGCCCAGATCTGCGGGGTTTGCTCTGCTGGTTTTTTAGTTTCTTCTCTGATAATTTGCCGCTGATCTTTTACGATCTTTTCCAGCAAAGTGATATTACTCTGCTCGCTCATGGGTTCATCGCCGTCGCCGCGCATGCCAATGGTAACGATACTCTCGTTGCTGCCCATCCGCTTCATTCCGCCTCTCCAGAAATCTTTTAATACCGCCTCATTAGTACTGTAGTTCCATGCGCCTTTGCCATACTTTTTCCATTCGCTGTGCGCGCGCATTAGCGGTTCGTGGTGCGATGTTCCAATTACGATGCCCATATCATTGGCAAGTGCTGCGTTTTCAGGGTCGTCATCATAAAAGGCTTTCCCCCACATTGCGGGCCATAAATAGTTGGCCCTGAGCCGCAGCATCAGCTCAAAAACTTTTTCATAAAATTTACTATTGAAACCGCCGAACTTTTCATATGCCCAGCCTGACAGGGCAGGAGCCTCATCGTTAATAAAAATACCGCGGTACTTTACAACCGGCTCCTTTCGGATATGAACTCCCGGGATTACATGTAAATTAGTTTGCGGTTTTACCGGTACATCGGCCCACCAATACCATGGTGATACACCGATTTGGGCGGACAGGTCGTAGATTCCAAAGATTGTTCCTCGCCTGTCGCTTCCCGCTATCACTAAAGCTTTTTCAACTCCAGGGAAAGGGCTTGTAACTATTTGGGTAACAGATGACTCCCACTTCCCTTTTACAGCAGCTGCGTTTAATTTCCCGTTTTTAATCAGCGCATCTATCTCGGGGTTTTTTCCGATAGTACCAATAAGAATAAACACCTTAGTACTGCGTGCCGATGAGATTAATGATGGCCGCTTGCTGAACACCAGTTGCATGTCGGACTGAAAATTTTTAATAGCTCTGTTGATACCCGGATGGTCTGAATCGCTGCTCAGGATTGCCACGGGATCTCCATTTAACACCAAGGGAAAACCGCTTTTTACCGGGTTTGGCGAAACATACTTTTTGTCATCATTGGCATTGACGGTGATGACGCTTAAAAGTGCAATAAGTATGAAGATAATTCGGTTCATAGTGTAATGTAGGATCAATTTTTCCTTGCGGATATTGTGAATTTATGTTAACGAACTGCAGTTATTTACATATTATCACCCGACATCGGGAGAATCTTATTACGCGGGATTGAACCTTTGTTTTAAGATATCTCCTTCGTCGGCATGATCAACTAACCATGATGAAACCAGTATGAAAATTAATTCTCGCCCTTACCCTGTAATGCTTGTTTTACTCCGGCATAAGCAGGTTTTTTTGCGTAATTTTTATCAAAAAGGAGTGGGTAATCTAATTTGTTTGCTGTAACGTTAGCAGAGGTATTGTACCAGCTGCTGGTATCGTCAACGCCCCAGAAAGTAATGCCACCTCGTTGTGCCGGCGGTACGTATTTGATGTAAGTTGCAATAACGAATTTATACATGGCAGCCTGAAACTGAAGGTCGGTGGCAGATGGAGTATAGCCAATTGCCGATGTAGGGTTAAGCTTGATATCAAACTCCGAAACGCGAACTTTTAATCCTGTTGAAGCTAATTTCTGCATCATATCTATAATACCCGAATATGGTGTATTAAGGCTCATGTGCAGTTGCGTACCCACACCAGTGATTCCTGTATTCGCGGCTTTTAACTCATTGGCTAATGCCACAAATGCATTCAATTTTGTGGTGCTGCTCTCTAAGTTGAAATCATTCATGTAAAGGTCGGCGTTTGCGTCGGCTGCTCTGGCATATTGGAATGCTTTAGCTGCATAGCCGCGGCCCAGATAATCCTGCCATACAAATATATCTGTACGGGCACCTGCCGGGGTATTGGCATTAGTGCGCAAATCCGCACCGCCATCAGTAAATGGCTCGTTAATTACATCCCATGCTTTTATTTTTCCTGCATAGCGGGCGGCTACCGTCTGGATGTGTTTTTTCATTTCGTCATCCACTATGGCTGCTACCTGCGCATTTGAAGGAGGTGGAATAACGGATGCATCAACAATGCTCACGTCATCAATGTAAATCGTATTGGCGGTTCCTCCAAGGTCAAAAGCCAGCTGAATAGCGGTTACATTCGCAGGTACAACATAGTTATAAGAAACTTTAGTGAAAGTGGTTGTAACTGGTTTTCCGCCCTGATAGTTTATTCCACCTGCAGCCGCGCCCACAAACGATCTGACCTCAAACTGTATATTCTGTGCGCTGGCACCTTTTATAAAATAAGAGATCGTATATGTTGTTCCGGCAGTAACCGGAATTTGGGCACGGGTAATAATTTGCGTATTAAAGTTCTGGCCTCCCGCCGGTACATTTGCCTGTAAAGCTTTCGATCCGCTGTTTGTATTGGTAGTAGTTATCACAAACTGACTTGCTCCGTTTAAGGCTTGCCAGCCCTGAGCAATATCGCTTCCCGTACCGGGTGTGGTTTCAAAACCAGGATTTACAACCAGATTCGTGATGCCGGGCCCAGAAGTATTTCCTCCGATTAAGTTTTTATAATAACTGGCCCGTTGTTGTGAGTGCCATACCAGGGTGTGGCCAAATACTTCAAGGCCGGCATTGCTGGCCGCAGCGTAAAATGCATCTGCGGTACTGAAATCATACGTGCCGTCTGCTTTTACAAGCGAGCTGTTTTTTAATTCGTTACCAAAAGTGACCGAGCTTGCTTCATTTTTAACAAGAGCAGCATATCTTGTATTAGTTGTAAAAGGGGTATATATTATTGATAAACCTACAGGGAATGAGGCAAAGCTTTTTAATGTGCCGGTAGTATCATTAAAGTTTCCGGTATTAATAAAGGCTCCATCACGGCTGTCTTTCTTACATGAGCTGATTACAGCGGTCGCTGCAATGGCCACATAAACAAGTAAAGAGTTGAATTTCATCTTACAATTTTTTTATATTCTATTAATTATTCTCCCTGACAGCATTGAGCTGTCAGGGATATTCTTTAAGATTAATAACCAGGATTTTGCGGGAACTCATCCCGGTTTGTTAATAGGTCGCGCTCACTTTGGTTTGGTATCGGCCTGAGTACATGGAAGTCCTTAATATGATCGACTGCCTGTGAGTTGTACAATTTAGCACGTTCCACAAGTGTTCCTGTTCTTACCAAATCATACCAGCGTGTCATTTCACCAAACATCTCGCGGGTACGTTCACGAAGGATAAACTCGAGGCTGATGTTTGCGGCGGTAATTTGCATAGAAGCTAGTGCTGCGGCGTTTTGGCCAACAGCCCTGAAAGCCGCACGTGTTCTCAACACATTAATCATTGTAGCTGCGTCGCCGGGTTTATTTAGTTTAAAGGCAGCTTCAGCTGCTATCAGGTAAGTTTCGCCTAAGCGCATCAAAATAGTGGGTCTGTCGGATGGGTCGTTGAAATGCAGTCGTGTCACATCCGCCCACTTTTTCATCGTAGGGAACCATTCTGCATCATATTGCGATGGTGCTATGATAACTCCTTTAAAATTCTGCCTCTC
The DNA here is from genome assembly GCA_014380615.1 of Sphingobacteriaceae bacterium. GTDB lineage: Bacteria > Bacteroidota > Bacteroidia > Sphingobacteriales > Sphingobacteriaceae > Paradesertivirga. The sequence goes on from JACMJM010000027.1 coordinate 16,737, forward strand.
TGTTACAGTAACCTCACGGCCAGGCAGCCAGATCGCCACGTCAACGTCCTTGGTTAGGGTAACGTCTACTCCATTGCGTCTGGTAGTAATAGGTGTTCCAACCGTAGTTTGCACTGCATTGCTTTGTACTGAGGGGATGTTGGTGATCCATTCCTTTTGGAAAGTCCCGTCGTATCTTGCATCGTACTGGGGATTTGCGTTAACTAGTGGAATTTCAGTGCTGTTAAATGCATCATAAGTATATTGAGTAGGTCTGAAACGGCGGAATGCACGTCCGTTAACCAGATCACGAACCATTAACTGTTTATTCTGCACCGGGGCACCGGGTATACCTTCATTTACATTCCTGGTGTTTGTATAATTCATCACCCAGAAACGATTTAATCCATTGTCTTTATTGGCCGTTGCCGGGTTAGTATTGTTGTATCCGCTTTCTGAAAATAAGGGATCAGTGTTGCGGTCGGAAACCAGCAGCACTTCTTTACCATATTCATTGCCTTCTTTAAAAATATCAGAGAAGTTGGCTTCCAGATCTACACCGTACTGACTGCGGTTGGTAATCAATGCGTTTGCGGTATTATACGCATTAGTAAAATCCTGTGTTCCGTCGCCTTCTCTGGCTTTCTCGTTCCAGCCTTTTGTTAAGTAAACTTTAGCTAGCAGGTGGAGTGCGGCTGCCTGCGATGCATGGCCTTTGCTTGTTCCGGGATTAATCTTAACGGGTAATTCCTGTGATGCTTCTGTCAGGTCTTTAATAATAGCTGCATAAACTTCTTTAATCGGGGTACGAATTGCAACGGTTTTGGGAATAGAATTAAACTCTGTATGCAATGGAACATCACCGAAATTCTGAACCAGTAAAAAGTAGAAGAAACCCCTTAAAAATTTCGCTTCGCCTAATAAATTGGCTTTGACATCTGCTGGTAAATTTGTGGCAGGCCCGAATTTAAGTATCCCGTTAAGGTTATTAATCGAATTGAAACCATTGTTCCATATCCCGCTGATCGTTCCATCATCGGCAGTTATATTTTGATAGGTATGGAAGGTAAGGCTCCCGTCACCGCCCCTGATCGCTTCGTCTGTACCTGCTACCGCAGAGGTGGTAAAGCCTTCACTTCCCCAGAAGAATCTCATTATGGAATAACTGGCGTCAATACCTGCTTTCAATCCGTCTGGAGTAGAAAAAAACTCGGGTCCGAGTGATGAATGAAACTCCTGGTCCAGCATTTTTTTACAACTGGTTGGTAAAAAAGCAACCAGCATCGCCAGGCAGCTTATTTTAATATATTTTTGAATTCTCATTTTCTGAATTATTAAAATTTAACGTTTAGACCGAACAGGAACTGGCGGGTTGAAGGAACATCTAATCCTACAGTTATTGCTCTGTCATTATTTACAGCGTCATTAACGGTTCCTCCCGTTCCGGTTCCCTCCGGATCGATACCATAGCCTGACTTAACGAATGGTGAATAAAGAATAAAGGGATTTAAAGCACTTGCATAAATCCTGACAGAACCCAGCCCTGTATATTTTACAAATTTTGCCGGCACGGTATAACCTAAATTAATGCTTCGCACTTTGACGAAAGAGCCGTCGAAGTAAGTTAGTGTACTGGAGAAAGGTAAGTTAGTGCTACCTCCCGACGGACGCGGGAAGGCATTGGTTGGATTGGTTGGGGTCCAGTAATCAACTTGTGGCATATTCACACGGCCATTAAGTATGGCAAAGTAACCTGTACCGCTGCCGTTTGTTGACAAGTACGGAGCTACAATCTTATTGCCTAATCTTGAAGACAAAACGCCCGAAAGATCAAAACCCTTGTAGGTAATTCTTTGAGACATTCCCATCACGATATCTGGCTGAAAAGTGCCGATCACACTTCTGTCATCTGCTGTGATAGCACCATCCGGAACCCCCTGCGGGCCGCTGATATCAGCAATTTTTATCATGCCGGGCGTCTGGCCGAACTTTGCAGCTTCCAGTGCTTCTGATGTTTGCCAGATTCCTGTTTTAGTGTAATCGTAGATTACACTCTGAGGATGTCCAACGAACCACCCGTTACCAATATTTCTCATTGTTGTTGCATCGCCAAGCATTGTAATTTCGTTGCGGTTTATCCCAAAATTGAAATCTGATGACCAGTTAAAGCCAGAGCTTTTTTTATCAATGTTAATAGTGCTTATATTAAACTCAATCCCTTTGCCCTTGGTTGCGCCGATATTGGTCCAATAGCTATTTACGCCATTACTTCTAGGTAATTGTTTGTTGAGGATCAGGTTGTCGGTAATTTGGCCATACACTTCTACTGTACCAGAGATACGGTTATTTAAAAAACCATAATCCAGGGCCAGATTAGTTTGTTTGGTGTTTTCCCAGCGCAACTCGTAGTTGGGTAATGAGGTAATGTAATAACCATTTACATTCTCATTGCCATAGGTATAGCGGTTATTTGAAAGAGTACCACGGGTTGCATCAGCCGGGATTCCCGGATTCCCGGTTACGCCATAAGATCCGCGAAGTTTTAGAAGATTTACGAATTTTACATTTTTCATAAAATTCTCATTTGATACGTTCCAGCCCAAAGCAAAGGCAGGGTAGTTCAAATAATGATTTACGGGGAACACATTTGATCCATCTCTTCTGAATGTGGCCGTAGCCATATAACGGTTCTTAAAAGAATAATTTAACCTCCCCATAAAAGATTGTAAGCCCACGCGGGTAAATCCTCCAGCCTGGGCAATGGCAGGAGTTTGCGCTAAAGAAAAATTATAATACTGGACGTAATCACTCGGAAAGCCGGAAGCGTTATTGAATCCCTGATTAAAGCGGCGCTCACGCTGAAAGCTATACAATCCTGTAAAACCTATTTTATGATCTTCTTTTATTGTTCTGTCGTAAGTTATCAGATTCTCAACAGTCGCTGTCCAGTCTTCAGTGTTTGATACAGAAGCTGTACCATTACCAGCCGCAACAACATTTGGCCTTATAATGGTATTCGGCCCGAACCAGGTGCCGCGGTTATCCTGACTTAGATCCAGGCCAAGGTTCAGCCTGTATTTGAGGCCTTCAATAATAGTAACTTCGCCATAAAAGCTATTAAAGGTTCTAAGCCTGCGTAACCTGTCGACAATATTCTCTGTATTTTCAAGAGTTGAAGGATGCAGTGTCTCTGTTTCGTCGATCGTACCTAACTGAGGTTTCAGAAAAGGGCTCCCGTCCGCATTAAATGCAGGCGCAAGGGGAGTAATCCGCAGTGTAGCATACAAAGGGTTAACACCCTGGCCGTTATTATAACTTAACGTATTACGGGTACTTAAGCCAAGCTTTAGTCTCTTATTAATAGTAGCATCGATGCTACTGTTTAAAGAATATCGCTCGAATCCCAGTCCGGTAATTACACCTCTATCATTGAAATACCCCGCCGAAATGCCATAATTTACACCTTGAGAACCACCGGTCAACCCAAGATTGTGATTATTGGTGAAACCTGTTTTATACAAGTAATCCTGCCAGTTTGTAGAAGTGCCGTTCGCCATTCCGGCTAATTCTGTAGGTGAATATCCCGCACTATAAGTGGGTGAGGCCGCATTCCTGAAGGCAGCGAATTCTTCTCCATTAAATAGATCGTACTGAGCCCGTACATTCGAAGGGCCCGCAAAACCTTTATATGTAAATGCCGGCTTACCTGTTCTGCCCCGATTAGTGGTTATTAAAATAACTCCGTTTGCTCCTCTGAAACCATATATAGCTGTAGACGAGGCATCTTTTAATACATCCAGTGTTGCGATGTCATCAGGGTTAATGTCATTAATGCTTCCGCGGAATGGAATCCCGTCCAGAACAATGAAGGGATCACTTTCATTGCTTAGTGATCTTTCACCTCTGATCCTGATTTGGCCTCCCGCACCCGGCCTTGAACTATTTCTGACTACATCAACGCCTGGTATACGTCCTTGTAAAGCTGCCGTCATGTTAGCTGACGGAACATCACGGAGAGCTTCTCCTTTAAGGCTCGCTACCGATCCCGTCACATCCTGCCTCCTCTGAGTTCCGTAACCAACCACTACAACTTCATTTAAATTAGTTGCCCCTCCGGGAGCTAATTCGATGTTTACAGAGTTGGTGTTAGCATCTACTTCAACTTCCTTTGTTTGGTAGCCAAGAAAGCTAAGTGCCAATGTAGTGGCACCGACAGGGACATTTAAGCGAAAATTTCCGTCCACATCTGCGGTAGTACCCATAGCAGTACCTTTTACTTTAATTGTGGCACCTATTAAGGGCTGATCTTCTTCATCTACAACCTTTCCGGTTATAATTCTGTTCTGCGCATACCCGGCAATTGGTAATACAAGTAATAGGAGGAGCCAGCTCCAACATTTAAATAGTCTGTTTCTTTTCATAATTGGTTAAAAGGTTTATTGTTAGTTTAGCTTATTTGTAGTTTTGGCATAAGGATCAATAGGAATGATTTTTCCTTCAGTATCATATTTCAGTTCCGTAACTTTTATATTTCTTAAATGAGTTTTGCCGCCCGATAATTCGGTGTCGTGGTAAAATAGGTGCCATTTGCCTTTAAATTCTATTATTGAGTGATGATTGGTCCAGCCGATCACGGGTTTTAACACTACTCCCTGGTAGGTAAAAGGGCCGTAGGGGCTGGTTCCTGTGGCATAGCATATTTGATGGGTATCGCCGGTAGAGTAAGAGAAGTAGTACAGCCCCTTATATTTATGCACCCAGGCTGCTTCAAAAAACCTTCTGTCGTGGTCGCCCCCTTTTAATGGCTTACCTGCCTCATCTACAATGAAAACATCTTTGGGCTGCTCGGCAAATTCGAGCATGTTAGCGTTAAGCTTAGCTATTTTTGGGGCAAGAGCGGGCTCATCATCTTTAAGACGGTCTGTTTTCGAACCAGCAGGGTTGAAGGAACCATTTTCCCACTGCTGCAGCTGTCCGCCCCAAATTCCGCCAAAGTACATGTACGATGTTCCGTCGCTATCTGTAAATACAGCAGGATCAATACTGAAACTGCCTTTCATCGGTTCCGGCTGCGCCTTAAAAGGCCCTTCGGGTTTGTTGCTGATTGCTACCCCGATGCGGAAGATGTCCTGTTTGTCTTTAAGCGGAAAATATAAATAGTATTTGCCATTGCTAAAAGCTACATCCGGAGCCCATAATTGCCTTCCGGCCCATGGAATGTCACTCACTTTAAGCACTACGCTGTGCTCCTTTACTTTCGAGCCAATGTTATCCATTGAGAAAACATGGTAATCATTCATTGCAAAATGATCTCCTAAATCGTTTTCGGGTATTCCCGCATCGATATCATGGGAGGGATAGATGTAGATCTTACCATTAAATACATGGGCCGAAGGATCGGCAGTATACATTCCCGGAATCAGCGGTTTTGAAATGGAATTAGCAAAAGGATTCTTAGTGGTATCACTGGCAGTAGTTATAGGTTTTTGCTGTGCGCAGGACGTAATAGTAAATAGGAATAAAGTAGATGAGATTAACTTATTTTGCATTATTTGAGGTATAAATGGTATTTCTGATAATTAAATTTGTTTGTAAATATTGGTTTATCTGCCCTGCCTCCCGGGTTAACAGTACAGGTTGATAAACCTGAAAAGCATTCAATAAATAATTTTATTTAGCAGACGAAAAGGTTAATTTGGTTATGTATACGCTGCTCTTAACTGAAAACAAAGTAAGCCAGAAAACCGCGAGGTGGCTAGTCTTATTGAGCAAATAGCTATTGCAAATGTTCAATTTTGAGGTTAAGAAACGAAGGGTAAAGGTTTATCGAGTGAGCAGTATATATTCTGAGGGCAGCATATTATACTTTGCCCTAAAGGCTTTGGAGAAATAAGCCGGAGTACTATAGCCAACCATATAGCAAACCTGGGAGATGGTATAATCAGATTTTTCAAGCAGTGCCTTTGCTTTTTCTAATTTGTAGGAGCGGATATATTCAACAGGGGTTTCGCCCGTAATGGAAAGAATTCTTGTATAAAGTGTGCCCCGACTTACCCTAGCATGTTTACTCAGCTCTTCTACAGACAATTCCGGGTTAGTAAGATTTTTTTCAATGTATTGTACAATCGAATTTAGAAACTTTGCATCTTCCGATTCAATTTCCAGTTGCGGTTGCTGAACCTCAATGTGCTTTTTATAAGTATTTTTTATAGTATTATTCAGAGCCAGTAAGTTCCTGATCCTGGAATTAAGAATTTCGAAGTTGAAAGGCTTGGTCATGTAATCGCTCGCCCCGGTTTCAAGGCCTTTTAATTGCTCCTGCTCTCCCGTCATTGCAGTTAACAGGATAACTGGAATATGGCAGGTTCTCTTATCCGATTTTAACTTTGTCGATAGCGCAATCCCATCCATCACTGGCATGCTTATGTCGCTCACGATCAGGTCGGGGTGGCCCGACAAAGCCTTTTGCCACCCGTCTTTTCCATTAGATGCCTCAAATATGAGATAATCCTTTTTTAAGTTCTCTTTAAGATAGAAGCGGAAATCGGCGTTATCTTCCACGATCAGTACCCGCGGAATGTCGAGTTTGCTGCTCATAAGCTCCGTTACTGGTTCCTCTTCTGTTTCTTCAACTCTTTCTGTTATTTCATAGGTATGAAGCTCTTCTTCTACCGGCATAGAGGGCACAAATGGCAGCGTTACGGTAAACGTACTTCCCTGACCGGGGATGCTTTCTACCGAAATAGTTCCCCCGTGCATGCTGACAAACTCTTTGGTGATCGACAGGCCGATGCCGCTTCCCTGATTAAGGATAGCAGAAGAGGTGTCTTCCTGGAAAAACCGCTCAAAGATTTTCTCCTGCCGGTGGGCCGGAATCCCGATCCCCGAATCGCTTATTTTAATATTCAATCTACTGGCGTTATCTTTATTATCAGGGTCGATCAGTAGCTCGAGTTTTACCGCGCCTCCTTCAAAGGTGAATTTAAAAGCATTGGAAAGGAGATTGAAGAGGATGCGCTCCACTTTATCTGCATCAAATGTGGTATAAAAGGTGTTGATGTGCGTTTCGAATGTAAAATTGATCTTTTTCCGCTCGGCAAGGTCTACAAAAGAATCACTAAGCTCCCAGATAAAAGAAACCAGTTCGCCCTCGGTTCTGTTAATGCGAAGTTCCTGCTCCTCCATCTTTCGAAAATCAAGCAGTTGGTTTACCAGGTTCAACAATCTCCGGGCATTTCTTTTAATGATGTTTAATTGCGAAAAGCTCTGCTTATTATCCTGACTAAGCAAGCTATCAACCGGTGCCATAATAAGCGAGATAGGGGTGCGAAACTCATGACTCAAATTAGTGAGAAACTTTAACTTAAGCATATCCAGCTCCCGTAAACGTTCAGCTTCTTTTTTTTCGTGTTCCCGTGCCTGTAATGCTTGTTGCTTTTCTTGCTCCAGTGCAAATCTCCTTTTAATTTTTGTAATTGCCCTGTCTCTTAAATACAGAAACAAGCCGATTGCTGACAATACATAAAAAGCGTAAGCATACGTAGTTCGCCAAAATGGAGGTTCAATAACAATTTTAATTGAGCTGCCTTTTTCGTTCCAAACCCCATCGTTATTACTTGCTTTTACATGGAAAGTATATTCACCCGGATCAAGATTGGTATAACTGGCTATGTTTTTAGAGCCCACATAGTTCCATTCCTTATTATATCCTTCGAGTTTGTAAGCGTAATTATTTTGCTGAGATACGGTATAATTTAAGGCTACGAAGCTGATACTGAACTCCTGTTTGTATTGCAAACGAATCTCTTTTGTTACCGATATATCCTCTTTAAGGGGAGAGTTTTCTATCCCTGGTTTAACCGACTTATTCGAAATCACCAGATCAGTAAAAACCACCGGGGGGATATTTTTATTAAACTTAAGATTTGCAGGGTTGAAATAATTCAGGCCCTGAAGTCCTCCGAAGTACAACTCACCGGTTTCTGATACATAGCCCGCTCCGCGTACAAAGGCACTGCTCTGAAGACCGTTGTAGTGGGTGTAATTTTTAAAGCTTTTATTCTTAGGGTTAAATCTTGTGATTCCTTTATTGCTGCTTAACCATAGAAAGCCCTCCCGGTCTTCTGTTATATTATGAATTACGTTATTGGCGAGGCCCTCTTTTTCTGTCAGAGGCAGAAACCGTTTAGCTCCTTTTTGCAGCAATGCAAGTCCGCCGCCCTGTGTTCCGGCCCAGATGTTATCAGCCTTATCAATATGTAAGGTTAACACCACGTCTCCGGGCAGATTGCTTGTGGCATTTGTATAGCGAAAAAAGGTACCTGAAGCTTTGTTATAGACGCTAATTCCGGCACCGTAAGTGGCTATCCAGATATTCCCCCTGCTGTCTTCCGCAAAGTCGCGTATGTTACTGTTCGAAATCTCATTAGCAGTTCCCTGATTGTTCTTATTGCTGAACTTTGTAATTTTCTTGGAGTCAGGATCATAAATATTTACACCTTCACCGTTGGTGCCTATCCATATGTTGCCGCTGCTGTCTTCATAAAGCGCAAAAATATCATTCTGGCTCAGGTTAAATGCTGTGTTTCCTTTCTTCAGATGTGTAGTTGATCCTGTCGATAAATTGTAGATATAAATGCCTTGTTTATAGGTTCCTATCCATAACTCATTTCTGCGGCTTTTTAGTAACGTTAAAATAGACAGGTTGGAGAAGTTGTTTCCGGCAGCAGAAATATTGATATTTCTAAAGAATCCCGTACTGCTGTTAAATGCCTGTAGTCCCCCGCCATCCGTCCCAACAAAAATCTCGCCATTAGAAGCTGGCGCAAACGCTGTAACTACAGGGTGTTTCAATCCCTTTGTGTCAAAGCGGTTGCTGGTTTTGATATTAAAAGAGGTCAGATTTACATCATACTTGTTTACTCCGCCCTGGTAAGTACCAATCCAGTGAATGTTGTGATTGTCGATCAGAATACTCCGTATGGAATTGCTCAGTAAGCAGTTCTTGTTTCTTTCATCCGGTTCAAATGTTTTAATCCGGTTCGATTCAGTATTAATGATATTAAGGCCCTTATCTGTACCTACCCAGATCATTCCGTCTTTATCTGCAGCTAGAGCATAAATATAACCGCTGCTAATATTGTTGTTACCAGTAGCATCATACTTGTACCTCTTAAATGTTTTCGACTCTGGCAAAAACAAATTAAGCCCGTCTACGGTGCCCACCCAAAGATTGCCTTTTCTGTCTTCGATAATTTCGCGTACCGTATTATTGCTTAAGCTCGCAGGCTTATCAGAAGAATGAGAGAAATTAGTAAAGGTGTTTTTTTTCCTGTTGTACAGATAAAGTCCCGAAGAGCTTCCAATCCAAATATTTCGCAGTTTATCTTCAAAAACCTTCAAAATCTTGCTGGTATTCAAAGCCAGGGGATTGGTGGGGTTAACAGGGAACTTATAAACCTCGCCGGTGTTTGGGTTTAAAATGTTTAGCCCTCCAAATGTCGCTATCCAGATATTGCCGAGGTAATCGCTGCAAATGGAACTCACCGCTTTACTGCTGATCCCTTTTTTGCTGTTATCTCCGGGAATATTAATAAACTCATTCGTTTTTCGGTCGTAAAGGCTTATTGCACCTCCGTTAGTGCCAATCCACAGCCTTCCGGTCTTGTCTTCATGTAGGGTGGTTATTTCATTTACGCGCAAGCTTTTTGGGTTTTCGGGAGCATTTCGATAAACAACGAAGTTTAGCCCATCAAAGCGGGTAAGGCCGTCATCCGTTCCGAACCACATAAAGCCGTACCTGTCTTTTGTAATTGCGTAAACATTGTTGGATGAAAGTCCCTCGCCTGAGGTGAGATAAGTAAAGTGGATCTTTTTGGGCTGAGCAATAGTGGTTCCAATGAAAATTGAAAGGAGCAAGGTGAGGTTCAAAGCACACTTTAGAAATAAACCAGCAACCTTTAATAGCATTTAAAATTTATCCGGTTAAGTTAGATTAGTATGTTAAAGTACGAAGAAATTACCATAAGGGCAATTATTATATGCTATCACCATGATAGCAGTCTGGTTAGGCAAGGTGTTATAGCCCGAACATGCCTCCCCGCCATTTCAGAAGGTTCTTGATATTATCATTCAAGGCGTTTGGCAGATTTAGGTAAAACACTATTTACAATATCAGAGTATAGGTCGGCATTATATGCTCCGGTTTCAGGGTCTTTTGTAAAAAACTCTGGAATGGAGTATTGCTCAATCAATAAAATCTCATTCTTTCCCTTGCTTTTTATAATAAGGGGCTCACGCACAATTATTCCCGGATAAACTTCTGCATAATACATTAGATAATCATTGGCTATTAAGTCGCGCCCTTTTGATGAGATAGTCTTCCGCATTTTATCCGCCTCAGTGCCTGTAAACGTAGTTCTGATGGTCAGGTCGGAGAGGCTAGCGTGATTGTAGATTTTATAGTATTCTGAGACGGTGTACTTACTGCTATTTTTCTCGGTTGGCGTTTGAGAGAAAGCAACGTTGCACAGAATATTGGCCGTGCAGATAAGGAGTATGATGTAAGGTCGCATTTTAAGGTTTAGGGTATAAAAGTAGAGAAATTTTTAATTACCCCACCCGTTTGTAAGTCCTCACAGACCAACAGGCCCGCCCTAATATTCAACATCTACAAATTAGGTAGTTTCGTAGTTTTCAATCTTCGCCATGGCCTGTGGACACAGGCCATGGCGAAGGGAACGACAATTCCTGATTAAGGATTTTGTGGAATTGCGCTGGTATCCATATAGGCTACTTCCCAAAGATGTCCGTCTAAATCTTCGAAGCCATGAGAATACATCCAGCCATGATCTTGTTTTGCCATTGGTGCCGCACCACCTGCTTCAATTGCCAAACCAATCAGCTTATCAACTTTTTCGCGGCTATCGGCAGAGAGGCAGATAAGCACTTCGGTGCTTTTCTTCGCATCGCTGATTTCTTTGCCTGGTAAAAATGTTTTGAAGAAAGGCTCAACCAAAAGCATTACGTAGATATCGTCGGAAATAACCATACAGGTTGCATTCTCGTTGGTGAATTGCGCGTTAAAGCTGAATCCTAATTTGGTAAAGAATTCTACAGACCTGTTTAGGTCTTTAACCGGTAGGTTTACAAAAATTTTAGATGCCATGATTTTATTTTTCAGATTGTTTTGTTAACCAAAGGTAGGGAAGATTTTAAAGCGGAATGCGGTGTAATCCTGAAATTTAAGGGGGGTATTTGCGATAAGCCAAAGGAAGCCTTTAAGTATTAATCACCCCGTTTGTTGAATTTTTAATGTCCCGTGGTTTCGGTTTAAATCTTTTTATAAGTAAACATCATTAGTCTGATTCCAAATTCAAGGAAAACGTTACCGGATTCAGTTATCGATAATTTCTCTCCGGGTAAACGCCTCATATTTGTTAAAACAAACGAAATGAAAAAATCAATCACCATCTTTTTCCTTACCCTGATTACCTTTTCCTGCCTTGCACAAAAAATTGATACCTCTGCACTGCAAATTCTGCAGAAGTCATGGGACAAGCTCGCAGCCATGGAAACCGTGCCTTTCCGTATGCGATTTGTTGATACGATGAGCAGAGAAAATCAACTAAACATTCAATGGAACACTATACGCGGAACGGTAAAAAAGAATGCCTATTGGCACTTCACCATTAATGATAAATTAGAATGGCTTGTTCGCGGCGATACCTTATATAAGAAAGGAGGGCCCGATGCAAGCGCGGTAACCTTTACCACCGAATGGGATAGGCACAAAATTAACGCTAGAAATATTTACGATATTTTGGGTACAAAACGGCCCGCCCTACACACCAGGATTGCTTCGCTGCAGTTTGCTCAGGACACCTCAGCAGGTGAGTTTTATGTGATAGACGAGGTTTATAAAAAACTTGATAAGGAGACTGATGAAATACAAAGAATACTTCATTACGAAAGATACTTTATCAACAAAAAAAGTCTCTTCGCCTCACGAAGAATAAAGTATGGAAAAAGCCGGATTAAAGGTGAGGAACAAACAGATATTTATGATTTTTCCGCTTCGCTTGATATCAATCCGGTTCCTTTTAATCCTGCGGTCTTTTTTGCTACTCCCCCGGAACGGGAAGAAGACCGTCTGGCGACCTTAGAGATCGGCACAATAGCCCCGCCTTTTAAGGCAACCGATGTGAGAACAGGAAAAGCCGTTAGCCTCGCGGCACTTAAAGGGAAGGTTGTGCTGCTGGATTTCTGGTATCTTTCATGCATGCCCTGCAGAATACTGATGCCCAAACTCCAGAAACTGCAGGATAAATTCGGGAAAGAAAACGTTGTAGTTGTTGGCATTAATGTAAGAGATAGCGGTCCTAAATCAATTACGAAGTTTTTAGACGAAAAGCATATTCGTTATTCGCAATACTACCTGCCCGGGCAATTGTTGGCATGGGACTATAAACTAAAGGCTTTTCCAACTACATTAGTGCTTGGCAAAGACGGTAAGGTTAAACTGATGGAGATTGGAGCGGGTGAAGATGCAGAGCATAAACTGGAGCTGGCGATAAGAAAAGAGTTGGATCAAAAGCCAGCAATTTCTAACGCTGCGGCCCTAAAAAAGACACCCTAACCATCCGGCTAAAACAGAACAAATGAAACACATTATTTTCCTGGTATTCATATTATGCGCAAACCAGCAAGGATTTGGCCAAGAGCAAGCATCTACTACTGCATCGCTGCAGTTGGTTAAAAACACTTTCGAAGATGAATTAGCATTAAGCACCAATCAACATCATATATGAAAAAAACTTTAGTAATAATTTTAATTTTATTCTCAACTTCAGCATTATTAGGGCAGAATAAATCAAAAACCGAAGCTTTTATTATCCAGGGACAAATAACTAATTGCCCGGAGAAACAGTTAAAAATATCCTTTCGGGATGAAAACCAACAAATTTTAACGGATACGCTTAACCTCGACGGTTCTGGCAATTTTTATCTAAAAACGTTTAAGGTAAAACAACCGCAACTAACAAATATTAAAAAAAACAACATCCAAATAAATGACTTTTTTGTGGCACCTGGTTATAATTTAACCATTACCGCTGATGGCAAGGACTTCCTTTCATTATTAAAAACCACGAAAATCTCCGGGATTGGCTCCGAAAGTAATAACTATCGTTCTATTCATATTTCAATTGCACTGGCAAGAATGGACACAACTAAACGGTATAAGCTAAATGAAACTGATCTATTGGCCTATATTAAACGTGACCAAACACTAAAAGACTCGATAGCTCATATAGTATTCGACAGGAATTCTGAAGAGGATAAATACCTCAAATATTTTGGGTCTTTAGTTCGGTTAGATAACGAGTTCATGAAGTTATATATGCTATTAGACCGTGTACTTTATGTAAAGTGGAACAAATTCAACCCTGAAAAATCGACTTCCTTTTTAAGAGCGAATTTTGACAATAAGATATTAGATAATCTGTGTAGAGATGAATTCCTAATTTCTGCAAATTATAGAAATTACGTAATCAAAGATGAGTACCTGGATTATCTGATAAATCTTGACTACAAAAAAGATTCAACCCTCAGGAATCAAAAAGGGTATAAATTAAAAAAGGCTAATGAGACGTATCAGGGAAAAGTAAAAGAGTTTGTTTTATACGAACTAATGGAGTCTTTGATTACACTCAGCAAGTCATTTGAAGAATTAAACGACCATAAAGAACAAATTAAAGCCTATCTGTCGAATCTTAAAAACCCCTATTATACAGAATCGCTTACATCAAAGCTTGCCGAAAAAGAAGCGGAATTGTTCAGAACCCAGGTTGGGAAGCCAGCACCAAAATTCACTTTAAAAAGCAATTTAGGTAAAACATATAGCCTGGATGACTTTAAGGGAAAGGTTGTCTATATTGATTTATGGGCCAGTTGGTGTGGGCCCTGCCGGCAAGAAACACCATATTTAAAGATTTTGTATGAAAAATACAAAAGCGACAAGCGAATAGCTTTTATTGGCATTGGCGTACATGACGGTATTAATGAATGGAAAAAAGCAATAGAAAAGGATGCTCCTGAAGGGATTCAACTTCTGGATGCGGAAGGAACGGTGAAAAAAGGTTATGTTGCCAACACAATCCCTCAGTTTATTTTAGTTGACAAACAAGGCAACATTGTAAACTTTGATGCCCCACGACCGAGTGAGGGAAAAAAGATTGAAAAATTAATAGACGCAGAGATTGCGAAGTGAGATGGGCCATGCAGACAAGAGATGGGTTTGGGCAGATATGAAGCTTAAATTGGAGCAGACATTGAACAAAATGAAACAGCTGGTTATACTGATAGTATTTATCCTGAATGCCAGCCAGCAGGGATGTAGCCAACAAGAAGCCGCTTCTGCTGCTTTTACCGACGCTATTGTAAAGAAAAGGATAAACGGTAAACTCTGCGATAGCTGCAATGTTGCTTCTGTCGTCAGTGAGGAATATGATTTCAATTTCGTTATTACCGGTGCCGGTCATACTCCCGACCGGTTTAGGCAGTTTAAGTTTAGCTTTAATTATGGACCAGCAAGGCCTCGGGCACTTTTAGAGCACACTTATGTTATCTCTCAACGAAATATAGGAATAAGTTTTTTGCCTAATTTTTTACAGGAGAACGGTAGAAAAATTCAACTTTACCGGCATTTTGGCGGGCCAGATTATAAACACCTGGAGTTTAAGGCAGAGCAAAACGGCAAGGTGATTAAGCCGTGGGCACCACTTTCTGCTTTGGGCGAAGACAACGACTATGCTATTGTAGGAATCAACTACCCCCTCGAGAAAAATACTCCAACACCTTTGAAGCGAACTTTTTTTGCAGGAAATTTCAATCTCAACATACTGGATTCGCTAAAAGTCACTGTCCGGGAAATTGCTACAAAAAAACTGTTAGAAACAATAAGGATTCTACGTGCACCAGATACGGCAACCAACTTTATCTTTTACCAGGTACCTGTGACCAGCAAGGAATTCGGATTAAACCTCCAGAATGTCCTCAATACAAGTTCAGACATACAAGAAAAGGATGTTTTTAAGGGGGAGTCTATAACAATCTTTAAGAAGGATTACGCCTTAATCGGATTGTTAAGATTTATGGGTCTGAGCGGAGGAGAAGTGGTTCAATATTCATTTGAAAAAAAACCTTACAAATGGCAATCGGCAAGTTCTATTGAAGATGAGAGAGGGACTTTTATAGTTTTAGGCAATCAAATGCAGGCGGGCAAAGACCATGATGTGTATCTTCGGTATAAAAGTCAGCCCGAAACCATCCATAAAATAACAATAAGAGTAAATAAAAAGCCAGTAATGATTCCCTGGAAAAAAATTGCTGCTATCAGTATCTTTTTGTTAGCAGCAGGAAGTATCGGTTTTTATCTCTGGAACAGACGAAATAAGCAAAAGCTTGCGGCGATGAAACGCAAAAATGAAGATGTAGAAACCCGCCTTTCATTACTTAGCGGCCAACTCAA
>JACMJM010000028.1 GCA_014380615.1 Sphingobacteriaceae bacterium
ACTGTTCAGTTAAATAATGCTCAGGGCACCTTGAGTAAATCTCAGGTTAGTCTTAAGTCTTTGCAGTCTGGTTTGGCTGCGGCCAATGCAGCAGCTCTGGCATCGTAATTATGAAAGAGGTTCGAAAGCCAGCTTGACACTCATTAAAGGTGTCAGGCTAAGCTTGTCGAAATTTTTAATATTTGATCATGGATAACGTTTACATAATTTTTTACCGCAACTTCTATTTCAGGACCAATGGTTTTATTCCTGCAAAATTTGTAATTCCGAAATACCTATCGTAGGATTTGTAATCCGAATAATATTTTTCCATAGCATTTTCATTCACTGTTAAGATCAGGAAGCCACACTTTCTGGAGTCTCTTTCAGACTCTGCGTTTTTAGACAAACTACCCCCATCAGCCGAATGAACAGGGAAGAAACCCGCCGATTATAAGCCGGATAGCAGCGACAGCTTTTTATTTGCCCGGGATACAAGCAGCGGCTCAAATAAAAACTACAGCGAATAGCCGGGCTGCAGCAGGTAGAAACACGGAAGTGCCCTTTCAAAAAATTTAAATTGCTTTAAAGCCCTTAGCAGGAACATTCTGCAGCGTTACAACGTGCTGGTTACCGGTATCAATAAATACAATAAGGGATAATTAGCCAGATTCTTACTATTTTAGTGAACTATGTCCAAAGCATCCTCTAATAAAACGGCCAGGTTTTTTGATTTTATTCACATTGATGAGTATTCTGCTACGCCAAAATACCTTCAGCTAACCAATTCCATTTTAACGGCTATTGAAACAGGCAAGATCAACAAAAATGATATGCTGCCTTCTATTAATGAACTAAGCTACGAACTGGAGATCTCACGCGATACCGCGGAGAAGGGTTATAAATATTTAAAAAAAATTGGTGTAATTGCCTCTATCCCTGGCAAGGGTTATTATATCGCCAGCACCGATTTTAGACAAACGCTGCGGATTTGCCTGTTTTTTAATAAACTAAGTTCGCATAAAAAATTAATGTATGATGCGTTTATAGCTGCTTTGGGCGATCATGTGGCGGTTGATTTTTACATCTATAACAACGATTGTAAGCTGTTTAAAAGAATGCTGGCCGATAAAATGCAAGGCTATTCTCATTATGTGGTAATACCTCATTTTATAGAAGGAGGCGAGAATGCGTATGAAATTATTAACACCATACCTAAAGAAAAGCTGGTGTTACTCGATAAAAAAGTGCCTGGTGTAGACGGTGAATATGCTGCTGTGTACGAGAATTTTGAAAGCGATATATACAATGCTTTAGAACAGGCAAAAGACGTATTGAGTAAGTATCATACCATCAAACTTATTTTTCCCGAAAAAAGCTACTATCCTAAAGAGATTAAGAAGGGTTTACTTAAATTCTGCCAGCAATATGCTTTTAGCCATAAAGTGATTAGTAATATCGCGGCCGAGCCTATTGAAGAGGGGGAGGTATATATTAATTTGATGGAAGATGATTTGGTAGAGCTGATAGAAAAAATTATATCACTAAAACTGAAAGTTGGTAAGCAGGTAGGTGTAATATCTTACAATGAAACCGCTATTAAAAAAATAATTCTAAATGGTATCACAACTGTTTCAACCGACTTCTATCAAATGGGAGCGATTGCCGCAAAGATGATTTTAGAAAATTCCAGAGCGCATGTAGAAGTGCCGTTTAACCTTACGTTAAGGCCTTCTTTATAAAATTTAAAAACTAGTTTGCTTTTATTCTGTAATAAAAGCAATGGAAAAACATTTGTATGAGACAGGTATTATCGGCAATTGCGCCTACCTGGCACATGTTCATAAAAACACTAATATATCCTGGCTATGCTGGCCTCGTTTCGATAGCTCGTTTGTTTTCGGATCGTTACTGGATACCAATAAAGGAGGGGAATTTACTATCCTTCCTACAACTAACTATACTTCAAATCAGTTCTATCTTGAGAATACCAATGTGCTCTGCACCGAGATAACCTGCGAAAACGGGCGGTACCGGGTGGTTGATGTTGCGCCACGGTTTCAACAATATGATCGCTTTTTTAAGCCCTTGATGCTTATCCGGAAGATCGAACCGATTGAAGGGAATCCGGTGATAAGAGTGAAATGCGAACCTGTTTGCGACTACGGAAAGATAAAATTAAAACCTCATCGCGGCAGCAACCATGTGGAATTTGAAGGTTGCGAAGATCACATTCGATTAACTACCAATATCCCGATCAGTTATTTATCGGAAGATACCAGCTTTGTTTTAAACGAAGTAAAATACCTGGTTTTGACTTACGGGCAGCCGCTGGAAGCTCCGCTTATGAGTACGGCGGAAACCTTTATCCGCGAAACCGTGACTTACTGGCGCACCTGGATCAAGCACTCCAACATGGCCGGTTTTTATCAGGAATATGTAATCCGCTCGGCCTTGGCTTTAAAGATCCATCAGTACGAGGATACAGGTGCCATAATTGCGGCAAGTACTACAAGCCTGCCCGAATACGATGGCAGCGGGCGTAATTGGGATTACCGCTTTTGCTGGTTGCGGGATACGTATTATGTTATTTCGGCATTAAATCACATCGGGCATTTCGAAGAAATGGAGCGCTACTTTAATTATGTAGCGGGAATTTCGGTAACGGAGACTTACCGTTATCAGCCGTTGTACGCTATTGACGGAAAAGCAGAACTTGAAGAGAGAATTCTTGATCATTTGGAGGGCTATAAAGGCAATAAACCAGTGCGTATTGGTAATCAGGCTTCGGAGCATATTCAAAACGATATTTACGGGCAGGTGATGATCTCTATAATGCCTTTATATATCGATCATCGTTTTGTTTTTCGGGAGCGTAAAGATTCCATCCGCTGGATTGAAACCGTGCTCACAAAAATAGAACGTACTATTGATGAGAAAGACGCCGGAATATGGGAGTTCAGAAATATTGCGAATGTACATTGTTACAGCAACCTGTTTCAATGGGCGGGATGTGCTGCCGCGGCTAAGATGGCTAGAACCATCGAGAATAAGGAATTAGAAGAAAAAGCTCTAATGCTTCAGCAAAAGGCTGCCGATCATATCGAAAGCTGCTACGATCCTGTTCGGAAAGTGTATACCAATGCGGCGGGAGGAAAATATCTCGACGCCAGTACCTTGCAGTTGATTATGATGAACTATCTGGATCCGGCATCCGATAGGGCAAAAGATCATCTTAAAGCATTAGAAGCTGAACTTAAAACGCCTAAAGGCTTGTTCTATCGCTACCTGCATGAAGATGATTTTGGTAAACCAAAGACAACCTTCCTTATTTGTGCTTTTTGGTATGTTGAAGCCCTGGCTTGTGTGGGGCGAGTTGATGATGCCATACGTGAATTCGAAAATATCATTCAGTATTGTAACCACCTGAAGCTTTTCAGCGAAGATGTAGACGAAAACACCGGCAGCATGTGGGGGAATTTTCCTCAGGCATACAGTCATGTTGGGTTAATGAATGCGGCTTACCGCATAGCTATGAAGTTAGACAGGCCGGTGTTTCTTTAAAAATACTCTGATGAAATGAAAGTAAGGCCTCTTAATAAGCGCCTTACTTCCCTAAAATCTCTTAAATAAAACCTGGCGGCAGATATATTGCCACCAATCTTTATTGTAAATGAATCGCCGGGAACAGCTTTAAAAATATCTTCATCGGTATGGTCGTCGCCCATGGCCATAACGAAATCATACTCCTGCTCTTCAAGCCATCGCAGCGCAATTTTGCCCTTGTTTACTTCAATGTTTTTAATTTCAATCACCTTGTTTCCCGGAAGGATTTGTAATCCCTTATCAGCGGTAATAAATCGCAGATCATTCATTAACTCGTTGGCTCTTAAATCACCCAGTCCTTCTTCAACTTTTCGGTAATGAAACACCAGTGAAAAGCTTTTTTCTTCGATGAAGGAACCGGGGGTACGATCTACATAGCGTTCAAGTACGGGTAAGATGTCTTGTTTCCATTGGCTGTAAAGTCCGGGCAATTGAATCCAGTCGTGATGTTGTTTTTTGGTCCATGCTCCATGTTCGGCAATAATATCGATAGGAAGTTTTGAGAACCACTCTTCGAGCGTTTCATGTTTTCTGCCACTGATAATAACCACATGGTTGGCGGGGTCTGAGGCGAGTTGTTTTAAAATTTCGTATAGATCTTCATCGGGGAATGCCATATCTATCTCGGGTTGGAAACCTACAAGAGTGCCGTCGTAATCAAGAAATATAATTCTTTTTCCTGCCTTTAGGTATTCGTGTTCAAGAGCAGAGCGGCTGTCTCTTATTAAGTGTTTGGCTTTCATAGATTCTTGTAAGTCTTTTACTTCGTTTAGTTTGTCCATATAGATTTTTACCCAATGCCTGATATTGAATTTGGACACCACACTGCGCAGTTTTTTCATCCGCTGTTGCTGTTCTTCAACACTCATGTTTAATGCCTGAATTATTGCGGCAGATATTTCGGACGTATTGTTGGGATTGACTATAAGAGCATCAATTAATTCTTTAGCCGAACCCGCCATTTCACTTAAAATAAGAACGCCGGTATCGCTTGTTCGGCTGGCTACATATTCTTTACTTACAAGGTTCATGCCGTCGCGCATGGGGGTAACTAAACAAACATCCGCCATGTTATAAAGGGCAGACAGCATGCTCTCGGTAACCGAGCGGTAGTAGTAATGTACAGGCAGCCAGTTTAGCGTTCGATACCTGGAATTGATATTGCCGGCCATCTTATCAATTTCATCACGTAATTCTTTATACCGGGGAACAGTGTCTCTCGATGGCACTACTATCATATAAAGAATAACTTTTTCAACATACTCAGGATATTGTTGAAGGAGCAGGTCAAAAGCTTCCAGTCGTTGCAGAATACCTTTACTATAATCAAGCCGGTCTATCGACAGTACCATCTTAAATCCGTCGAAACTTTGTTTCAATTCGTTTACCTGATTGATTACCTGTTCTTCGCCAGGCATTGATTCAAATTTTTTGTTGTCAATTCCCATCGGAAAAGACTCTACCACTACTGGTCTGTCGTTATACGTAATTACATTGGATAACGAATGAACCGGAAGGAGCCTGGTTGTAGCACTGATAAAATGACGTGCGTCGTCGAACGTATGGAACCCGATCAGGTCGGCACCAAGCATATTTTCGAGGATTTCTATGCGCCAGGGAATCAGTCTGAAAAGTTCTGAACTGGGAAATGGAATATGCTGGAAAAAGCCGATCGTAATATCGGGATATACCGCCCGGATGAGTCCCGGTAAAAGCAGTAATTGATAGTCATGAACCCAGATAATATCATCCGGCTCGGCAATTTCCAAAACGGCGTCTCTGAATTTTGCGTTTACCTCTTTATAGCTTTCCCAATAGGTTTTTTCATACTTTGCATAAGTAGAATGGTAATGAAATACCGGCCACAATACCTCGTTCGAAAAGCCCTCGTAATAGTTGCTGATATCATCCGGGGAAAGAAACACCGGGCAAAGATTTATCAGGGAGAGTTTTGCTTTTATCTGTTCTTTGGCCTCATTTGTATGTGCCTCAATTCCTGGCCAGCCAATCCACATATTCTCACCTTGCTGATATATCGCACCCAAGCCCGTAGCTAATCCGCCTTCACTTCGTTTTAATTCATATCCGCCATTATTCTCATAGATCTTTACCGGCAGTCTGTTTGAGATAATGATTGTTTTACTCATAAGTAGATGCTTTATAATAAAAGCGTTTTAAGCGGCAATGTGTTTGCCCCAGAATTTTTTAGTGCCGTGCTTTATTAACATTGTTTGTTAACAATTGCCAGTAAAAAATAATATTTATCAGAACCTAATGGATATGAGGCTGTTAAAGTTTCGGTGGATAATAAGAATGAAACCATAAATCCATGAAATCATGACACAGAACAAAGCGCTCTCTATTAAAAACTGGATCAAAGAGATGGGGTTCAAGCTCAGTAAATCACATCTTTTAGAACACGGTACCCGCAAAATTAAGTACTATACCCTGGGTAACTTCGGGGTGTATGAAGAAACCCGGCCTTCAATAAAGTCTGAAAGTTCAGAAAAAAAACAGAAGTTTATTTCATGGACACCCTGGGGTGATGATGTTGAAATCAACTCGGTGAAAGACTTAAGCAAAGCCTATGAGGATTTTATTAAGTACAATCCCAATCTGGTGCTGAATTGATGGTTATGAGGACTATTGATTTATGCACATTATACCGGAAGCATCTTAAGTTTCTCAGCCAAAACCTCTGAAATCTTCCGGTATGACTCGAATGTCCAGCCGCCAACATGCGGGCTAAGTATTACTTTCTCTTCTTTAACCAATTCTTCAAACCAGCTTTGTTCTCCAAGCCCAGGGAATTTTTCGCTCTCCAGAACATCCAATCCTGCGCCAAGTATCTTACCGGCTTTAATGGCATTTAATACGGCCTTAGTGTTTACAATCTCACCCCTCGACGTATTTAAAAAGAATATTGGCTTTTTAAAGTGAAGAAGATATTCCTCATCCACAAGCTTTTGGGTTTCTCTTTTGAGTGGGATGTGAAGACTCAGAATGTCAGAATACTTAACTATCTGCTCCATGCTTACCTCATTGGCAAACTCATCACTAAAGCCCGATTGATACTTATCGTAAGCAATTACATTCGCCTCAAAACTTTTTAATCTTTTGGCGAAGCTTCTGCCCATAAATCCGTAGCCAATAATTCCTACCGTTTTGCCCTTTAACTCGTAGCCCCGGTTACCTTCCCGATCCCAAATGCCGTTCCGTACTTCAATATCAGCCTTTCGTAAGTTGTTCATTAAACATAAAAGCATGCCCATGGCATGTTCTGCCAAGGCGGTGCGGTTGCCTTCGGGAGCGTTAATGCACTGTATGTTTTTTTGAGAGGCGTATAAAAAATCTATATTATCCATTCCGGCCCCGGCTCTGGCTATAAATCGTAAATTGGTTCCGGCGTCTATAATCTCCTTGTCGATATTGAACTTTGTACGGATAGCAATGCCGGTATATTCGTGAATCACTGCCAGGGTCTCTTGGCGCGAAAGTTCGGGTTTCTCGTCAACGGTATAACCAAGCTTCTCGGCTTCCTCTTTAAAAATAGGGTGAAGTTTATCTGCTATTAAGATCTTTCTGCTCGACATTAATTTTTTTTGAGGTCGTATATCATACAAAGGTACACCGTTCTGATTTGTTCCGGGATAAATTTGTTCATTTGCTTAGATCACATCTCATCCTCTAATTGTTATCTTTAACTTGTACGTTTACCACCCTTTTATGAAACTTCTACTGACATTGTTTTGTATTTCTCTCCTCCCCCTGGGGGCCTACTCGCAAGATCAGAAAGTCGCGATTAGTACCAATGTGTTGAACTTTGTTGTAGGAGGGCCTTCTCTGGCCATAAGTTACAGGCAATCACCAAAGTGGGGGTTTCAGCTCTACGGGTCGTACGGGCGCTTCAACTATCTTCCTTCATCCGAAACTTATAACTTTAAAACAGGCATAATTGATCTCAGATATTCATTGTATGAGTTCCTATACGTCGGCCCATATCTCAGGTATATTGAGAAGGAAGTAAAAAGAGAAGGATACATACACCCTACAGGTTTTTTTTCTATTGGTTCAAGAGATTTTCGGGGTAAAGGAATTTCATCGGGGCTTGTATTGGGTTTGGTGCTGCCAGATTCCGAATGGTTAAATGTAGAGGCTTTCGCTGGTGCGGGATACGGATTATTTCTATCCCAAAAAGATTATTCGGGCGATGATAAACGGAAGGATTTTTACGATGTCCGGATTGGATTATTGTTTGGACTGAAGTTATAGTGAAGAACTTATTCTGTTGGTAAGCTTTACAAAGTCGTCAACCGTCAGTTTTTAAATCCGGCATTTAGTAGTAAATTTGATAATAAGAAGGTACTTCCTCTTAGTCTTATTATGGAAAAAGTGATAAATATAATAAAACAAGATGAGCAGGACGATCAGTATATTTCCTTTTGGCTCTCTAAAACCGCATCCGAACGTTTACAGGAAGTTACGCGATTAAGGTTGCATTATTTCACATGGCTTAACCAATCCTTTCCTCAGCATATTGAGAAAGTCGTCACTCACCGTACGTTATGATTTTTGAATAGGATTTTCAGGAATTTATAGAACTGTTAAATAAATACGAAGTTAAGTACATGGTAGTAGGAGCTCATGCGCTGGCTTTTCACGGTAAACCCCGGCATACCGGCGATCTTGATATTTGGATAAAACCAAGTGATGAAAATGCTGACAGAATGATGGGAGTACTTAAAGACTTTGGATTCAGTTCTTTAAACCTTTCAAAATCTGACTTTCTAAAAGAAAACTATGTTACACAATTAGGATATCCGCCTTTGCGGATCGACCTGTTGAATTCCATCCCCGGTGTGCATTTTGATGAAGCCTTAGAAAGTAGCTTAAATACGTCTATTGATGACTTAACAATTTGTTATATCGGACTGGACGAACTTATAAAAAACAAGGTTTCTACAGGGCGTAAGCAAGATATAGCAGATGTGGAAAGCCTGGAAAAATTAAAAAAAAAGAACTAATTGTTAGAAGTGGCCGTTATTTTATTCGTCAGTTCCACAAAATCCCCTACAGTTAATCGCTCCGCCCTTAAATCCAGCATTGGTTCGTCGCCCATGTTCTCTTTATTTATCAGCGACGACAAGGCATTTCTTAAAGTCTTTCTCCTCTGATTAAAACCCGCTTTTACAACCTTCCAAAAAAGCTTTTCATCGCAATTTAATTCTTCAACCTCGTTTCTGGTTAAGCGAATTACCGCCGAAAGCACTTTTGGCGGCGGATTAAATACCCCTGCCTTTACCGTAAATAAGTACTCTACTTTATAATAGGCGTTAATTAGTACAGTTATAATTCCGTATGCTTTAGTTCCCGGCTTAGCCGAGCATCTTTCGGCTACTTCTTTTTGAAACATGCCCACCATTTCGGGTACTATATCCCTGTTGTCGAGTATTTTGAAAATAATTTGCGAAGAAATATTGTAGGGGAAGTTTCCGATGATGCCTAATTTTCCCTGAAACGCTTTCTTAAAATCCAGTTCCAAAAAATCACCGTTAATCAGTCTGTCGCCCAATTGAGGGTATTTTCTTTTTAGAAACTGTACCGATTCTTCATCCAGGTCTATTAAAAAAGTTTCGTACTCGGTTTTCTGTAAAAGGAAGTCTGATAAGATTCCCATTCCCGGCCCTACTTCTAAAACCTGCGAGTATTTTTCGGCAGGCCTTAAGCTTTCTACAATTTTTGAAGCGATGTTCTTATCGGTTAGGAAATGCTGTCCAAGATGTTTTTTAGCGCGTACAGAACTCATGGAATAATTTGTCGCAAAATAAGCAAACTTTAAATGCGATTGCGGCAAACCATTCAAATTCTTTATTTTGCACAAATTTCCGGTTAACCCGGGATATTAATAAACCCATGAGCGAGAAAATTAAAGTTGGAATTTCAGTAGGTGATATTAATGGCATTGGTTTAGAAGTGATTTTAAAAACCCTGGCCGACTCAGTAATTTTAAATCATTGTACTCCCATTGTTTATGGTAATACCAAAGTGGCCTCTTTCTACCGCAAGGCTCTTACCATGAACGATTTCAGCTTTAATGTAATACCCGATGCAGGTCAGGCCAATCCCCGACGGGCCAATATGATTAATTGCTGGGAGGAAGATGTGAAGATAGAGCCCGGAACTATTAATGAAACAGGTGGCAAATATGCTTTTTTATCTTTGGATAAGGCAGTTGCCGATTTGGTAGCAGGCGATATTCAGGCCCTGGTTACCGCTCCGATTAACAAGCATAATATTCAAAATGATGACTTCAATTTCCCGGGTCATACGGAATACATCCAGCATAAAACCAATTCTTCCGACTCCTTAATGTTTCTGGTAGGGGAAGATCTGAAGGTCGGAGTAGTTACGGGCCATATTCCGGTTGGTGAAGTGGCGGCAAGTATAACAAAGCAAGCAATTGTATCGAAACTTCAGTTAATGCACAATAGCCTGAAAGGCGACTTTTGGCTCCAAAAGCCCAGAATAGCGGTTTTAGGGCTAAATCCTCATGCTGGTGATAGCGGATTAATTGGTAAAGAAGAGCTGGAAACAATTATTCCGGCAATTGAAGAGGCTAAAGAAAAAGGCATATTCGCCTTCGGCCCTTATCCCGCCGACGGCTTTTTTGCCAATGGCTCACACTTAAAGTTCGATGCGGTGCTGGCAATGTATCACGATCAGGGACTTATACCCTTTAAAGCAATCGCTTTTCATAACGGAGTGAATTTTACAGCAGGTTTACCGGTTGTACGCACATCTCCCGATCATGGCACGGGCTATGATATCGCCGGAAAAAATTTGGCATCCGAAAGTTCTTTCCGTGAGGCTTTGTTTATGGCGATAAATATCGTAAAACGCAGAAAAGAACTGCAGGAGCTTACTTCAAACCCATTAAAGATATCGAAATTGTCGAAGGATAGGGATTGAGGAGATACGAGGTTTTTGGACCGAAAGTCCGAAAGTTCGAATTGGCTATTTAGACGGAAAGTCCGGAAGTCTGAAAGCCTGATTAGTTATTTAGACCGAGAGTTCGAAAGTCGGGAAGTTCGAATTGGCTATTTTAGACGGAAAGTCCGGAAGTCTGAAAGTCTGAGTAGTTATTTAGACCGAAAGTCTGAAAGTCGGGAAGTTCGAATTGGCTATTTTAGACGGAAAATCCGAAAGACCGATTAGTTATTTAGACCGAAAGTCGGGAAGCATAACGGCTTCATAAAAATCCCGTCTCACCATCTTATCCAATTTCCGGTCTTCCTGTCTTCCTCACTTCCCGACTTCCTGACTTCCTGACTTCCTGTCTTCCCGTCTTTCGAACTCCCAAACCAAACCCCATTTCCCCCTCTCGAAAATCCTTTGAAAAAATCTTTTCCCGAATAAGATATTTCCCTATCTTTGCAGGCTCAATTGTCGTGCTTTGAAATCGTTGCAGGAATACAGAATACCATTTACCGGATTAAAAACCGGAAAGCATCAGTTCGATTTTGATATCGATAAGGGTTTTTTCAATGAGTTTGAATACTCGTTGGTGAAGGATGGTAAGTTGAAAGTGGATATGGAGTTGGATAAG
This sequence comes from Sphingobacteriaceae bacterium, assembly GCA_014380615.1. Classification (GTDB taxonomy): domain Bacteria; phylum Bacteroidota; class Bacteroidia; order Sphingobacteriales; family Sphingobacteriaceae; genus Paradesertivirga. Next base: position 11,192 of record JACMJM010000028.1, read on the forward strand.
CAGGAAACAATGCTTATTCTGCTGTTTAAAATTAAAGGTGAGATTTTTTCAACCTGCGATTTTTGCCTTTCCGATTTCCCGACGCTGGTGAATGTAAACGAAAGGCAAATCGTAAAGTTTTCAGATGATGAGAATCTGGAAGATAATACTGATGAGATTATAGTGCTGGGTAGAAATGAGCATGAAATTAATGTTTCTCAATTAATATACGAGTACATTAATTTAGCAGTACCTTTATTCAATCGCTGTGAAGATGTAGGAAACACCGAGTGGTGTGATAAAGAGGTGATCGAAAAGTTGAACGCGCTTTCGGCAACAAAAAAAGAAGTACAAGAGAATACCGATGCCGACCCACGCTGGGAGGCATTAAAAAATATAAAAAACGATAATTAAAACACAGGACGATGGCACATCCAAAACGGAAAATATCCAAATCGAGAAGAGATAAGAGAAGAACTCATTACAAAGCTGAGGCGCCAACCTTGTTTACCTGCAAAACAACGGGCGCAATTCATTTGCCTCACCGCGCATATAATGTTGATGGCAATCTGTATTATAAAGGTAAATTACTGGTTGAAAGCAAAGCTGTAGCTTAGTCAATTCATTATGAAAAAATCATGTGCTTCAAAAGAATTTAACCTCTCGCACATGGCAGCTCTTTTTATCGCCCGCAAGGCGGTGAGATTGGCTCATTCATTAGTTAAAAAAGAGAATTTCTTTTGATGAAGCTATCATGAACTTAGGGTTTAGAAACTTACATAAGTTCATGATAGCTTCATTGCCATTAAAAGCAATTTACGCTAAATGAAAATTGGCTTAGACATAATGGGCGGTGATTATGCCCCTAAAGCAACTGTTTTAGGTGCGATAGCCGCTTACAAATCCTTACAACCAGGTGAATCTCTGGTTTTGATTGGCGACAAAGAACAAGCCCTCCCTTTTTTTAAAGAACAAGATTTTGACCCTGCTAAGGTTGAATTTGTCCACACCACCGAAGTTATCGGAATGGGTGAACATCCTACCAAGGCTATTACCCAGAAGCCCGACTCGAGTATTTGTGTCGGTTTTCGCATGTTAAAAGAAGGTAAAATCGACTCTTTTGCCTCTGCCGGGAATACAGGCGCAATGCTTGTAGGGGCAATGTTTAGCGTTAAAACCATTCCGGGCGTTATCCGTCCCGCAATTTCTTCTATCGTTCCAAAGCTTAAAGACGGCTTCGGTATTATGCTCGATGTTGGCGCCAATGCCGACTGTAAGCCAGATACCTTGCTTCAATTTGGTGTTTTAGGCAGTTTGTTTGCCGAAAATATTTTGGGGATTAAAAACCCTAAGATTGGTTTGATTAATATCGGCGAAGAAGAAGAAAAAGGTAACCTGTTAACACAGGCCACCTATTCTATGATGAAAGAAACGCAAATGTTCAACTTTGTTGGAAATGTTGAAGGCCGGGATTTGTTTAACGAAAAAGCCGATGTAATTGTCTGTGATGGATTTACCGGTAATGTAATGTTAAAACTGGCGGAAACATTTTATATTCTTACGTTGCAAAAAGGATTTAAAGATGATTTTTTCGCTAAGTTTAACTACGAACAATACGGCGGAAGCCCTATTCTCGGAGTAAATGCTCCGGTAATTATAGGTCATGGAATATCTCCGCCAGAAGCGATTAAAAATATGGTTCTTCTATCAAGAAGCATGATTCGTACTAAACTGATAGAAAAAATCACTACTGCGTTTAAATAACTATGCAAAAAATACATGCTGCCATTACAGCGGTTAATGCCTACGTGCCCGATTACGTGTTAACCAACCACGAACTGGAATCAATGGTTGACACCAACGACGAATGGATAACAACCAGAACCGGTATAAAAGAAAGAAGAATTCTTAAAGGCGAAGGCCTCGCGACTTCTGATATGGCCGTGCCCGCTGTACAGGGCTTATTAAAAAAGCGTGGTATAGGCCCCGAGGAAATTGAATTGATAATTTTCTGTACCTCTACTCCCGACATGCCTTTTCCCGCTACAGCAAATATTCTTGCCGACAAAATCGGTGCTATAAACGCTTGGGGATATGATTTACAGGCAGCATGTTCGGGCTTTCTGTTTGGATTAACTACCGGGGCTCAATTCATTGAATCAGGAAAACATAAAAAAGTATTGGTTGTTGGCGGAGATAAAATGTCTTCCATAGTTAATTACGAAGACCGCACCACCTGTATAATTTTCGGCGATGGCTGCGGTGCCGCATTATTGGAACCGAATGCAGAGGGATTCGGAATATTAGACTCAATTCTGAAAAGCGATGGTTCGGGCAAGCATCTGTTAAATATAAAAGCAGGCGGATCTTTAAAGCCGGCGTCTCATGATACCATCAATAATAAAGAGCATTTCGCTTATCAGGAAGGGCAGGCTGTTTTCAAATTTGCTGTAACCAATATGGCAAATGTAGCCGGCGAAATTATTGAGAGAAATAACTTGCAGCCAGAAGATATTGCCTGGCTTGTACCACATCAGGCCAACAAACGGATTATAGACGCTACTGCAAACAGGGCAGGTGTTGGGCCTGAAAAAGTAATGATAAATATTGAACGTTACGGAAATACAACTAATGGAACTATTCCCCTATGTTTGTGGGAGTGGGAAAATAAATTGAAAAAAGGTGATAACATTATCCTTGCGGCCTTTGGCGGAGGTTTTACCTGGGGCTCTATTTACATTAAATGGGCTTACAATAGCTAAAATATAAGAAGTCGGCAACTCTTGTTTTTGAGTTTTATTTCTGAATTTTGTTCGGAAGGGCTTCCTTAAAAAATTAACAACCAACCAAATCGGAAAAAATGGATATTAAACAGGTTCAGGAACTTATCAGATTTGTTTCCAAATCGGGTGTAAATGAAGTTTCGATCGAAGAGAAAGACTTTAAGATCACCATTAAAACTAACCAGCCGCCTATTTTTGCAAGTGCTCCTGTTGCGGTATCGGCACCAGTTGCTGCTGCACCGGCACCTGCTGCGGTATCGGTAACTCCTGCTGCGCCTGCGGCTCCTTCATCAGCGGATGAAAGTTCAAAATACGTCACAGTTAAATCGCCCATGATCGGAACTTTTTACCGGTCGGCAAGTCCCGATAAACCTTTCTTCGTTAATGTTGGAGATGAAATAAAAGTGGGGCAGGTGATTTGCATTATCGAAGCGATGAAACTTTTCAATGAAATTGAATCTGAAGTTTCGGGCCGGATCGTTAAAATTCTTGTAGAAAATTCAAGTCCGGTAGAATACGATCAACCTTTGTTCCTGGTAGAACCAGCATAATTAATTAATGTGCAGGTGTGCAGATGTGCGAATATGCAAACATCTGCACATCCGCACATTTTCATATTTGCACATATAAAGAGCATGTTTAAAAAAATACTAATTGCAAATCGGGGCGAAATTGCGTTACGGATTATTCGTACATGTAAGGAAATGGGAATTAAAACTATTGCTGTTTATTCTACCGCCGACCGCGAAAGTTTGCATGTACGTTTTGCGGATGAGGCGGTGTGTATCGGCCCTCCGGCAAGTAAAGATTCTTACTTAAACATTCCTAATATTATTGCGGCAGCCGAATTAACCAATGCTGACGCGATACATCCCGGTTACGGATTTTTATCTGAAAACTCTAAGTTCTCGGCCATTTGCAGAGATTACGGGATTAAATTTATAGGTGCGACTCCAGAGCAGATTAATGATATGGGCGACAAGGCCTCTGCCAAGGAAACCATGAAAAAAGCCGGAGTTCCAACTATCCCCGGATCGGAAGGTTTGCTTACCGATGTGCAGGAAGGAATAAAAATAGCTAATGGAATTGGATACCCCGTAATATTAAAGGCTACCGCCGGCGGTGGTGGAAGAGGCATGCGTATCGTGTGGAAGGATGAAGAGTTCGAAGCCGCATGGGATTCTGCCCGTCAGGAATCTGGCGCCGCCTTCGGAAATGATGGGTTATACCTTGAGAAATTCGTAGAAGATCCGAGGCATATAGAAATTCAGATTATCGGCGACCAATATGGAACCGTAAGTCATTTATCAGAACGCGATTGCTCTATTCAAAGACGGCACCAAAAACTGGTAGAAGAATCACCCTCTCCTTTTATGACCGATGATTTACGCACCCGGATGGGAGAAGCTGCCGTAAAAGGGGCTAAAGCCGTAAATTATGAAGGTGCAGGAACTATCGAATTTCTTGTAGATAAGCATCGCAACTTTTATTTCATGGAAATGAATACCCGGATCCAGGTAGAACATCCGGTTACGGAAGAAGTAGTAAACTATGATTTGATAAAAGAGCAAATTAAAGTCGCATCAGGTGTACCTATCTCGGGGAAAAATTATTTTCCTCAAATGCATGCTATTGAATGCCGGATCAACGCCGAAGATCCATATCAGAATTTCCGGCCTGCGGCTGGTAAAATAACCAACTTTCATTCTCCTGGCGGACACGGAGTACGGGTAGACACACATGTGTATGCCGGATACCAGGTTCCCCCGAACTACGATTCGATGATAGCCAAATTGATTTGTACCGGACAGACCCGGGAAGAAGCAATATCAACCATGGAAAGAGCCTTGAGCGAATTCGTGATTGAAGGTATCAAAACTACTATCCCATTCCACATAAAATTGATGAAGGACCCGAATTTTAGGGCCGGTAATTTCACCACGAAGTTTATGGAAAGCTTTGTATTTACCGAAAGCACGGAGTCAAAAATCTAGTTGGGTGCCATTCTCGTATACAGAGAATGGTATTTTGTTTTAATATATGAGCGAACGACGTACAGACCTGGTAGAATCAATTAAAGAACGGGGAAAGACTCTCGAAGCGGAGATGTCTTTTTTTGATCATTTAGAGGTTTTGCGCTGGCATCTTATTCGTTCGGCCGCAGCCATTGTACTGTTTACCGTTCTTGCCTTCGTTTATTACGATTTTATTTTTGACTCCGTTATTATGGGGCCCAAAAAGGCAGGCTTCTGGACCTACAGAATGATGTGTGATTTAACCGAACGGTTTAACCTCGGCCCCGACTTCTGTATAAAAGATATTCCTTTCAAAATCATCAATACCGAGATGGCAGGGCAGTTCACCCTTCAATTAAATTCCTCCCTTTTAATAGGTATCATATTGGGTTTTCCGTATTTACTTTTCGAAATCTGGCGTTTCGTAAAACCAGGACTAACCCAGAAAGAAAGCAGCTCTGCTTCGGGGTTTGTGTTTTACGCAAGCTTGCTTTTTGTAATGGGGCTCTTATTCGGATATTATATTATTACGCCTTTATCCATTAATTTCCTCGCGAATTATAACGTGAGCGAGATAATAGAGAATACTATTACAATCGATTCATACCTTTCAACGGTTGGAACCTTAAGCCTGGGAGCCGGTGTTACCTTTCAACTGCCGATAATAGTTTTTATATTATCAAAGCTTGGTATAATGACGCCTGCTTTTATGCGTTCATCTAGAAGGTACGCAACCGTTATTATATTAATTATAGCTGCGGTAGTTACCCCTACACCCGATGTGTTAACGATGTTAACCGTTAGTTTTCCCTTGTTTCTGTTATACGAATTAAGTATTATAGTTTCGGGAAGGGTGGAAAACAAGCGAAAAAAGAAAGAGCTGGAATTTTATTCCGCTAAATAAATAATCTGTAAATTCAATCATCATTTCATGGATAAAACTTTATCTATTGCTATTGGTTCAGATCATGCCGGATTTGAATACAAGGAATTATTGAGGGGCTTTTTAGAAAGTTCGGCTTTAAAAGATTTTGGGGCCTATAACGCAGACTCGGCCGACTATCCGGATTTTGCTCATCCCGTGGCTGCGGCTGTCGAATCAGGAGAGTTCGCATTCGGTATTCTGGTTTGCGGAAGTGCCAATGGCGTTGCGATAACCGCCAATAAACACCAGGGCATCCGGGCTGCTATCTGCTGGACCGAAGAAATCGCAGAACTGGCTAGGAAGCATAATAACGCAAACGTTTTATGTATTCCCGCACGCTTCATTTCCACAGAGCTGGCCAAAGCCATTACTGATAAATTTTTAACTACCGAGTTCGAAGGAGGCCGTCATGCAAACAGGGTTAATAAAATTTCATGTTAGGATGAAATACAGTATTATTTGGTTTTTATGCTTTGGGATTTCATCGCAGGTATGGGCGCAGCAAAATCCAACGGCGGTAAAGTACGCCGGTTTATTAAATCCTGAAGCAGCCAGAAAGCATTTGAGTGTTCTTGCTTCGGATGCCTTTGAAGGAAGAGAAACCGGGACAAAGGGGGCCGATATGGCAGCATCCTATATCGCGAACGAGTTTAAAAAATTGGGGCTCAAAGCTCCGGTTCAAGGGTCGTACTTTCAGAGTGTAGAGCTTGTGGAATCTGAGTTTGTAGTAGATAAGTTTCAGATAAACAACGAACAACTTCAAAACTATAAGCACTTTTATATTGCGGGCAGTGCCAATGATAAAAAAATAAAAGCCGAACAAATTGTGTTTGCGGGGTATGGAATCAGCACTGAAGGGTATGATGATTTAAAAGGAATTGATATAACCGGGAAAGTGGTTTTGATTTTTGGAGCTGGGGAGCCTGTTAATAATGGGGTATCAGGTATAACTAAGTCGGCGGAGTTATCTGACTGGTCCAAAATGCGATCTAAGCGAATTGAAAATATCCGTTCCAAAAATCCGGCTTTAATTTTACTGGTTAATCCTGAATTAGCGCAGGGCCTAAGTAGGGCAGGGGCTCATCTGGGAGCGCCATCAATCTCGCTGAAGAAAGAAAAGCCGGCAACAACTACTACAACCGTTCAGGCTGATGTTATTCAGATAACAACTGAAACCGCGGAAATTTTCTTACGGAAGTCGGGGAAAACCATAGTAAGCCTGCAAACTTCTATTAATCAGTCTGGCCTGCCGTCTAGTATGGTTATTAAGGCAGATCTGGAAACGGCTTATGGTGCTAAAACGAAAGATCTCAAGGCTTCGAATGTGTTGGGGTATTTGGAGGGTACAGATTTGAAAGATGAACTCCTGGTTATTTCTGCTCATTACGATCATGTGGGGATGAACCCGGCGGGGCCGGATAAGGTTTTTAACGGAGCCGATGACGATGGTTCGGGTACAACCGCAGTATTGGAACTTGCCCGTGTGTTTTCACAGGCCAAAAAGGCTAAAAAGGGCCCTAGGAGAAGTATTTTATTTTTAGCGGTAGTTGGTGAGGAAAAAGGACTTTTAGGATCTGAGTGGTATTCAGAGCATCCGATTTTTCCCTTAGCGAGCACCGTTACCAATTTGAATATTGATATGATAGGCCGCGTTGATCCGGCTCATAAAGAGAATCCGGACTATTGCTATCTGATAGGTTCAGATAAATTAAGCACCCAGTTACATCAGATTAGCGAGAAAGCAAACACCACATATACAAAACTTAAAATAGATTATAAATACAATGATCCTAAAGATCCGGAAAGGATTTATTACAGATCTGATCATTATAATTTCGCCAAGCATGGAATTCCCATCATCTTTTATTTTAACGGAGTTCACGAAGATTATCATAAAGAAAGTGATGAGATCGAAAAGATCAACTTCCCGTTATTAACAAAACGGGCTCAGTTGGTTTTTTATACGGCCTGGGATATTGTTAATCGTGATAAGCGGCCTTTGGTTGATGTTAAAGATGATATGCCTAAAAGCAGGTAGGATTATTAAAAGAGAAGAGGCTGTCTCAAATTCGCTGTAGTCATCTTGAGCCTGTCGAAAGATTGTTGCTACGAAGTCAAATGTTATCGAATTTGAGATAGCCTCTTTTTTGTTAAAGTATTATTCTTATTGATAAACCTACGCCTCGCTCATAGAAGCCCGAGTAGGGAGCCAGCACAAGGGCTGGTTTCCAGTCTAGCGATAAATTTAGCGGAGCCCCCGGCACCACATAATCAAGGCCTAAAACACCATCTGCGCTTAGGTAAAGATCATTGTCGCGGTCGTTATCGTTTTTATATTGCAAACTTCCAAGCGAAGCACCTGCTCCGTAATACCATTGTAAGCCCGGCGCACCATTTATAGGGTTATGAACTTCATATAATCCCGTTAAAATAAAATGATTGTCCTCTTTTCTGTTTCTAACGTTTAAGATAAAATCAAGAGCCCGGTTTGATTTAATAAACGTTTTGTAAGTTAAGCCTACGGCATCGCCTACCCGTACTCCTAAAGCGTTTTTATATTGAGCATTTACGGAGAGTGCAGACACAAGCATTATAGCTGTGGTGATAAATGGTAAAATGATTCGTTTCATAATCTTTAAGATTTCACTAAATACAAAAAAGGGTAAAAATTGTTCTGTAAAATCACATTGTTTAACGCGATTGTGTAAGTACAGACGATCTGCTTAAGCAGATGGTTGCAAATGCGGAATTGAAAGAGTGAAATTTAAAACTAAAGAGATGAGAAATTGCTGATGCGTTTTACGATTTCAATACATGCTCTGCTGTTATGATAAGGGCATTTCCATATACCAACTTTGTCTTCAGATTGCATAATATTCCCCTCTTCATCAATACCCCATAGCCATTCGCCATACTTTTTATCAAGTATTTTCGACTTGGTGTACTCCCAGGCATCAATAGAATGTTGAAGATATTGTTTAGAACCTGTTAGCTGCCAGGCATTGAAAAATCCGACCATCGCTTCAGCCTGTACCCACCAATGCTTTTCTCGGATTAGTTTATGATGCGAGGGTTCTGATTCGTAGAATAAAGATCCGTCAGAATCGAGGCCTTCTGTACTGGCCAGAGCCATGTTTATTGCTGATTGTTCTGTTTTCGCGATTAAATTAAAATCATCAATCACTTCTGCGGCTTCAAGCAACAGCCAGGCAGCCTCAATGTCGTGGCCATAAGAAACAATGTCAGATTTCTGATTCCAATTCTCATCAAAGAAAAGAATTAAATGAGAATTGTTTTTATCGATGATATGGTCGAGGAAATTGCCGATTAGAAGTTGAATGTGATTTTTAAGCGAGTTATCGGGCCATATCCGGAATAGATTAGTGAAAGCTTCCAGCACGTGCAAATGCGTGTTCATCGTCTTTTTTTCATTCGCATCCTTAGCACTCAGGCGTAAATCGCCCGTTTCTGTCCAGTCTCTGCCAAAGGCTTCAAAATAACCGGTATGCGCTTTGTCAAAGCTTTTATCTACCAGCAGGGTAAAAAGCTCTATAGCCAGTTTCCTGCTTTTCTCTATGCCGCTTGCTACATAATATTCACTTAAAGCATAGATGGTAAACGCAATAGCGTAAACCTGCTTTTTTGTATCGAGGGGTTTTCCGGTGTAATCTACGGTCCAGAAAACTCCCCCATGCTCTTTATCAATAAAGTATTCGAGTATGTAATCAAAAGCGCGGTTTGCGTAGCGAGCATACTCTGGTTTTCCGGTTAAATTGTAAGCGGCCGAAAATGACCACAAAATGCGGGCGTTTAAAACAGAGCCTTTCGGTGCCTCAAAATCAATTTTGTTAGTATTGTCAGCTTTCCCGATAAAGCCGCCATTTTTTTCATCCGGAGTATGCTCCATCCAATAATTGAGGATAGATTCAAGTTCTGCGGATAATTCGCTTTTGTACTCTTTTAATAATTGCACGAAATATTTTACCAGTTGGTATCTAAGGGTTAAGCGTAAGTTCTTTTGCTTCCGCTTTTTTATTGTTGTTAACGATGCTGTAAATCGCCTCAACCGATTTGACGCTGTGCAGCAGATCTTGCGGGGTGTTAACCACATAATCAACCAATCGGTCTACCGAACTCAGGGCAACGTGCATGCGTGTATCTGATGAAGCGTAATAGATATAAACACTACCGTCATCATCAGCAATCCAGCCGTTGCTGAAAACTACATTCGAAACGTCGCCTATACGTTCACTTCCTTCAGGAGCAAGAAAATAGCCTCCCGGCAGGTGTGTTACTTTGGTAATATCAGCGAGGTCGGTCATGAACATATATAAAACATATCTTAAGCCGGCAGCGGTATTTCTCACGCCATGTGCCAGGTGCAGCCATCCCTTTTCTGTTTTGATAGGCGCGGGACCAAGTCCGTTCTTTGCTTCGTAAATGGTGTGATAGGTTTTGTTATGTATGATAACTTCATTTTGTACAAAAGCTTTTTCGATAGAGCTGCTTAAGCCGAAGCCGATTCCGCCACCTGTTCCGGCATCAATGAACCCGTCTTGCGGACGGGTATAAAAAGCATACTTTCCATCAACAAACTCGGGATGAAGTACCACATTTCTTTGTTGCGGCGAACTGGTTTGAAGGTCGGCTAATCTTTCCCAGTTTATCAGATCTTTGGTTCGGGCTATACCGCATTTGGCAATTGCCATCGCCTGATCGTGTCCGGGTGCGGAGGGGTCACGCCGTTCGGTACAAAAAAGGCCGTAGATCCACCCGTCTTCATGCTTGGTAAGGCGCATGTCATACACGTTAGTATCCGGCTCTTCAGTTTGCGGTAGCAGAACGGGATACGGCCAGAATCTGAAATTGTCGATGCCATTGCTGCTTTCGGCAACCGCAAAAAACGACTTTCTGTCTGCCCCTTCAACCCGCGCAACTAATATGTACTTTCCATCGAATTTCATGGCACCCGCATTAAAAACAGCATTAATGCCGAAGCGTTCCATTAAATAAGGATTGGAGTCCTCGTTTAAATCATACTTCCATTCTATCGGGGCATGAGCTGCGGTAAGTACCGGGTTGGCATATCTTTCATATACGCCATTTCCCAGATCTTCTTTTTTATTGGGTAATTCAGTTAATGCTGAATGTGCCTTCTTCAATGCCTGTAATCTCATCACAAAATTTGTATTCATGTTCTTATGCCAATGCTTTTAATGCCTTAATTTTCTAGTTTATCCCACCAGGTTTTTTTCAAAATAATTGCCAGTACCGCTAATATCGCTATGGTGATCAATAATGGCAGTTTCATCCATAAGATGAAATACATGGGCAGTATGGTTAAGCATAATTGTGCCAGAATGCCTAAAACAACGTTGAACATGTCTAGTCCGAAACGCTTGTTCGCTACAAATTCGGGGTTCTCGGCAACCACCAGGTTGTGGATAGGTTTCCAGAAACCCCATGGTTTTACATTGCTGTAAAACTTCTTTAATACTTCGTAATCTGTTGGGGGGGCTGAGTAGGTACCGATTATACAACCTGCTACAGAAATTAAGAAGAGCAGCGGAAAATGATTTAAAAATTCTATTCCTTCAAATAATCTTGAAAAAACTAAAGCTCCGGCGATACCGGCAAACATTCCCCAGAAGAAACCACTCGCATTAAATCTCCACCAATACCACTTCAAAACGTTGGCTGCGATATATCCGCCATAAAGTGCTCCAACTATCCATTGCAATATGCTGTTCACATCTTTGGCGAAAAAGCCGAGAACTACTCCGATTGCCACCACCACGATTCCTACAACATAATTTAATGTCATAATCTTTTTGGTGGGTGCGTCTGGTTCGATGTATTTTAAGTAAATATCGTTTATAATGTAAGCCTGAGCTGCGTTTAACGTCCCTGAAAAGGTGCCCATAAATGCGCCGAGTAAACCGGTAAGTACTATTCCTAAAATTCCGACAGGAAGGAAGGTGTTGATAGCGGCCGGAAGGATTCTTTCAAAGTCGGTTCCTTGCGGGCTGCTGATATTGAGTTGATTGTAGTAGAGCAACGCAAGCACGGTAAGTCCCATTACCATCGAATATCTTATGGGTAGTAGCACGATGGATACAAACCCAGTCATTTTCGATGCTTCCTTTGGCGAGCGGGTTGACAATATTTTTTGCATGTCGTAATTTGGAGCTGGCCCCGCAAGACTCGCGAACACGCCTTTAAATAACATCATCATAAAGAAGATGCCGAATAATCCATAGCCATCGTCTTTAATTTTCTGGTTGGCGTCATCAATTATTTCGCTCCAGTCCATGTCTAGCCGCCAGCCAAAAAACGGATCGGACCATTCGGCCGGAACATTTAATGTTTTTCCCTGCAGGTTTGTCATCGCAATAAAGGCTATCGCAATGCAGCCAACCGTCATGATTGAATATTTGATTACATCGCCTACCACAATGCTATGCATACCGCCGATAATGGAATAAAACATGGCAAAGAGGGTAAACACAATTCCGTAAAAGTGAGCTTGGTACTCAGGTGAGATATCGAAAGGGATATACGCCTGAACCATCTCCCAGGGGACGAAAATTTCTATAAATTTACCTAAGCCTACAAATCCGTAAGCTAAAAATCCTAAACAGCCTATTAATGCGAATGCTACAACAATGCTATGAGATGCTTTAACGCCTTTTCCTTTTAATCCAAAGCGGCTGGCCAGCCATTCCGCACCCGTATCGGCATTAGATCGGCGGAGCCATTTAGATAAAAACATCATGTTGAACACCTGGTTAAATACCGGCCATAACCAGGGAATCCAGATGCTCTTAAGGCCGTAAACAAAGCAGAGGGAAACCATCCACATGGTTCCGCTAATGTCGAACATGTCTGAAGCGTCACTCAAACCTAGCATGTACCAGGGGAGTTTCTTTCCCCCCATCATATAGCTTTCTTTGTTTTGCCGGGCTTTATTGCGGTAATACCATCCTATCATAACCATCATTACGAGATAAAAGATGATTATAGATATGTCTAATAATTGTAGTTTCATTGTGTGTGGTTCCTGATCGATTAGGTTAATTTATTGACGAAGGCTTGATTCTGAGCGTTACGGTTTATTTATATATATTTTTCTTTTGTACTTTCTTTTGCAGTAACAGGGGCTTGGTGTTAATCAGCTCAAGAAAATCTTTTTCCGAATTACTGCCTTTATAGGGGGCGTAATAGTGATGCTTTTTGTTTTCGGGCTGATATCCGGCGTTTCGCCATACCAAAACATACGACAGTTTATGATTTTCAATGGCTTTCCAAAAAACGTTAGTCCACCATTCCGAATATGGGATGGCTTCGTAGCCTGTTTCAGCCAGGGCGGGGATTTTATTGTGCAGTTTTCCCGCTTGTTCTACAATAGTTAAACTTTTGTCGGTTTCTGTTACGAATCTACTGTCAGGACCTTTGCTATTAGAATCATAGGCGTCGCAACTCACCATGTCTACATAGGCATCTCCCGGATAACGTTCCATAAACGCATCCATGGTTTTAACACTGCCGGTGTTATAAACATATATCAGGTTATGGATGCCCTTATTTTGCAGATAGTTGTAGGTGTAAATCCATAACTGTTTGAATTCCTGTGGGGTACACAAGTCTCTGCCCCACCAAAACCAGCTCCCGGTTAGCTCATGATATGGGCGGAAAAGAATAGGAATAGGTTTTCCATCACTGCCTTTAAGATCAAGGAGAAACACCCCTAATTTATCCAGCCATGTATTATAAAGCTGATGTTTACTGCCTCCTGGTAAGATTGCAGGCAAGCTTACTTGTTTAGTGTCCCAAGCCGATTTTCCGTTAAAAGGATTGTCGAGGTGCCAGGTCATGGTATTAACAAGCCCCATATCATACACCTGCCTGATGTATTGCTTCATTTTAGTAAATGGTATGGAGTCGATATTGAGTGCCGCGTCTTTTTCAAGCCCCGCAACTTCCCACCCGAACACCGCCGGGTATTCCCCCGCTACTTCTTTTATATCGCTTCGGCCCTCTACATCGCGCCAGCCAACTCCATAGGCCATATCGTCCTGGTGGCCGAACATGATGCCGCGTTTAATGAATTTATTTAAGTTTTTGTACAGCTTTCTGGTTTCTTTTGTAGCGTTTTTATCTACTGGTTGTGCCAGGCAAAAGCCTGCGCCGCTTACATAAAAAAAAAGGATACAGGCAGCGTATTTCAGGCGCATACGGGGGTATTTATATGGTTAAACGTGTGTGTGTTAAAAGACATATTTAATGAGGTTTACAATGGTTTAAATTTCGCACTTCAATTCGCTATCATCTAATACTATTTTAACCAAAATATATATAATATAATACAAGCTTGCTATTGATTGTTAATATATATAAATTTAAGGCACATTATAAGCCTAAAATATTTATATTGTAGATTGTATTCTTTTATCTCATTTAATATATTTTTAAAACCATTATGAACTCAAAAAGCATTGTAAAAGAAATTACACCTCTCACTCAAAGCGATTGCTTTACTATTTTTTCCCGGGTAAAAAAGGAGTTTAATTTTCCGTTGCACTTTCATGATGAATATGAACTTAATCTTATACTAAATGCCAAAGGGGCGAAGCGAATTGTAGGGGATAGTATTGAAACAATTGATGATGTTGAATTGGTATTGATAGGCTCGAATCTTACTCACGCCTGGTTTACCCATCAGTGTTCGAGTGATGAGATTACTGAAGTAACTATTCAATGGCATAAAGATCTTTTTGATGAAAAATTTTTAAGGCGTAACCAGCTTAGCTTCATAAGAAAGATGTTTGAGCGTTCGCTGCGAGGGATCTCGTTTCCAAGAGAAACTATCATGGCCGTATATCCCAGGATTGTGGCACTTAACCAGCAAAGCGGGTTCGACTCGGTAATGGAGTTGGTAAGTATTTTACATGATTTATCCACTTCGAGAAACATGCTAACTTTATCTGATACCGGTTTTAACAATGAACAAGGCATTAATTATAACAGTAGGCGATTGGATAAAGCTTTTGAATACATCAATAACAATTACTTTAAACCAATTACCCTGAAGGATATTTCTAAACTGGTGAATATGACCGACGTTTCGTTTAGCCGCTTTATTAAAAAGCGTACCGGTAATACATTTATCGACAGTTTAAATGAAATAAGACTTGGCCACGCTTCACGGATGCTGATCGATACCACCCATTCTGTAGCCGAGATCTCTTACAATTGCGGTTTCAATAACATCTCTAATTTTAACAGGTTATTTAAGAGAAAGAAGAACTGTACTCCGAAAGAATTCAGAGAGAATTTTTCGGGAACGAGAGTGTTTATTTGATAAATTAATGCGCCCGTATAAATACAGGGCTTTCTCTGCTAATCTATCGACTTATGTTTTCTGATATTTCCAATATGAACAAAACAAATACAGATTACAGACGATAAATCTTAGAGATTAACATTAATTATTTCTTTAACACCAGCATTAAAACATCCTGCCCTGGAACTATAGCTTTCAATTTAGATTTTGTGCTTCCTTCATCTTTTTTAGTCCACACATTACGAACTTTATAAGTAATAGTGTTTCCGTTCAGAGATCTTTTCGACAAAGCATCATCTACTGTAGTATTCTTCCAATCGAATTCAATATTTTTAGGGGTTTTCGAGCGGTTTAAAAAAGTTACCGCCCAACTGTCGCCCTCAAGAGGCTTAAACCATGTTTCCACACTATCCTTGGTTGAGAATTTAAAGCCTTGTACCCCAAGTTTATCCTGGTTAATGGCTATCACTTCTTTGTTGGTAAGGATATCTATGGTTTGCTTAGACATTTTCCGTAAATCGTTACCGGCAATTAATGGTGCGGCAATCATCGCCCACATCGCGAAATGCGCACGGTCTTGATTAATCACCATTCCGTTACCTACTTCGAGCATGTCGGGGTCGTTCCAATGCCCGGGGCCTGCATATTGGCGAAGCCCTTCTTGTTTATCAAGAATTTGCATTACACCCCATGATTTCCAGGTTCCGTGATCTTCTATACAATCAAAGCAGTTATAGATATCACCTGTAGTGCGCCATAAGTGCCCTACCGACTGACCCCAGATCCAGGGTTTATCATTACCCCATTCGCAAATACTGAGTACTATCGGCCTTCCTGCTTTGCGCAGTGCCGCGGTAATTGTTTTGTATGCGCCTTCAGCTTTTAAACCTTCTGTATTGCACCAATCGTACTTTAAATAATCAATGCCCCATTTAGCGTAGGTTTGTGCGTCCTGAAACTCATATCCACGACTTCCCGGCCTTCCTCCGCAGGTTTGCGAACCGGCATCAGAATAAATACCAATCTTTAATCCTTTGGAATGTATATAATCGGCAAGAGCTTTAATGCCGGAAGGGAAGCGTTTAGAGTCGGCATGGATAAAGCCCAGGCTGTCCCTGTCGCCATGCCAGCAGTCGTCGATATTTATATATGTATATCCTGCTGCCTTCATTCCCGATGATACCATAGCATCAGCTGTTTCTCTGATCAGTTTTTCATCAACATTACATGCGAATTTATTCCAGCTGTTCCAACCCATGGGAGGAGTAAGCGCTAAGCCCTCGAACTTTTTGTAGTTCTGAACATAGTTATTTCCCTGACTGAACACGACTAAGTGAGTACAGATCGCAATTAAAAAGATTGCTGTTTTTTTCATTTTGTATTAGCTGATTTTAAGTATGCTATGCATAATTCGGTATAAAGAGCATTAATGGGGTGGCTATATGTAAAAACTTATAGTCTGAATGTTAATTGCAACGAGTTGTAACACCATAGATACAACTCGTCGCAATTTCTTTTATTTGTAATTGAACGTGCTTGTTAAACCGCCCAATTGAACTTTAAATTCCCCTGGTTCGGTAACTCTTTTTAAGTTGATATTGATAAACGATAATTTATCGGGGGTAATCCGGAAATGAACCGTTCTTGTTTCTCCTGCCGCTAAGAATATTTTCTCAAAACCACGTAATCTTTTTGCTTCGGGTGTAATTGAGGCAACCAAATCACTCACAAAAAGCAAAACAGATTCTTTACCCGCGATGCTGCCGGTATTGGTAACATCAACCGATGCAGTTATGCTGCCCGCTGCGCTAAGCGTATTGGAACTGAGTTTTAAATTAGAATATTTGAATGTTGTGTAGCTTAATCCGTAACCAAACTCCCATTGCGGATTGTAACCGGCGGGGTCTTCGGCCTGAAGCGTTTCGGTGAATTTGTGATAATAATTTATCAGGCTATTCGAGTTGCGAGGATAAGTATAAGGGAGTTTACCACTCGGATTTATCTTCCCCGCAAGGGCATCAGCAACTACATTACCGCCTTCGTTACCTAAAAGATAAGTGTGCAATACTGCTGAGGCGAGCGGCTCAATCTGAGAAATTATTCTTGGCCTTCCTTCTGTTAGCACTAAAACGATTGGCTTGCCTGTAGCCGCTAATGCTTTAGTCAACTCAATTTGAGGCGCGCTGATATTTATATCTCCGATATTTCCGGGCGTTTCTGTATAACTGTTTTCGCCGACGCACAACACGATAATATCACTATTGGACGCTTTAGATACAGTTTCGCTAATATTGATCGCATTTTCAAAGCTTGCGCCTTCGGAATACTCTACGTTGTTAGTTCCAAATGTATTACGGATACCTTCCAGGATAGTATTTTTCGTGGCCTCGGTCGAATCGGATGTTGTTCCTTGCCAGTTTCTGCTCCAGCCGCCGTTTAAAGCACGCATGCTATTTGCAGAAGGGCCTGTAACAAGGATTTTTTTACCTGAAGAAAGCGGAAGTATCGCGTTGTTTTTTAATAAGGTAATACACTCAGCGGCAATGTCATAGTTTACTTTATTATGCGCGGGGCTGTTAAACAAGGGGTAATCCTCTGTATTGCCTGTCGGGTTTTCGAAAAGACCTAATTCGTATTTTACTTTCAGGATCCTCGAAACCGCATCGTTTATACGGCTCATCGGCACCTTGCCCTCTTTCGCCAACTCAACTAAAGCGTCGCAAAATGTGAAGTCCATTGGCACCATACTCATGTCCAGACCGGCATTTATTCCCATCATCACAGCTTCTTTATTGTCTTTAGCTACTTTATGGCGCTGAAATAAATATTGAATATCTTGCCAATCGCTCACAATAAAGCCTTTGAACTGTAGTTCACCTTTTAAAATGTCGGTAAGGATGTGCTTGTTGGCATGCACGGGTACTCCGTTAATTTCGCCGCTGTTAACCATTACTGTTTTGGCACCGGCTTTTACAGCTGTCGCAAATTGCGGCAGGAAATATTCTCTGAGTTCGCGTTCCGGAATCCAGGCCGGAGTTCTGTCGTGCCCGCTAAGTGGCATACTATAACCCATGTAGTGCTTTAAACATGCCGCAACATGATATTTGTCGGTTATCGCAGCATTTCCCTGGTATCCCGCTACAACCGCTTTTCCCATCTCGGCAACCAGATAAGGATCTTCTCCATAAGTCTCATAGATCCTGGGCCACATCGGCTGGCGGCCCAAATCCAGAACAGGGCTGAAATTCCAGGGAAGAAAAGACGCACGTGTTTCGTAGGCAGTAACCTCGGCACCCTTTTTTGCCATAGCAGGATTAAAAGAAGCAGCCTGCGCAATTTGATGAGGGAACATCACTGCATCGGAAGTGTAGTTGTTGCCGCGGATTGCGTCTACACCATATAGAATCGGAACTTTTAACCGTTCTTGTAAGGCATGTCTTTGTATAACTGTTATTCTGTTTCTCCAGTTTTCTTTGGTTTGGGCATTCCCGCCAACGTTCAGAATAGAGCCTATCTTATATTTTTTTATAGCGGCAGATAGCTTTTCTTCGTCGAGCTGATGAGGATATACGGGTTGGTTACCATTCATTTTCAGAAAAGGCTCAATAGTAATTTGAGTCATCTGGCCCACTTTCTCTTCCAATGTCATTTTAGAAAGGAGAGTGCTTACCTTTTTGTCAATCGAAGTAGCTGGGGTTTGAGCCTGTAGATTAAGGCTTATTGAAACTCCCAGAACTAATACTTTTAATAGTTTCATGATAATTTATTTTTTATTGGATTTCGTAAACGAACGTACAACTTTCCAAGTACTTTTATCATTATCAAAAACACTATTTAATCCTTGTTCTTCCTGAGGGGGATCTCCGGAAAAGTCGTCGCCTTCTTTCCAGAAGAGCTGGCCGTGTTTTGGCCGGGATTTACCACCAAAGGCCCAAAAATTTAAACCGGCAATACTGCCGTTATTTAATTTACTTTTTTTCCACTCGTTAAATACGGCCTGGTAGTATTTATCTCTCGAAGTTGTAGGAGAGCCAGCGTCAAACCGGTGAGCATCTCTTGGTAAACCGAATTCTTCAAGAACCAATGGTTTTTTTAGCTCGTTTGCGAGAGCTTCATGCTTGTTTATATAATTAACAGATTTTTTTATAACCTGAGGCAAGCTGTCTACAATGCTGGTGTCTTTAAACCATCCCCAGTTTTTAGGCCAGATATGTAAAGTAAGGTAGTCGATTTCTCTAGGAGCATGAACTTCCTTTAATAAAGCCATTGATTCGGTTCCCATTTCACCTTCGGTACCGAGGGTGACAAGATGGTTAGGGTCGATTGATTTAATGAGCTTAGCAACACTGCTTGTCCATTCCGAGTACAGTTTTGCTGCCGACGGACGCATGGGCCTCGGTTCATTGGCCAGCTCCCAGGCCATAATGGCCGGTTCGTTGATATAAGTGCGTTTTGTGTATTTGTTATAATGATTTAAAATCAGCCTGAGTTGATTGTTGTAATCTTGCTTGCATGGTCCACACGAATAAAACTTCGCGGTATTATCTCTCAAATCATCCCAGCTCATCTTGCTTTGCATTGTAGCATCTGAAATGACTTTGTTCCAATTTAAATATTGTAAAAAGCCGCCGCTCCATTCCCAGTTATTGCTTAGAAATAGTACAGCGTGCATATTTCGTTTTTCCATCTCATAAAGAAGGAAATCTAATCCCTCCAAAATTTCCAGGTTAAACTTACCACGTTCGGGTTGTAATACCGGGCTAACTCGTTGCACTCCGTTTATTTGACCTTTACCCTCTGAGCCTACTAATATCCTGAGATTGTTTACGCCCTTGGCTTTTAAAAAATCTAATTCCTTTTTAAGTCGCTTTTTACCGTGATTGGGGTCTTTAATCAATGCGAGTAAACCACCATACCAGTAATTTGTGCCGATGTAGTAGTAGGGCTTGTTGTTGATGGTGAACTGGTGGTTGTTTGTTTTTATGAAGGATGACTGTGCGGATACTGTAATTACTTGTAATAGTAACGCTATTGGAAAGAGATAACAGGTAATATATTTCATTATAATAATCGACTAAGTGTATGTATGCGGTTTTTTAACGGCGGCCAAATCTTAGCAATAAGCGGCTAAAAGTACCACTTGCTGCTAATAAAAATCCGCCGGATGTCCGGCGGATTTTTTCGCATTTCAGGAATAATGATATTCAGTTTATAAGAGAATGCAAGTAGCTATTCTCATTTAGTTTAACCCTAGGGCGTCTACATAAATTGTAAATCCACCAGTTCCGTTAAATTCTTTAATTATAATTTCCTGAATGTTGGTCGTGGTAAGATCTGCGAGGGGTATAGTATAGTCTGTCCACTTTCCTTCTTCAATTGTAATTAAGTATTTGTCTGCCCCGTTAATGCCGATATTAACTTTTTTACCAGCACTTCCGGCCGCGCCGTAAATGGACACTTTGAAAGAGGTTTTTCCCGAGATATTCACAGTGGCACCTCCAAGTTGCATAGGAGAACCCCAGCCACCCACATAATCAATTTTTATGGATTTAGTACCTTCACGTACTGGTGTAGTGTTATCGTAATTTTTGGTACCACCCCATCCGCCGCCAATCCAGCCATTCCAATTACTGGTTACGCCATCATTATAGATAGGGAACGAGATAGTAGGAGGGGGAACTGCGCCTGTTATTTCAAGAACATCTGGAGATAAAACAGTTAGTGATGAATTTATTACTCCAAAAGTTACTTTGCCTCTGGTTACCCCGGCAGGAACTTTAACTACAATTTGAGTCGCTGATTGACTGATAAATGCTGTGGCCGCAACAGCAGCAGCATTTTCAAATGTGATTGAAGAAACCAAATTAAGGTTAGTTCCTGTGATGGTAACATTAGCACCCGGGCTTACCGGGCTTGGGGTTATTGAACTAATGGCAGGCAAGATTACATCCAGATCTGTGGACGATGTTGTCTTTTCGGCGGAAGCAGCAACCAGTGTTACTTTGCCTTTTTTAGTTCCTCCGGGTACTTTAACTACTAATTGGGTAAGAGTTTTGCTTACAAAAGTAGTGACAGGGGTTGACACTCCTTCGAATATAACCTGAGTTGTTAAATCAAGGTTTGTCCCGGTTATAGTTAAATTATCAGCATGCTTTACAGGATTAGGCGATAAGCCTGTAATCTGAGGTAAGATAACAACCAGGGGTGTTGCAGTCTCAAAAGTAATGGGCTCGGTACCAGCACCAGAAAATATTAGGTTTCCGGTTTTCGCGGTCATTGGGACCGTTACTACTATTTGAGTTAATGAACGGCTCACAAACGCATCACTTTTAACTACTACCTCGCCGCCAAAAGTTACTGCAGCTACCCAATTAACCATATCGCCTGTAATGGTTACATTTTCACCAGGTTTAACAGGAGAGGTTACTGACGATACAACATATGGCGCATCAAAATCTATAAACGCTTTAGACATCACATCACCGTCAGTGGTTTTTAATTTTACCAAGCCTCTTTCACTTTCAATCGGAACTACCAGCACTATTAATTCTGCGGTATGCGTTGTGAAATCTGACTTTGGAACACTTGCTCCGGCAAACTCAATGGCCGTAACCTTATCGAGATTTTTACCAATAAAACTTATTGGTTCACCATGTTTTACTCCGGCAGGGCCAAAGCTTAGCAGTTCTGTTTTATCCGAGCCATCGAGGTCATCCTTTTTGCATGAAGATAATCCTAGCACTAACATGACAATGCATATTAATGGCAACGCATGAGTATTTAATATTCTTTTCATATCAGTTTTTTTAACTAGTTAGTAATATCTTTAGGTACTACACGGAAATTATCGAAAGAGATATCGGCATCAAGTTCGCCACCACCATGGAATAATAGTCTTGCCCAGTATCCATTGGGGTTTACAGACATTGGAGCTCCATAACTTTTTGCTATTTCGTCAAACGGAATTACAACAGTTTGCCATTTGCCTTTGGTGTCATAAGGTGGAGCCCATATATATGCGTTATTATTTTCTCCTTGAAGGCCTACATTTATTTTAAGTGCATTATTATTATAGGGCTTCATCGTATTAACCTCGAATTTGAGATTGTACTTTTCAGGTTTGAGGATCGCCTCGTCAGGAATGCTTTTGCTAATATTTCCCATTGCTGTGGCTGGCCCACCTGCTACCTCTGTCCAAGCCCAGCCACCAATAACTTTTTTAACCCTGATGTAGTTCCCGTTTATTTTAGGAGGGCTGTCAGCATCAGGATTTGTAACTACATAAGATTCGTTCCACCATCCAGTGAAAGGGTCGCTACTGATAAAGATATTTCTGCTATCTCTGAACATAAAATCAGATTGAGTTTCACCAAAGTTTGTGGTTATGGTGATTTGGCCCGGTTGGGCACCAGCGGGTACGATAACTTGCACCTCTGCGTCTTTAAGCGATACTATTTCTGCCTCTGCGCCTCCGGTAAAGGTAACCTTTAGTGGGGCGTAAAAAAAGTTTCCTCTTATAGTCGCAACACCGCCATTGGGTACATATTCGCTAACCATACTACTTATTAAGGGCTCACTTATCTGTAGTTCAAAGCTCTGTTGCAATACTTTGCCACTTGCAAACACAATCCTCATGGTATTGGTCAGCTCTTTAGGAACGGTTGCCGGAACACGAACCATGATGGTTGTATTAGTAATGTAAGTAGGTGTGAGAACGGCTTGCTGATCGTTAAACCAAATTTGAGTAGCACTTTTAAGGTTTTCTCCTATTATTGCGATTAGTTGTCCCTGGCCGGCACCTACCAATAGGGAGTCTGCCGATTCCGGTTTGGTTACACGCACATATTTTACAAGAGGTTCTCCACCTCCGGCATCTTGATCGTCCTTTGAGCAAGATGTGTAAAGAACTCCTATGCTAAATATACTTAGTAAAAGCAGAAGTGTTTGATGTATTTTTTTCATGTCTTTTATATTTAACACTATTATATTAATAATCTACTGCAGGCTTTTTCAAATTAGGAGCCTGGCTTAATTCTACTGAAGGTATTGGAAGTCGGAAGTTACCGCTGTTGGCATCAATTTTTCTCTCATTGGTTGACCAGCGGGTTTTGGTAAATGTCCACTCGGTTGGATTTGGAAATACATCAGGATGGATAGCGAATAAGCCTCGGTCCTGTGAGTTCAGAATTTCATATGCTTTAGTAGGATTGTAATAATGAAGACTTACTAAATCATACCATGCCATACTTTCCATTGCGAATTCAATAAATCTTTCTCTTAAAATAACGTCTATTGTAAGAGGTCCCATAAATTCTGACAACCCAGATCGCATATGTACTTTGTTGAAGTAAGCGCGTGCTGTAATATCATTGGTAGAGGTATTGTTACCTAGAGTAGCTTCGGCATAAATCAGATACATCTCTGCAAGTCGCATCATGTAAGTGTCGTGGCCATAATTCTGCTGTGCGGATTGTCCGCCAACATCTTTTGCTTTTCCAGTTATGTATTTCTTAATACTTGCGTAACTTCTGGCATCTCCGGGAACGCCGCTTGTATTAGGAAATACCAGTTTTTGATCGGCTCCATTAAGTGTTTGTGTGATTTCCGGATAGCTTGCACCCGGAAGCATAAACGTAGCTTTAAGCCTTTGGTCGAGTGTTCTTCCTTTCAAAACGGTATCAGCCGCATTTGTTTGGGTTATTCCTTCGTATTGCTTTAACATCCACCAGGTAGCGCTTATATCGCCACCCCAGCCGTCACCGTTGGCAATATCACTGCTATACCCAAGATAAGCGGGCGTAGAGTTTTGAGTGCCCCATGCGCCTGGAGAATAAACCCATTGCAATGAAAACAAGCTTTCGCTGTTATTGTCGTAAGGGAACAGAAATAGATTGGCATAATTACTTAACAAAGCTGCTCCACTGTTTTTAATAACTCGATCCGCATAATATTTTGCGCTGTCTAGATAAACCTGATTTCTGGATGCCGGGTTCGGTGCATCCCATCCTGCCCTTGTAAGATAAAATCGGGCTAACATACCTTCAGCAGACCATTTAGTTATCCGCCCTGTACGTATGGGTGTCTCAGGTAACGCTTCAGCAGCGGCACGCATTTCGGTAGTGATAAATTTCCAAATGCTTGGCACTGTGTTTTTTCGAGTAGTTGTATCTGTTAATTTTTCGAGATTGTTTTCAATGACGGGAACTTCTCCCCAGTTCATGACTAAATGCCTGTAAGCCAGTGCTCTCATAAAACGAGCTTCTGCAATAGCATGGTTTTTTATAGCTAGTGAAACTCCTGACCCCGAGAATTTCTCTACGTTGTGAATAACCATATTTGACTGGGCGACCACAATAAAAAATGAGCGCCAAGCAGCACCATTTTCACCATCTTCGGGTGTGGTATTGAATAAAACATTACCACGATAATTGTAAGCAGAATATACAGTACCTGCTCTAAAATCACCGATATTGAAAGAAGCTTTGTCGTTATAGTCAAACCATACCCTGCTATATAGCAATGCCGTTGCCGATAGAACCTGTTCATCAGTTTGATAGAATGTAGCATCTGTAATGCTATCTTTTAGTGTTCTTTCAAGAAAGTCTTTCTTACAAGCTGTAAATAAAATTACCGGTACCAGAATAATGCTCCAATAATATATATATTTTAAATATTTCATATTTATGATATTAAAAATCAAATCCTAGAGAGAATGTATAAATGGGTGTCAGGGGATAGCGGCCATAATCTAAACCAATTGCCTGATTATTAGCCCCAGCATCGCGCCCTACATATGCACCCACCTCAGGGTCTAAGCCTGAATAGCCGGTGATTGTCGCAAGGTTTTGAGCGCTAAAAGTTAATCTCGCTCCTTTAACCAGTTTTTGTTTTGATAGTAGAGAGGTTGGTAGGGTATAACCTAACGAAACATTTTTTAGCCTAACGAATGAGCCGTCTTCCACCCATTTATCGGTAATTCTGGCGTAGTTCCCGTTTCTGCCATGTGATATTCGTGCAACGTTGGTTCCTGGATTCGCAAGTCTCACTCCGTTTTCATCTTCGATAGGACGAGCATAATCCATTGCCTCAACTTTCAGGTTTCTGCTAAGGTTGATGTTGTTAGGGTTGCTATTTACCCTCGCCATATAATTATAAACATCATTACCTAAGGTGCTGGTGATCAAGACACTTAAATCAAATCCCTTGTACGAGAAACTGTTGGTGAAGCCTGCGAATAACTTGGGCCATGGGTTTCCGATATTGGTTTGGTCATTAATATCGATTTTGCCATCGGGAGCGCCATCAGGGCCACTGATATCCCTGTATTTTACGTCACCAACCCATACACCATTGTTTACCTCTACAGGAAGCTCATCTCCGTTATTATCTACAGGTAATGCGCTGTTGTTAATTTCATCAATGGATTGAAAAATGCCCTCTTCAATATATCCGCGGAATAGCCAAGGCGCACCTCCTAGTGACGAACGTTGGGTCCAGTTATCCATCCACCAAGAGGTGCGTTCCATAAATCCATTTTCAGAGTTGAATTTCTGTATAGTTGTTTTAAATGATGACAGATTTAGATTAGTGTTCCATTTGAAATCTCTTTTATCAATATTGCGGGTGTTGATAGTAATTCCCCATCCTTTGTTTTTCAAAGCACCAATGTTTACTATAGGTGGCGCTATCGCTCCATTTCCGTTCGAACCCATATACCAGGGTAAAAGAGCCTCCATTAAAAGGTTAGTTGTGGTTTTAACGTAGTAGTCGGCCTCGATCTGGAACCTATCTTTTAAAAGACCAAGGTTCAAGCCGATATTGTTGGTTCTTGTTTCCTCCCATTTTAACTTAGGGTTACTATAACGAGAAAGTAAAAAGCCCGTACCTGTAGGGGTGGCACCCGCGGCCAGTGCGCCATAAGTAAAGTTACCCCATCCATTATTACCGGTCGTTCCGGTTTCTAAACGAAGCTTTAAATCGCTAATTAACGGAACATGGAAGAACTTTTCATTGGAAACTCTCCAGGCAACCGAGGCAGATGGGAAAATCCCCCATCTGTTGTCTGGTCCAAAATACGCAGAGCCATCACTGCGAAATGTTCCCGTAAAAACATACCTATTGTCAAAATTATAATTTAGTCTGCCCAGGTAAGATTCCATAGCCCAATCTCCAGACCTCCCTGTATTACTAGCAGTTGTCTCATCGCCTGCTGCTAAGTCGAAAATGTTATTAGTCAAAAAACCTGTTCTCCGTCCGCTAAGGTTTCTCCATCCAGATTCTTGCGACTCGTGAGTAGCCATAATATCGAACTCATGTTTACCAATATGGTTTTTATATTGCAATTGTTGATTGAAGTTCCAGTAATTGCTTTGATTCGACCCATTTGTGAATGCCGATACAGGGTTTTGTGCCCATCCAATTTTATAGGACGGAAGATAATATTGGGAGTTGGAATATCCTAAATCTGTACTGGCTGAGGTTCTGAATTCTAACCCTTTTAAAATGGTTATGTTTAAATTTAACCCCCCTATCAATTGCCTGCGCATATTAGTATTGGTAGTTAATTCTGCAATAGCAATCGGATTTACTGGTGCAAACTGGTTGGCAGCGTTATTCTCATTAGCACCGCCCCACGATCCATCTACATTTCTTACAGGAACCTGAGGTGTCAGCTGCAATGAATTTGATATTACGTTTTCATTACTGGTAGTGAGATTTTCGTTGGTTTGATTGAAGCTAAGGTTTGCGGCAATACTTAACCAGTCTTTCGCTTTATTGTCGAGATTTAACCTGAAAGATCCTCTTTTAAAGCCTGATCCGGCAGCAACGCCATTTTGATCAAGATAGTCAGCTGATAAGTAGTAAGTGGTTTTATCGCTACCCCCTCTTAAACTTAATTGATGTTTGCTCATTGGGGCTTTAGTGAATAATTGCGACTGCCAGTCTGTGCCTTCGCCCAAAATAGAAGGATCAAGGAATTCCTGAGGAGTTGTTCCCCCGGCTATTGAATGATACTCTTTCACCATCTGAGCGTACTGCCGCAAATTCATTACGTTGATTCTTTCAGGAGGTGCTTGCGTGCTATGCTGAAAGCCGTAGGCGATTTTCATTTGGCCTGCCTTACCTCTTTTGGTAGTAATTAAGAGAACGCCATTGGTGGCTCTAGACCCGTAAATGGCTGTAGCCGAAGGTCCTTGCAATACTTGAATATCCTCAATATCCGCGGGATTTAAACCAGCAAGCATATTTGAAGAGCTTTGAGCACCAAAATTTACAAGACCTGGTTGCATTTGAACGCCATCTATAACATATAATGGCTCATTTGCCCCGTTAAGTGAATTTACACCCCGGATATTTACAGAGATGCCTCCGCCTGGTTGACCCGAGTTCTGAGTGATGTAAACACCTGCAGAACGCCCCTGAATAGCTTGTTCTAAAGTAGTATTTACCGTTCGCTCCATTTCTTTCGAGGTAATTGTAGTTTGCGCCGTAGTAAGGTTAGCGCGTTTTGCCGTTCCGTATCCAACTACTACTACTTCGCTTAAAGTTCTGGTATCAGATTTTAAACTAACATTAATAGAAGTACGGTTTCCGATTGATACTTCCTCTGCGGTTTGCCCGACAAACGAGAAAATCAAAGTTTTTGCATTGGTTGGCAGTGTAATAGAATACTGACCTGTTGCATTAGTAATAACTCCTGTCTTAGTCTCTTTTACTGTTACAGAAGCGCCTGGTAGCGGTTCGCCACTTTCATCAGTAACTGTTCCACTTACTACTTTGTCTTGGGCAAATACCACATTTGAGGTGCCCGCCAAAGTGAATGCAAACAGTAATACTGTTCGTAAAATTTTTTGCATAGCTTTTAAATTGATTAGTTATTCAAATTTAGGTTCGAATCGAAGTCGATACTAATATTATTTTACCCCTTCTTGATTAAAAACTGACGAACGGTTTAAAAAAAGTATTTATATATCATTTCAAGGGCATTAAATATGGCTAGCTATTTATTGCGTTATTAATACTTTTTTATCTTTAAAACTATACTTTTTTAAGTTTAAGTGTGTTTTATACATTTATACGCCTTTGGACTCAAGGGGTTTCGTTTAAGGATAATACACAAAGGAATAATATTAAATACGTTGTATTAACGTTAAAAAAAGTTAATTAGTGGTTTTTGATTTTTAAAAAGATAAATTTGCGGCTTAGGGATATATCATAATATTCATCCCTCCTTAGTTCCTGTAGTGTAAACCGCAGACTTTATTTTAAATGGTTAACAAATGAAATTCAATTTACGAAAATTATATTATTTCCTGACTCTTACTCTGATAGTTTTTAGCAGCTGTAAAAAGGAATATGAAAGTATTGAAGAGCTTGATGAAAACAATATTCAACAATATTTAAAGGATAATAATATTACGGCGAAGAGAAATGCTCAGGGTATTTATTTTCTCTCAACAGGTAATCGCGGAGCTGGGGCGAAACTCGAATACAACGAAAAGATCCCTTTGGTATATACTATTCGGTCATTAGATGGACAATTTTCGAGTCTGGATACTTTTGTTAACCGTTACGGCGGTTCGGGAAAATTTTTAGGCTATCTAAGTCCGGCAGGATTGCGAGACGCTGTAAAAGATTCATTAAAGCGGGGTGGTTTTATGAAGATCATTATCCCGTCTCATCTGGCGTATGGAAGAGGCGGTTCGGGCCAGATTCCGGGAAACGCTTCACTAGAGTATACGGTTAGAGCCTTAAATGAAGGTGACCTTCAAGCTTATGATCGGATTAGTATTGAAAAATACATAGCTGCTAACAATCTGACAGGCTTCTCAAGCACAACTACGGGTATTCATTACAAAATAATTGGGATGGGTACCGGAAGCCCGATTAACAAAGATTCTACACTAACGGTAACCTATACAGGCAGGCTTTTTAACGGCAAAGTTTTTCAGCAGGCAACAGACAATAATCAGGTAGTCCTGCCTCTTTCTGAAACAATAGAGGGATGGATTCAAACATTGCCATTAATTAAAGGGGGTGGTACAATTCGCGTTCTTATCCCCTCAGCTCTCGCATACGGTATAGATGCCAGACTTAATAACGATGGTAGTACCGCAATTCCGCCTTTCTCCTGTCTCGACTTTGAAATAAAAGTTGTGGACGTTGCTAAGGAGTAGGAGCATTCCCCTTTACAGCAACGCTATAAGCAGATAATGCTCTTTCCCTCGCATATTTATGATCAACAATGGGGGCAGGGTATGTAAACGGGTCGCTGTATTCGGGTATCCAGCGTTTAATATACTCCATCTTCGAATCAAATTTCTTTGTTTGCAAATCCGGGTTAAAAATCCTGAAGTAAGGTGCGGCATCATTTCCTGTTCCGGCTGCCCATTGCCAGCCACCCACATTGCTTGCCATATCGTAATCAATCAACTTTTGGGCAAAATAGGCTTCGCCCCATCGCCAGTCAATTAAAAGATGTTTGCATAAAAAACTTGCTACTATCATTCTTACCCGATTGTGCATCCACCCGGTTTCGTTAAGCTGGCGCATTCCGGCATCAACTATAGGGTAACCCGTGCGGCCCTGGCACCAGGCAATAAACTCATCTTCGTTATTTCTCCACTTTATATTATCGTATTCCTTTTTGAAGCTTCGATAGGCAGTTTCCGGGAAATTCCATAAAATCATGCTGTAAAAATCACGCCAGATTAATTCCGAAAGCCAGACAGGTGAATCCAGAGCGTCTGACGCAATCTCACGAATACTTATGGTGCCAAAACGCAGATGAATCCCAATTCTGCTTGTTCCGTTTATGGCCGGGAAATCACGGGTTTCCGCATAGGTTGCCAATACGGGTTTATAGACTTTATCAGGAATAAGGATTTTACTTTCACTAAAGCCAAGATCAGCCAGCGAGTAAGGGTTATTAAAAATTCCCTTAAAAAAGTTATTTGAGTGCGTTAAAGTAATATAGGGTGTGAGATGGGAATCTGGTCGCAGTTTTTCCAGCCATTTTCTTTTATATGCCGTATATACTGTATAAGGCTTGCCATCGTCTTTTACTACCTCGTCTTTTTCAAATATTAAATGATCTTTATAGCTGCGAAGTATTACTCCCCGGGCCTTTAACAGGGCTGCTATTTCTAAATCGCGTGTTTTGGCATAAGGTTCGTAGTCGGTATTGGTGTAAACCTCTTTTATCATATAGTGATTTAGAAGTTCAACAAATGCGTCCTTCGGTGTAGCATACTTAACCAGCAGCGAGGAGTTTAAATCTTTAAGGCTCTTATCCAGTTCCAGCAGGGTATGAGAGATAAAGGTTACTCTGGCATCATCCTTTTCAGGGATTTTATCCAGAATATTTTTATCAAATATGAAAAGGGGCAGAACCGGGTGCTCCGACCGCAGCGCATAATATAAGCCTGCATTATCATGCAATCTTAAATCTCTTCTGAACCAAAATATATTGACAATGGGTTTCTCAGTCATATAGATCGCTTAACGCACACTCTAATTTCGGAAACTTAAACTTGAAGCCTGCCTCGACTATTTTGTCGCAAGTTGTTCTGTTGCTGTTTAAAACAGCTGCGCTTAATTCTCCTAATGCGATGCGTAATGCAATGGATGGAACAGACGGAAGCCAAAGAGGTTTTTTTAATTGGCGGGCGAGTGCCCTGGTTAGATCCAAATTGGTTGCCGGAAAAGGGGATGTCATATTGTATACTCCATGTACACCTTCATTTTCCATAGCATATAGAAACATATTCACTACATCTTCCGTGTGGATCCAGGGTACCCATTGTTTGCCCGAGCCCAGTGCTGCGCCTAAGCCTATTTTAAGGGGTTTAATCAGTTTGGGCAAGGCTCCGCCGTATGGCGAGAGTACAACACCTGTTCTAAACGTAACCAGTCTAATCCCCAGATTAGTTATTTTGTCAGTGGCGCGTTCCCAGGCCAGGCAGGTGTTAGCCATAAAATCGGTTCCCGGCTCGCTTTCTTCCGAAAGAATTTCATCCTTCCGGTCGCCATAATGCCCAACAGCCGAACTGGATATAAAGGTTTTTACAGTATGGCCGGGAGTGTTTTTAAGAGTGTCGTGCAATAATTTTATCGCGCCTGTGCGGCTGCTTATAATTTCCTGCTTGCGTTTCGGTGTCCAGGCTTTATCGGCTATTCCTTCTCCCGCAAGGTTAATAATAGTATCTACACCTTCAATGCAGTTTGCGTCAATTTCCATTCGCGATACATCCCACTTAAAAACTTTAACCCCGCTATTAGCTTTGCTAATGGAGCGGCTGAGTTGGTGCACGATATACCCTTTCTTTATGAGGAGTTCTGTCAGGGGCCTTCCAATCAGTCCGCTTGCTCCGGTTATCAGAACTGTTTTATTCATGATTTAGAGTTAAACAAATGTGTATTTTTGGTTCGAATATGCTTTACAAACACCACGTTTTTATTTGTACCAACCAGCGGCCGGAGGGATCGAGAATCAGTTGCGGAGAATCTCATGGAATGGAATTGGTAGATGCTTTTAAAAAGTTAATCAAAGATAGAGGTTTAAATACAGAAATAAGAGCTCAGAAAGCCGGTTGTATGGAGGCTTGCGAAGCCGGGCCTTCGGTTGTAATTTATCCGGAAGGGGTGTTTTACAGCAGGGTACAATTAAGTGATGTTGAAGAAATTGTAACAGAACATCTTCAACACAACCGCAAGGTAGAGCGGCTTATTATGGATTATTCTGAATTGCCCTGGTTCAAAAAATTAAAGGGGTGATTAGCGAAGAAACCTACAGGGGCAGCTTGAAGATTCTAATAGCTGTTAATGTAAGACTCTAACTGCTGGATGGTGCTTTTTTGAGCTTCTATTATAGATTTTACTGCGTCGCCAATCGAAACCATTCCCGATATTTTGTTGTTTTCTACCACAGGCAAATGCCTGATGTGCTTTTCCGTCATAATATTCATGCAAAAATCAATGCTATCATCGGGGGAAACAGTTATAAGGTCGGCAGTCATTATCTCGCTCACGGGTGTGTCTTTTGAAGATTTCCCCGCTAAAGCAATTTTTCTGGCGTAATCTCTTTCGGTGAAAATGCCTTTTAGCTGGTCGCCCTCCATAACTACTAAAGCACTGATGTTTTTATTCATCATCTCTTCAAGTGCTTCGAATACGGTTGTTGAAGGACTAACCGAATATACATTAGCAGGTTTGCTGGATAAAATTTGTTTAACGGCTTTCATAATCGGTTCTTTCCTTAAAGTTAGAGAAAATTTTTAAAGGGAGGAAAAATATTCTTGTTTATATCGGCCTTTGCGGATAACTTCCACTATTTCCGCACAATAAAAATAATTCCGCATAAACTATAAATGCACGATTGCGCATTCTGTTTTTTTAATTTATATATTGTCTTGATGATGTCAATATTCAAGCCCGATTTAATTTGAATGACGTTTTTAGGGCATTTTTAATTAATTTGCAAGCACTTAGGTTAGTGTATATATGAACGGAAAAACCATACTGGTTTGGTTTAGGAATGATTTAAGGGTTCATGATAATGAGATTCTTCTTGAAGCGGTAAAGCGTGCCGAAAAGATTATTCCTGTTTACTGTTTTGATCCCCGATACTTTACTGAAACCAGTTATGGAACAAGAAAAACAGGATCGTTCAGAGCTAAGTTTTTATTGGAAAGTGTAAATGGCTTGCGCCTGTCGCTTCAAAAACTTGGCGGCGATTTGCTGATTAAAGTAGGTATGCCTGAACAGATTTTACCCGAAATTTGCCAGAAATACGCTATTTCTGAAGTATATCATCATCGGGAAGTAGCCGCCGAAGAAACGGAGATTTCTGAAAAGGTCGAAACCGCTTTATGGAAGCAGCAGATAAATTTAAAACACTTTATAGGCCATACCTTATATCATAAAGAAGACCTTCCCTTTCCTATAAAGGATATTCCGGATGCTTTTATAGCTTTCAAAAAGAAAATCGAACGCGACAGCAGCGTGCGGCCCGGATTTGCCACGCCAACCCAAATAAGTGTGCCCGTAAATCTGGAGTCCACGGAGTTGCCTGTATTATCCGATTTAGGCGGCTTGCCCATTCCCCAATACGATGAGCGAACGCAGCACCGGTTTGTAGGCGGAGAGCAGGAAGGGTTGCTAAGGCTGAAGAGTTTCTTGTCTCTGCATAGTGTTACGCAAATTAAAGGGATTAAAAATGTTACCACCATCACATCAATGCTTTCGCCCTGGCTGGCTTTGGGCTGCTTATCCCCACGCGAAGTGTACTGGCAGGTAAAAGATTACGAAAAAGACCAGCCATCGGGTGATATTGCCGCTCATGTTGTATTGGAGTTACAATGGAGGGATTATTTCAGGTTTATGCTTAAAAAGCACGGAAGCAGAATCACAAACGGAAGTAAGGAACTGACTCTTGTTGAATCGGAAGCGTTTACGGCTTGGAAACAAGGAAAAACCGGGGTAGGTGTAGTAGATGCCTGTATGGCCGAACTCAATTCAACGGGATATATTAATAACAAGTGCCGACAATATATTGCCATGTACCTGGTTAAAGACGCGGCGGTAAATTGGAGGGCGGGTGCCGCTTATTTTGAAGAGAAACTAATCGATTACTCCCCGGCAAGCAACTGGGGTAACTGGACGTATATTGCCGGAGAAGGTGTAATGTCGGTAAATCGCCCTATCGCTATCAAGCCGGATCTACTAGTTGAAGAACAGTATATCAAAAAGTGGATGTCAAAATTGAACGAACTGCATTAAACTGAAAGAAAAAACCTCTAATAAAATCATTTTTTAGTATTTACTTAATGATATAGGTCTAAAACTCTTATTTTTGCGGCTGCTTTTAGAAAAAAAACAAAAATTTACATGGATAATTTGTCGTATCTCAATAGCGCACATTCATCTTACATAGATTCGTTATATCAATTATATAAAGAAGACAAAGAATCGGTTGAATTCGGGTGGCAGAAATTTTTTGAGGGATTTGATTTTGGGAGTAGTTCTGAAGGCAATGTAGCCGGAGCGGAAACACCAGAACATTTTTTAAAGGAAATTAATGTTCTTAATATGATTCACGGTTACCGCGACAGGGGACATTTGTTTACAAAAACCAACCCCGTACGCGAACGCCGAAAATACTATCCTGGTAAAGAACTCGAAACTTTTGGACTGAGTGACGCTGATTTAGACACGGTTTTTAACGCCGGGGTAGAAGTTGGTTTGGGTGCGGCTACACTCCGCGATATCCGTCAGTTACTTGAGGATACCTATTGCGAATCTATCGGAGCCGAATTTTCCTACATTCGAAATCCTAAAAAAGTGAAATGGTTCCAGGATCGAATGGAGAGGGAACGCAACAAGCCCAATTTCTCTATCGATACCAAAAAACGGATTCTAAAAAAACTGAATGAAGCGGTAGTATTTGAAAATTTTCTTGGTACAAAGTTTCTGGGCCAAAAACGATTTTCGTTAGAAGGAGCCGAAGGCGTTATTCCTGCTCTTGACTCAATTATAGAAAAAGGTGCTTCCCTTGGTGTTGAAGAGTTTGTAATTGGAATGGCGCATCGCGGAAGATTAAACGTTCTGGCCAACATCATGCACAAAACCTATCGCGATATTTTCTCGGAGTTCGAGGGAAAAGGTTACGATGAAACGAAGCCTTTCGGCGGAGATGTGAAGTATCATTTAGGTTATTCAATTGATGTAGAAACAGAAGCCGGAAAAAAGGTTCACCTAAGCCTGTGCCCTAATCCATCGCATCTTGAGGCGGTTGATCCTGTGGTAGAGGGAATTACGCGTTCAAAAATTGATTTCAAATACGGCGGTGATAATACTAAGATCGCTCCGGTTTTAATACATGGCGATGCTTCAATAGCCGGGCAGGGAATCGTTTATGAGGTACTTCAGATGGCCAAATTAGACGGCTATAAAACTGGTGGAACTATTCATCTTATCATCAATAATCAGGTAGGATTTACTACCAATTATAAAGACGCACGATCTGCCATATACTCCACAGATATTGCCAAACTTACCTTATCGCCGGTTTTCCATGTTAATGGTGATGATGTTGAAGCCCTTATTTATGCCATAAATATGGCGGTAGAATATCGCCAGGAATATCATAACGACGTTTTTATAGATATTCTTTGTTATCGCCGGTTCGGGCATAACGAGTCTGACGAGCCTAAATTTACCCAGCCTCTTTTGTATAAAATTATAGAGAAGCACCCTAACCCAAGGGAAATCTATAATAAAAAATTAATGGAGCAGGGAAGCGTTGACGCTAATCTTGCGGCCGAAATGGAAAAGGAATTCAGGGCACTGTTGCAGGAGCGTTTGAATGAATCGAAAGAAGGGGATGTTTATGAACCTAATACAATGTACTCCGGTGCCTGGACAGGTTTGAAAATGGCTACTCAGGACGAAATTTTCGCTCCTTCTCAAACCGCGGTGGATGAGAAAACCTTTTTAGAAATAGCAAATAATATTACAACCCTTCCTTCTGATAAAAAATTCTTCAAAAAAATTGAAAAGCTTTTTGAAGATCGGAAGCGTATGGTTGGCAATAAAACCTTTGATTGGGCAATGGGCGAGCTTTTAGCTTACGGAACTTTGCTTAACGAAGGTTTAAGAGTTCGTGTAAGTGGGCAGGATGTTGAGCGAGGCACGTTCTCACACAGACATGCTGTGGTTAAGGTGGAGGATTCGGAGGAGGAGTACATCCCTCTGGCTCAAATCAAAAAAGGTGATCAGGCGAAGTTCGATATCTTTAATTCACACCTTTCAGAATACGGTGTTTTAGGATTTGAATATGGCTATGCCCTGGCAAATCCACAATCACTAACCATCTGGGAAGCGCAGTTTGGTGATTTCGTTAACGGAGCGCAGATTATAATAGACCAGTTTTTAGTAAGTGCTGAAACTAAGTGGCAGCGTTCGAACGGTTTAGTCATGCTTCTTCCTCATGGATATGAGGGCCAGGGCCCCGAGCATTCGTCGGCCAGAATTGAGCGTTTTCTGGAGGCTTGCGCTGAGTTTAATATTCAGGTGTGTAACATCACAACCCCGGCTAACTACTTCCATTTATTGCGCCGCCAGTTAAAACGTAACTTCCGTAAACCGCTTGTAGTATTCAGCCCTAAGAGCTTATTGCGTCATCCGCAATGTGTAAGTAAGTTGGATGAATTTACAAACGGCCAGTTTCATGAGGTAATAGACGATACTTTTGTTAAAGCAGCAGAGGTGAAACGCGTTTTGTTCTGTACCGGTAAAATCTATTACGATTTACTTGAAAAACAACAAACCGATAAGCGAAAAGATGTTGCGATTGTGCGACTGGAGCAGATCTATCCTACTCCTTACGCGCAGCTTGAACAAATTAGAACTAAGTATAACAAGGCGGGAGAATTTGTTTGGGTACAAGAGGAGCCTGAAAATATGGGCGCATGGCCGTATTTGTGCCGTAAATTCCGAAATTCGGACGTGAATCTGGAGGTTATTTCAAGAAAAGAAAGTAGTAGTACGGCCACAGGATACGCCAAACAGCATATTTCTCAGCAATTATATATTATCGGAAGAGCGTTTGAAGATAAAGCCGGGAAAGAAGTTAAGAAAACCGTGATTAAAACCACAAATAAAGCCGTTAAAGTAGATTAATCGTATAAATAAAATATTATGAGTTTAGAGATCAAAGTTCCGCCTGTAGGCGAATCTATTTCAGAAGTAACCTTGTCCCGGTGGATAAAACAGGATGGTGATGTAGTTGAAATGGATGAGGTTATAGCCGAACTTGAATCTGATAAAGCGACTTTTGAGCTTACCGCCGAAAAAGCGGGAGTTTTAAAAACCATCGCGAAAGAAGGCGACACCCTGGAGATTGGCGCGGTGGTTTGCTCGGTAGAAGAAGGTGCGGGTTCAACGGCATCGGCACCAGCCGCAGCTACAGAGCAAGTCGCTCCTGCGTCTTCAGGCGGATCTGCTGAAAAGTTAGAAGTTAAGGTTCCGTCTGTTGGCGAATCTATTACCGAAGTGATTTTATCAAGCTGGTTAAAGGCCGATGGTGATTTTGTTCAGATGGATGAGCAAATAGCCGAGTTAGAATCGGATAAAGCAACTTTTGAACTAACAGCGGAGAAAGCAGGCGTGTTAAAGCGTGTAGCAGCAGAAGGAGATACCCTTCAAATAGGATCAGTAGTTTGTACTATTGAGGTTGGTGCTGCTGCTGGTGTTCCAACAAAGGCCGCTGCGGCTCCTGTTGCTGAACAAAAACCTGCGGTTCAGGCTGATAAAAATTCATCCTACGCAGCGGGAACTCCTTCTCCGTCTGCCGCGAAGATATTGGCTGAAAAAGGTGTAAGCCCCACGGCTGTAAACGGTACCGGAATAGGTGGAAGGATTACCAAAGAAGATGCTCAAAAGGCTGAGGTGAAAAAGGTAGAAAGTCCGAAAGCAGAAAGTCCGAAAGCCGCTCCAACTGCAACTCCTGCTGTTGCTGGTAGCAGAAACGAGCGTCGTGATAAAATGTCAGGCCTGCGCAAAACCATCGCTAAAAGATTGGTTGCTGTTAAGAATGAAACGGCCATGCTTACTACTTTTAATGAAGTAGATATGCAGCCGATCATGGATATCCGCACAAAATACAAAGATAAATTCAAGGAAAAACACGGTGTGGGACTGGGCTTTATGTCCTTTTTTACAAAGGCGGTTTGCGAAGCACTTAAAGAATTCCCATCGGTAAACGCACGTATCGAAAACGAAGAGATTGTTTACAGCGACTTTGTAGACGTATCAATTGCGGTATCGGCGCCAAAAGGATTGGTTGTTCCTGTTATCCGCAATGCGGAAGCATTATCTCTCGACGGAATCGAAAAAGCGGTAATGGCTCTGGCTCTTAAAGCGCGTGAGAACAAACTTTCTATCGAAGAAATGACTGGTGGAACCTTCACCATCACTAATGGCGGAGTATTTGGATCGATGATGTCGACTCCCATAATTAACGCTCCTCAATCGGCGATTTTGGGAATGCATAACATAATCGAACGCCCGGTTGCTGTAAACGGACAGGTTGTTATTCGCCCGATGATGTATGTGGCGCTATCTTACGATCACCGAATAATCGACGGACGTGAATCTGTTGGATTTTTGGTAAGAGTTAAGCAGTTGTTGGAGGATCCGACGAGGTTGTTGTTAGGGGTGTAAAAATATATTCAAAATAAGAAAGCCGGGTTATATCACTCGGCTTTTTTGTTGTGCTAAATTAATCTCTTGAAATCCTCCCCGAGCCGCTTTTCGTCTGGTTTACCTGGGCGTTTCCGGAATAATTTATACTTCCCGAACCACTCAATACCGCGTTTAATTTATCGTCGGCATAGATTGACGCATTTCCGGAGCCGCTTACTTTAACATCTGTAGTACTCGTTTTAAGATTTCTGCCCTGGAATTGTCCCGAACCGCTTACCGATATATGAGCCCCAGAAGTTCTTCCTGATACCTTTATGCTTCCCGATCCGCTAACGGATGAATTTAATGTCGAAGTTTCTATGCCAATCCGGATGTTCCCCGATCCGCTAACCTGGGTATTCAGCGTATTTGCTTTTAGGGTTCCATTCACTTCCATGTGTCCCGATCCGCTTACCGACAGACTGTTGAGTGATTTTGCTGTAATGTAAATTTTGATTTTTTGGCGACTGTTCCAGGACCAGCCAGAGCTTTTGATGCTCCGGATCTTTAGCGTTCCTTTCTCCACTTTAGTTTCTACATTTTTGATATCCTCCTCATCGCCCTCAATTCTCAGGTCTTCGGTATTACCCATTTTTATGTAAACGTCAAAAGAGCCGCTGCTGCTGATGCCGGTAAAGTCGGAAACCCGGCGTTCTTCAGCAGGGATTTCATTGAATTTATTTAGCAGGGTTTTGGTGCCAGCGACACTTATAAACGGCAGTAGTAACAGGAGCCAGCCAAAAGAGGATAATAAAGTCTTCATATTAATGGGTTTCTTGTTAGACGCACTCACCATCATTAAGTTGCATCCCAGGGAAGAAAATTTACTTTGATGTAAAAATTATCTGTATCCGGTATAAAGGAACTGCTTTTTAACTGTTGCCATTGGCTTGTTATTTTCAATACTTTCCAGTCACCCGAATCCACAAGCTTAACCCGAAGAGGCATTTCAAACCCTTCTACGTCTGTTTTCCAGCGGTATTTTATCCGATTGCCGGTTTTCTTCACTTCCAGAACCGGGATAGTCGTGTATCGTAAGTACTGTTCGAAAACTTTCGTGAAATCGATTTTTGACGAGTTGTTGATGTATGATATTACCTCATTTGATGTGGTGGATGTTAAGCCGAATGTTTTATTTAATCCCCTTAGAATTTTTAGCCATTCGGAATCATCATTTATTACGCTCCTGATGGTATGAAGCATATTCGCACCCTTGAAATACATATCGCCAGAGCCTCGATTATTAACGTGATAGGATCCTAAGATTGGAGAGTCGTTTCGGATGTTTTTCCTTAGACCCTTTATATAAGCTGCACCAGCCGCCTTCCCCTTGTCCGTTTCAACAAACAAGCCTTCGGAGTATGTGGTAAAAGCTTCATGAATCCACATATCGGCAATATCTTTTGATGTGATGTTATTGCCGAACCATTCGTGTCCCGATTCGTGAATGATGATATAGTCCCAGCTTAGTCCCAGTTTAGTTCCCGAAAGGTCTGAGCCCCTATATCCTTTCTTATATTGATTGCCATAGGCGATAGCACTTTGATGTTCCATTCCCAGATAGGGAGTTTCTACAAGCTTGTAACCATCCTTATAAAAAGGATAGGGCCCGAACCAATACTCAAAGGACTTCAGCATGTTTTTAACGTCTGCCGGAAAATGCTCTTTGGCACGTTCGAGCCGTCCTCGCAATACATAATAATTAAGAGTCAATGGTCCATTTTTGCCTTTGTAAACCTCATCGAACTTAACATAATCGCCAATATTGAGTGTTACCCCATAGTTGTTTATGGGAGAGGAAACGAACCAGTTATATTGGCGATAGCCTCCGTCGAGAGGTTTTATCGAACGTAAACGGCCATTACTTACATTCATTAATCCCGGAGGCACATCTACGCTGATCAGCATGCTATCAGGCTCATCAGATTGATGGTCTTTATTTGGCCACCAGGCACTTGCTCCAAGTTCCTGGCAGGCAACGGTTATCCAGGGTTTTCCCGATTCGTCTTTTGCGTAGATAAACCCACCGTCCCATGGGGCATTTTTAGCGATAACAGGTGATCCTGAGTAATGGACGGTAAATTGATTGATTTCTCCAATCTTAATAATCCGGGGGAAGCTGACATAAACAGCATTAAACTCCCGGGTATATGGTAGCTCGGCCCCATCGAAAATTATCTTATCAATCTTGAGATTCTCAAAGAGGTCGATTTGAACTTGCTTGAAATTTTCGGTAGCGGTAAACCTGAATAAATTAGATCCGCTTACTTTTTTCTCTTCAATATTAACCTTAATATCAAGGTGGTAATAGTTGATATCATAGCATGTTCGAAGCGGTGTAAGCATACCTCTAAGAGTATCTGCGCGACTAAACATTCCTTTCTTTATTAAAGGTTGAGCCATCGAAAGATTTATCGAGAAAAGTACAACTAGTAAGGTAAGATATCTGCCCATCTTTTATCTCAAATGCCTATAAAACGCTTTTGGCTAATCATTTGAATTAATAATTTACAGGTATTTTAGTAATGATGTACAATTATTGTGATTTTCACTACAAAAACAACCTCAAATCTGCAAATAGTTTTCCTTAAGCCCATTAATCAATTAACTTTGACGCCAAACAACAAATAACATGCAATACGACGTTACAGTAATAGGCAGCGGACCCGGTGGTTATGTTGCCGCCATAAGATGCGCCCAATTAGGATTAAAAACAGCTATAGTAGAAAAATATAATACCCTTGGCGGAACCTGTCTTAATGTAGGTTGTATCCCTTCAAAAGCATTGCTCGATTCATCAGAACATTATTATAACGCGGCCCATTCCTTTAAAACGCATGGAATAAATTTAAAAGATCTTAAGGTTGATATAGCCCAGATGATTGCCCGCAAAAATGTTGTTGTGCAGGAAAATACCGCCGGTATTACCTTTCTGATGAAAAAAAACAAGATTACTACTTACCACGGGTTGGGTTCGTTCGCAGATAAAAACACTATAAAAATTTCGAAGACCGAGGGAGGTGAGGAAACCATTACCACTAAAAACGTGATCATAGCCACGGGTTCAAAGCCTACGGCTCTGCCTTTTCTTCCGGTAGATAAAAAAAGAATAATTACATCGACGGAAGCACTTAGCCTTACAGAAATACCCAAGCACTTAATCGTTATCGGTGGTGGCGTTATCGGGCTCGAATTGGGCTCTGTATATGCTCGGCTGGGGGCTAAAGTAACGGTGGTTGAATTTATGGATGCCATTATCGGCACTATGGATAAATCTTTAGGTAAAGAGCTGCAGAAATCTTTAACCAAATTGGGCTTTACATTCCTTCTAGGGCATAAAGTTACCGGGGCATCTGTAAAAGGTAAGAGCGTTATCGTTACGGCCGATACTTCTAAAGGGGAAAAAGTAACGCTTGAGGGTGATTATTGCATCGTTGCTGTTGGGCGTGTTGCCTATACTGAAGGTTTAGGGTTAGATAAAATCGGAATTACTTTAGAAGAGCGAGGTAAGAAAATCCCGGTAAATGATCACTTTGAAACCCCGGTAAAAGGCGTTTATGCCATTGGCGACGTAGTGCAGGGAGCGATGCTTGCGCATAAAGCCGAAGAAGAAGGAGTATTTGTGGCGGAAACTATTGCCGGTCAGAAACCTCATATCAATCATCACTTAATTCCGGGTGTAGTGTATACATGGCCAGAAGTTGCCAGTGTTGGGTATACAGAAGAGCAATTAAAAGAGCAGGGAAAAAAATACAAGGCTGGTTCTTTCCCTTTTAAAGCAAGCGGACGTGCCCGCGCAAGTATGGATACAGACGGCTTTGTAAAAGTATTGGCCGATGCGGAAACCGATGAGGTTTTAGGTGTACACATGATTGGCCCTCGCGTGGCTGATGTGATTGCGGAAGCTGTTGTTGCTATGGAATTCAGAGCTTCGGCCGAAGATATCGGTCGTATTTGCCATGCCCACCCTACTTATACAGAAGCGTTTAAAGAGGCGGCTTTAGCGGCAACTGAAGGCAGAGCATTACATATATAACGCCTGATATCAAACGCACAAGGCTTAGATATTTTAAGCCTTGTGCGTTTAAATAAATAGTAATGATCTTTCTTTAGTCAGCAGGATAGCTGTTTCGAGCTTCTCTTTAAAGATTCTTGCTCCTTTGCTGTTGAGATGTATGCCATCTATTGTAAGATGCAGCTTTCGTTTCTTACTCAAGTTATCCGCCAATCCTAAATTGCAATTAATAAGGTCGAGGAAGGCGGTGTTTGAAAAAATATCTGCGCAATAATCTTCCGTTTTGATACTGCTTAATTCAGCCTGGAAAGCGTCAGAAACATCCGCCAGGATACAATTCATTTCTTTTGCCGCCTTTTTTAAAATGCTGTTGTAGCTAAACAGCCTCGCATTGGTTTCCGCCAAAAGGTTTTCGTTTATGCAGCCTATTGTTGGGAGAATAATTTGTGTGTTCGAATGTGTTTGAACAAACTCGATGGTTTGTCTTAAAAGATCCTCAAATTTATTTGGTGATGATGGAATATTACCGGTTTTTACCTGATAGTTGTACGCCTGCCTGAACCAAAATCCGCGATGCTTAAATAAGGGAAGTAAAATATCGTTGGTTATGGATTGAAAAACAACCGCATGGTAGTCGGGTTGTTCGAGTATAAGCTTTTTTAACCGCTCCGAAATCCTGGTTAGGGTTTCTCCGTTAACGCCCGAATTTTCCAATGTCCAGTAAGGCTGATCTTTTTCAATCAGCTTAATCCAGTCCACGCCTTGGGTTCCACGGGTAATGCTATCACCAACGAATAAAACTTTCATAAAAGATTCCTTGATGTTAAGACGAGTATCGCAGAAAGATAATTACAAGAATTAATTATTTTTTCTCCTGTCTGTCTGCTGATAGGTGCCCTCGTAATATCCTTTAACACTCTCCCCGTTTTCTAATTTGAATAGAAAATCCATTTTCAAAATTTTGCGCTTTTTGACGATAGCAAAAGATCCACCCCGAATTTTAACTGGTTTATTGTCAATGCTCAGCACTCCGCTAAAAACAAAGGGTTTTTTGCTGTGAATTACATCTTCATTAAAAATGTACTTGCCGTTTCCAAGTTCTGTTTGCGAATTGGAAGCAAGTGATAAATAGATATAAGTGCCGGTAACTGTAACGCCAGCGTCTTTTGCCTGCAGAAGGTCAATCTCGAATTTGGAATTAGTGCCGAATGATTCGTTTGCGAGGATGCTGCTCCTGAGAAGGAATTTTTTTCCGCCTGTTTCAAAATAGCTGAGCTTTGGAGTTGCGGATGTGAGAATAAGGATCAGTAAAACGCTAAGCAGGATAATAATTGGAGGTTTAGATTTCATGGGAATTTTATTATAGGATGTCAGTGCCTGAATATTTCCATAAGCATCCTAGGTATGTTCAAAAAGAATTTCAGCGCAGGCTCATTGGTTTAAAGATAGTTTACGAGATTTGCGCTCATAAAATATAATACCATGCCCCAAATTCTCGAAAATATTTCT
Source organism: Sphingobacteriaceae bacterium (assembly GCA_014380615.1). Classification (GTDB taxonomy): domain Bacteria; phylum Bacteroidota; class Bacteroidia; order Sphingobacteriales; family Sphingobacteriaceae; genus Paradesertivirga. The sequence goes on from JACMJM010000028.1 coordinate 55,005, forward strand.
CTTAAAAAGTACAACACCTTTGGCGTAGAAGCTTCTGCCCGCTGGTATACAGAAATTAATTCTGAAACCGATTTGGAGATGCTTTTCTCGGACAAGAAGTGGCAAACCGTTGAGCGGCTGGTTTTAGGCGGAGGGAGTAATTTGCTGCTAACAAAAGATTTTGAGGGACTTGTCATCAGGATGAATATAAAAGGAATCGAAAGTACTTTAACCGGAGATAGGGTAATTATAGAAGCGGGTGCTGGCGAGGTGTGGAACAACCTGGTGATGTATTGTGTAGGCAATGACTTCGCCGGAATGGAAAATCTTAGCCTGATCCCCGGTTCGGTAGGCGCATCTCCGATTCAGAATATCGGAGCATACGGCGTGGAATTAAAAGATGTATTTAAATCATGTAGGGTGTTTTTTATTGACACAGGAGAGATCGAAGAGTTTGACAAGGAACAATGTGAGTTCGGATACCGGGAGAGTGTTTTCAAAAACAGTCTAAAGGGCAAAGTAGTAATCACTTCTGTAAAGTTCGACTTGTCGACAAAGGCGGAACTTAATATAAGTTACGGGGCAATCGGTGATGAACTGAGTAGGAGGGGTATTGCGGAGCCGACTATTAAAGATGTTTCTGATGTAGTCTCTCATATCAGAGTTAGTAAACTTCCTGATCCATCAACGATTGGTAATTCGGGCAGCTTCTTCAAAAACCCGATCATAAGTGAAGTTGAATTTAAACAATTAAAGTCTAGTTTTCCGGACATTGTCCACTTCTGTCTACCAAATAGTACAGTGAAATTAGCAGCTGGCTGGTTGATTGAAAAATGTGATTGGAAGGGAAAAAAAGTGGGCGAAACGGGTACCTGGAAAAATCAGGCTTTGGTGCTTGTTAACTACGGAAACGCAACAGGCACAGAGGTTTACGATTTTTCTACGCAAATAATCGACGATGTTAAATCCAAATTCGGAGTAACTTTAGAAAGGGAAGTAAATATAATTTAAGATTAATTAAGCATTAAGTTTAAGCCTGGTAAGACATATTTATCAGAGCTTGTCGCAATTAGCATAGTTGTTGCAAAGATGATTACAAGTTTGTTTAAGAAAAATAATAAACAGTAACCTTAACTCTAACAACATGACTAAAATAGAATTCAACACAATGGTTATGCGTCAGGCAAGTTCACTAAAGATGTATGCGTTACATTTTACTCATGATGCAGACGATGCGAATGACCTGGTTCAAGATACTCTACTAAAAGCCATCACTTAT
>JACMJM010000001.1 GCA_014380615.1 Sphingobacteriaceae bacterium
AAAGAAGATTACCTGGATGACCTCACACGAGATCAGAAGGCCATTGGCCTCCATCCTTAGCCTGATAGGGTTGATGAAAAACGGGAGTGCCGATGACAAGGAAGAATGCCTTCCGATGCTTTATCAAAGCAGCGAGGAACTTGATGAAATAATAAGGGCGGTAAATAAAAGAATAAATAAAGCCGAGAGTCTTTATTCAACGAATAACTCTGGACATGGCTTCTTTCCGAGGTAATGGCCTGTTCGAGAAAATTACTTTTTGAGAGTCGTAAAGGGAAATTAGGACTTACTTAGCCAAACTCTAATTTGTTAATCAGCCTTAGCGAAGTACGAATAATAGGTTATTAACAATACATTAAACTCTCTGCCTTTACATAAAACCATGTTAAAAACTCGCTAACCCAACAAAAGGGAATCTTTTTTATTAAATTTGACGTATAACCACTTTTACGCTTTTACTTCCTAAGGGAAGCTTTACATAATGGGTAAAACTGCCTCAAAAACTGTCAATATATTTTTAGCATTGGATAAGAATGTTCTTAACGGATATTTCAATCCTCATGATATTGCGCCGATTTATAAACGCCAGTTAAGCGTTAAGTTTCAAAACTATGTAAAACAATGTATAAAATCCTGCAGGCGGCACGACGCGGTTATCTTTAAATTAAATAGTAAGGATAAAATCGACGAACAATTTGCTGAACCATTGATGTATGCCATAAGGAAGCATTATACCGAGAAAAAGCAATTAGAAATTAAAGCATTCGCAAAGTTCAAGCAGCGAAACTACGGTACACTGGCCATAAGCCTTGTTATTGTTTCGGGCCTCAATTTTCTACTTCCCGTGTTAATGGACAAGCATACGGCCAGCAAGTCGGGAATGGCGCATTTCATAGATGTTTTCAGTTTCATAATATTTTATCATCCTCTTACAGAGATATTATTTAACTGGAACCCTCATCTAAAAAGAATAAATCTGCTTAATAAGATAATTAAAGCCGAATCGATTGTTGTTCAGGGAGAGAAAGGTGCAGCGGCACAAACCGAAGCATTTGAAGATTACGAGCTACTCGAAGAAGCTGACAGCTTATTTTAAAATTCCGATTTATACCGCCTTAGCAGCATAAATCAGCTTTGGCGATACTCCTGAAATTATTCCGTCAGGCTACTTCAGCCTTAACTTCCGTAGAATCGAAACCCTGTATTACCGGAACCGCATTGGGTTTTATTATCGCATCAATCACCTTAGTAGAAACAAATACTCGTGATGGAACAGCTTCAAACTCATATAATTTAAACTCCTGCCGGCGTGTAGCTATTAATGTATCGTAAACGTATTCTTTGCCGTTTTCACAGGCTAATATTTCATCCTCCGTAAGGTAAAATATGTCGTTAGTATTTTCAATCCAGCCGTTTCTGGCGAACAATTCTCCGAAGGCCAGATAAAGCGTACGGTACATTCCGAAAACCTTGCTCCGTTCGAGCTTAAAAACCTCACGATGGGCGATAGCCTCCTGAAGTTTGATCACCGAAGAAAATATCGCTTCTTTTTTTGAAGCGGTAACATGTGTAAGATGGGGCTCAAATAGTTTAAAGGAGGCCTTTTGTGACTGGCTACTTGCTCTGATTTCTGATATCTGAGCATTTAAGCATTCGCGCAAATAGTTGTAAAATAAAAACGGATTAGTACGCATTGTATCTGTTTCTAATTTCAACTCGCCCGATGTTCTGTCACCAAAATGTTCGATAAAATAAAGCACCTCCTGATAGAAATCGTTAAAACGATTTTTTACCTGATAGTGTATATCATCAGGAAGGCGATTAATGAGCAGCCTTAATTCCGGCTGTGAGGCGCTTATAATTGCCAGGCGATGTAAATGCTTTGCTGGCTGCAAGTTTGAAACCGCCTGCGATTCGCTTAGAAAACTGTTTACCAAATCTTCCGCATTAGCAAGCCCGGCCTTTTCCAGTTTCTTTGTTAAAGCCCCGCAGGCTATTAAAATATAAAGGTCATTAATTACGGGAGTTGTCCAATATTTTATTAAATTATTGTCCATATCATCTTTAACCAGTTTCAGTTGCTTTATTGTAAGATGATCGAAATTTTTATTATAAAATTCGGTGGTGCAATCAGCCATCCGATCAAGAAACTTTGGAACCGATGCTTTTAAAGAGGCGAATTTGAGCAGCAGCCTTGGGCGGTCAATGTATTTAATCCATAAACGGATCAGCCTTAACCGCCAGTTCTGCTCGTCCTCTTCGGCAAAATTTAAAGCCTCTGTAAGTCCGAGCATTTGAGCCAACGCGACTTTATTCTGCTTAAAAGAATGAAACAATTGCAGGCCGCGGTACCAATTATTAATATTATAATAAATGCGCCCCTTTATCAGGCCTGTTAAATTCTGAAAAATATCTTCGTTTTTTAACAGGGCTTTTTCAGAAATAGAAAGCGATTTTATGGCTTGCCGGTAAACCAGGGCATAAACGCGTTTAGTAAAATGATAGGTTAACGGAGTAGTAACTCCATTGCAGCTTTTCTGAATGTTAGAGTTGTCATACACTATTACATCTTGTTTCTCTTCAGAAACTGCGGTCGGCGATTGATCTTCGGTTTGAAAAACTACCATTAAAGGATAAAGGTTAAGCAAATAAAACTTAGTAATTTGAAAGCGAGATCGATGTTCTCTTGTTCGCAATATGGGCTCTTTAGGTTTCAAAAAACTGAAATAAATTTTACTTATAGCTTAAACTTTACCGAAACTGTCATAACTCGCAGAAGATTAGCACATTCTGGGAACGAAATACAATGAAAACTCTTGTAAATGCGAAGTAGACGGGCCGGGCAGGCTAGTTGTGACAAGAGTTTTATAAATTATTTAGATATTGCTCAGAAAAATAATATGTTTTTTATCCTGTCTAAGCTATTAGTCTATTTGATATATCCCTTTACATGGATCGGGATCACCTTACTGTGCGCTTTGTTTAGTAAGAATCAAAAGCTCAAAAAAATAAGCCTCAGGGCTTGCGTTGTTCTCCTTGTGGTAGCCAGCAATCCTTTTCTATTGAATGTATTTGCACGATACTGGGATGTTGATAGCGATACCAGGCCCCGCAATTATAGCTGCGCCATTGTTCTTGGCGGCTTTGTAAGCGAGGATGCTGATGCGAAAGGATATTTTAACGGATCATCCGACAGGTTTATCCAGGCATTAAAAGTAAAGGTATCTGGCAAGGCAAGTCATCTTCTTTTTAGCGGAGGGAACGCAAGCCTGAATCCCGGCAAATTTAGAGAAGCCCGCTGGATTGCCGCGGAATTAAAACATTACAACATTGCTGATAGTAGCGTTTTAATCGAAAAAGAATCGAGAAACACATTCGAGAACGCAAAACTTTCTAAAAAGATGCTTTTGGATAAGAAACTGCCACCGCCTTATCTATTAGTTACCTCCGCTTTTCATATGCGCCGATCTTTAATGACGTATAAAAAAATGGGGCTCGAAGTAGTGCCCTGCTCCAGCAATTATATGGCCGGGCGTGATAAAACCTCGTTTGATAGTTTTATACCCAACGCCGAAACAGTAGTAAAGTGGAACTTTTACATTAAGGAAGTTATCGGCTACTGGGTATATTATTTAAAAGATGCCGGTTAGAGGGTATAAATTTTCAACGCAATTTGCAAATACTCCCCATATTTTTTTAACGCAGTTTCTAGTGTTGAACGCAACGTTTTATAATTAGTCACTTTCCCCTTAGTCGGGCTAACTAAAGGCTTATCAAGTGGCTGATCTTTAACCGAAGTGGCAAACCAGGTAACATGCTCATGCGGCAATGCCAGTCCGAGAATCATTCCCGGCAATCCTGAAAAAGTTTCGGGGCCGCTCGAAACCGGAATCTGATCAGTATAAAAGGCCACTACATAAATCGAGTCCATTATAATAGCGTTTGCCCGGCGGCAGGAATATCCCGCAATCTCCCGGTTTTCATCAGTAATTTTCCATTTAATATTCCTTATCGAATCTTTAACCAGAAATGTTTCTTCGAACACAGATTTACGAATGCTGGTGGTGCTGGCCGACAAGTCGTTATACACCGTATTAATTTGCATTACCGCCGGATGTGTGCTGAAAAAATAAGGTGGCTCGGTACTTTCAACGGGAGTAAACAGGGTTTTATCTTTGCTGAACTGCAAAACACTTTTTAAGGTTTTAAACTGCGGCTGATTCTTTTTATAAGCTTCGAAAGCAGTGTTCATGTAACTCTCATTATTTTTATTAATACTCTTCTTTATAAGAGCGTGCATATTGATCTTTTTCTCGTATTCTATTACTCCGTTAAAGGGGAAACGAGTAAATTGAGCGTGCAGGCTGTTACTTATTAAAAGCAGGCTGCCAATGATTATAGTAATTAATTTCATTCGGTATTAGTTTTTTGGTTTAAGGCCGCCGCCCATTTTATTAAAATCCCAGATTAGTGAGAATAGGGCGTATCGTCTGATGGTGGTAATGTCGCTTTGGGAGTTCGAATTATCGTAACTATATCTGCTAAAGCCGGTATTTTGATTTAACAAATCATTTCCAGAGATTGAAAGTTTCAGACTTTCGTCCTTGAAAAATTTCTTAGTTAATGTTGATGTTAATATAAAGAAGTCTATATCCTGATCAAACGTTTTTGTTCTTTTGGTTAAAGTGTAGCGATAATCAGCACTAAACTGAAGTTTTCCCGGAAGTTCGACACTAAAGGAGCCATTGGAATTGAACCCGCCTCCACTATTATCAGTGCTCTGTATAGTTGACTGATTGTCGTTGTAATATGGACCAAGCGACACATTAAAATTGTACTTTTTCGCAACATAGTGCGACGCGTTGAAATTAAAAGAATAATTAGTTCTGCTAGAAGCATTCAATACCCTTTCCGGATCGTCGCTATTTCGTATATAGTTAAAGTTCCTGCTTCCATCCAGCCCAACCGACAGGCCAAGATTAAAACCAAGGCTTTTGATCTTTCGGCTAAAACTTGCATTTAAATAGTAATTTGAAGACATTTTATTGGTTAGGTTAACGGATTGGTACTCGCTTGCGCCTTTGGATGTATCTGTTACAGTGTACCCCACCACAGGGTTAATGGTAAAAGAGTACGACCCATAACCATACATATACTGTTCTGATAGCACCTTGTACGAATTATAATTTCCGTTGATGGTGTTTCTGAATGAAGGATTCAAATCCGGGTTTCCGCGAGAGATAAAAAGCGGATTATTATTTACTCTTACCGGTTGGATCTGGCTAATACTTGGCTGTTGTGTATTACCGTTATAGTTTATCCTTACCGACTTATATTGTGAAAACTTATACTGATATGAGGCCTGTGGGCTAAGATTTATAAAATCTCTTTTAAACTTATCATTTCTTAAAACATCTATCTGTTCAAGGCTAACCGCATTCATCTTCGCACCCAGATTGGCGATATTTTTCCCTTTCTTTAAGTTTAAAACAGCGCCTCCCTGATTAGAACTCTGATTATAATCAAAATTATTACTGAAATTTTCGTCGAAAATATCATACTGCCCCAACGCCGATTTGTTAAACGATTTTCTGTCGGATGAGCTGCTGTTAAAGTTTAATCCGTAATTCAATACCAGAGAAAGAGATTTCGACAATGGTTCGGTATAAGTAATATTAGAATTAAAGTTTGAACCTTTCGAACTTGAGGTCTTTAATTGATCGAGGTTTTCAAAATGGGTAAAAACCCCCTGATTATTATAAAAATTATTATTCGATAGTACCAGCCCTTCATCTTCACCATTATTAATTGTTTGGCTAAGCAAAACAGAGTACGTGCGCCCGGTTTTCTTAAGCTTTTTAGTATACAGTATGCTCCCGAGAAAAGATTGCTGGGTACCGTCGTTATCCGAATTCCGTGTACTTTTATTTTGAAAAGCGTTATTTCCTCTCATATTTACGCTTTCTTCACTTTCGGCTCGTTTAGTACTTTTTAAAGTACCGTCGGCAATTATCTTGAGATTCGAAGTTGAATCAATTTTTAGGGTATAAGTAACATCGAGCTTTTGTCTAAATGTATTATTACTGAAATTAGAATTATTGGCCCCATTAAACATCGCGGTAGAATCTCTTCCATCAGCGGTTTGCCGTAGAAGACTGGTTTGCGACTGACTGTTCCGAAGGCCCTCGATAGTGAGTCCGCCAGCCTTATAATTCATATTTATTGTTTCACGGTCCTTGTTCCATTTTCCATCAAAATGAACACCTCCCGACTGAGAATAAGGAATTCCTTCTCCGTTGTATCGCAGGTCGTCCCTGTTGTTGGAGTAAAAGTAGCCTTCATCCGACATCTGCATGCTCGATGCCCCATATTTATTCGCATCCTGCCAACTCATTGCTTTGCCGGTATTTGCCACCGTGCCATAAGCCGATACTTTTTGCCTTGCCCTAAATGCGTTAAACATCCCCTGTCCCTGGTAATATTCACTGTTACCACCGCCTGCATCAACCTTACCGAAATAGCCTTTCTTTTTATCCTCTTTTAATTTGATATTAATGGTTTTGGTCTTTTCACCATCGTCAATCCCGGTAAATGTGGCCTGATCACTTTTTTTATCATACAGCTGAACTTTATCTACCATATCGCCACGGAGGTTCTTTGTAACCAGTGTCGGATCATCGCCGAAAAACTCTTCTCCATCTACCAAAACCTTTGTTACAGTTTGCCCCTGGGCAGTAATCTTCCCGTCTTTATCTACCTGTATGCCGGGCAGTTGCCTTAACAAATCTTCAACCTTCGAGTTAGGCTCAATTTTATAGCTTCCTGCGTTATATTCCGTTGTATCGCCTTTAATGGTAATTGCGGCGGCTTTGCCTTTTATAATTACATCAGCTAATAATTTAGATTTGAGCAATAAGTTGAGGGTGCCGAAATCGATAGATCGCTTCAGCGAATCTAACCTGAAGTGTTCAACATAATCGGCATACTTAGGGTATGTAACCAGTAAAATAAATTTTCCCGGCTTCAGATCATTGATGGTAAATGTGCCGTCTTCCGCTGCTCTGACAAACTTTACCAGGGTAGAATCTTTTGAATTAAGCACACTCACGGAGGCATTTACAAGCTTTGCGCCAGCGGCGGTATCGGCAACGATTCCTTTGGCCGAAGAGATGTTTTGTGCTTTGGCAGAGAAGGTAGTTAGGGCAAGCAAGAGCGCCGCCCAAAAGTAATGTTTCATAAATGGGTTTTGGTGCGGCTAAGGTATAACTAATATTTTAGGTACCAAAAGGCCGGGCCGAAATCTGATGTACTTTAACAAGTTTTAACAGAAAGATAATCTACAGTGCTACTGTGTTCGGCCTTTATAGTGAAGGAGACCCGCAATGAATCTCATAGAATTTTTTCAGCAAGGTATGGGAATCGCACCCGACAGCTAAACTAAAAACAATATTTTAAAAACCGACTTTTGCCTGCTCAACAAAAGCAGTTGCATAGATGGCACAGAAATTTTCACAAACTTGCCTTGAGCCCAATGCAGATAAATTGAAAACAAGAAAGTTGAATAGTAATCCGTAAAGAGATAACTTTACAATAAAATCAGAACAATGTTGCTTGTGTAATAATCAGGGGCATAAATTACACCGATAGTAAACTCAGCCATTCTTCTCAATCAACAACTTCGTCCGTTCTTCCATCAGCTCGATGATCCTGGTAAGGTAATCAATCTCCTTTTTGGCCAGTTTCAATTCACTCTTCAGTTGTTCTATCTCTTTATGGGTTTCCGCCTCCCCTTTTTTAGGTATAATCACACTCCCATAGCTATTGCCTGATGATCCGTTAGTGTAATACTGCAAAAAATTATGATCCAGCACGGACGAAATCTGCAAGAGTAATTCAATATCTATGGTATCTTTTTCAAAGATGCGATAGATGTTCTGTCGCGCAACTCCAACCGACTCCGCGAAATCTTTCAGCTTCATTTTTTTAGCCTCAAAAACCTCTCTTATTTTCTCGCCAATATTTAAGGGTTGTTCCATTTATATCCGGGATGTAAGGCAAATGTATCAATTTTGATTACTTTTTCAAATTTTTTTGTCTTAAAAATAGCAATACACGCATTTTTATCTAAAAAATAAGCGATTTAGAGTCATATTTATTGTCATATAGCGTTAATTAGTCGTCGTTTACGTCATAATTTGACATATATGAATGAATATTTTTAAAAAGTTGATTTATTTCTTATTTTTTTGTTAAAAAAATTTGCATTGTGTTGCAAATTCAAGATAAATTATTCTTCTTTGTATAGAAATGATTCTAAACGGAATGATTTTAATTGCAAAAGTTTGGAATATATGTACTCATTATCCGAAAATGCTAAAATAGAACCCTTGGAAATGGAAAAACTCTATCAGGATGGATACATGACCATAAATATTGAAGGAAATGACAGCCTTTTGTATTATAAAATCGTAGGCTATCCGAAATTTAGTAAGATTATACGGAACGGACATGATAGAATCTATGAAACGGTGTTCGAAAGAAAAAGCAACAGGCCTGTTACCAGTATTGTAGCAGATTTATTAGAAGCTAAGATTTTGCTGGATGAAGACATTAAATTCATCGGCGCAGTTTCTTATCACCGCCTGGCGAAACAAGGAGTCAGGAATCTGGCTATTCTTCTTTCAGGAGAGATCCATGTAAAGATCAACGTCGAGAAAACTTTAGAATATATGGGGCCGGGAGTTTTTGAAAATGTAGGATTATTTCCAAGCTACGAAGAAGCCCTTACCTGGTTTGAAACTTTAGACAATTAAACAGAATGCGTATGGAGAAATAAAACTAGCTCTTAAAAAAAATGTCGCTTAGGACTTACAACGTCTGGAAAACAATTGAATAAGCCTAAACGACTTCAAATTAAACTTTCGCTTAACTTAAACTTTTCAAAATTATGAAAAAAACCTTAACCCTTTCATTTGTCGTTCTTTTATTTTTTTCGAACCTCAATTTAACCCGTGCTCAAAGTGATGCGCAGACTCCCGTAGATTCCAATAAAGTTGCCGAATCGCATCGTTTTGGTTTTATGGATTTCAACGGTTATTACGATACCCGTGGCGGTTCAACTTTTAGTATTAATTACCTGGCTCTCTTAAACAAAAAGCTTGCATATTTCAGCTTTATCAATTATCAACAAGGTGGTTTTGATCTTACTAACGTGGATGATTTCGATTTCTTTTATTCGGAGCATAATTTAACATACTCTCCATTTAAAAAACTGCCTATCGACCTGAATGTGCAGGCTGTACTGGTTGGCGGTCAGAAAAATGATAAACTAAGACTGGCACCAAGCTGGAGAGTGCACAATACACCAGGGCTTGATAAATTCTTCAAATCAATTAACATGAGTTGGGGAATCAACTTTCATGTACTTCAAATCGGTGAAGACGCACCAGTTGACGATTTTACCTGGCAAATGGAACACTTTTACAAAATTGATATCGCTCCTAAAAAGCTAAACAATCGACTATATATTTCAGGTTTTGCCGATCATACCATGGGTGGAAAGCTGTCTAAGGGTGTGGTTACAGAACATCAGCTGGGATTGCGACTATTCGATCAGTTCTATGCAGTAGGTGAGTACCGTTATTTCTCATACTTCCCTGAAAAATACAAATCTGGTTTAGGTCTGGGAATCCAGTATCTGGTGCTTTTCAAGTAATATTAAGTTCTCATTTTTTCATTCTTAACAACTTTATCATGTATAAAAATATTTTTTATTGCCTGTCTGTTTTTATCCTGCTGGTTGCTTCATCCTGCGGAAGCAGCACTTCAACTGAAGTTGCCGGATCCGATTCAGTCGGAAATCTTTCCATCGGCTTCGTTTATATCGGAAGTAAAAGTGATTATGGTTACAACCAGGCTCATTCCGAAGGTGCCGCTGCTTTAAAAAATCTTTCCGGTGTAACCGTTTATGAAGAAGAAAATGTACCCGAAACAATGGATGCTCAGAAAACCATGGAGAGTATGATCAACATGGATAAAAGCACGCTGATCTTCCCCACTTCTTTCGGTTATTTCGATCCGCATGCTTTGGAAATGGCCAAGAAATATCCTGATGTGACCTTTCTTCATTGTGGCGGATTGTACGATAAAAGCAAGCATCCCGGTAACGTAGGCAGCTATTTCGGTTACATCGACGAAGCGGTTTACCTATCGGGAATTGTGGCAGCATCAACCAGCAAAACTAAAAAGCTGGGTTATATCGCAGCAAAGCCTATTCCTCAGGTATTAAGAAATATCAATGCCTTTGCTTTAGGTGCTCAATCTGTCGACCCCTCAGTTACCGTTACCGTAGTATTTACCGGCGATTGGTTCCTTCCTGTTAAAGAAGCTGAAGCAGCTAACAGCCTGGCCGATCAGGGAGTTGATGTGATCACGGGTCACGTAGACAGTCCGAAAGTATTAATCGAAACGGCAGAGAAAAGAGGAATCTACTCAGTAGGATACCATACCGACCAAACGCCTTTGGCTCCAAAAGGATTTTTAACCGGTGCAATGTGGAACTGGCCGAAAGTGTATACCGATTTCGTAAACAACTATAAAGCTGGCAAATCACTTTCCGGACTTCACCGCGGTGGTTTAAAAGAAGGTATTGTAATGCTTGCACCTTATGGTCCTGCGGTTTCCGAAGCTGCAAAAGCGAAGGCCGAGGCGATTAAAGCAGAATTTATGTCAGATAAAGGCCATACCATTTTCAAAGGGCCTTTAGTAAGCAGTACAGGAAAACAAATTTTGAAAGCAGGCGAAGAGCTAAAACAACAGGATCCGATTTTAGAGAGTATGGATTATTTGGTGAAAGGGGTAAATGGGAGTATTCCGGCATTGTAACAGGCCGCCACAAAATGGTAGCGTCATCTTGAGCTTGTCGAAAGAAAGAGCGGTTCAGAACCCGGGGCCATCGAACGACCCTTCGACAGGCTCAGGGTGACGGGCCACAAAATGGGTAGCGTCATTATAAGCCTGTCGAAAGTTGATAGGTGTGTATAATACATCTGCCCGAATAAAAACTAATAAAACAAAACATGGCAAAGAACTCCACCACCAAACTCATTTCCACCCTAAAGCCCGTCCTTAATACCCTCGTGGCCCTTTCCATCAGTTTGGTATTCTTTGCCCTGTTTCTGTTAATAATAGGAGCCAGCCCCAAAGAAGTATTCACTTATATGATCGAAGGCTCCGTAGGCAACTGGTTCTCGATCCAGAACACCCTGCTGATGATGGCCCCGCTCATGCTCGTAGCTTTTTGCACGGTATTACCCGCAAAGCTGGGCATGGTGGTAATAGGTGGCGAAGGGGCGCTGGTGGTAGGCGGATTAGCTTCAGCCGTAACGGGTATCGCTCTGGCGGATGCATCCTATGCCTTAACTATGTCGGGCATGTTCCTTTCTGCTTTCCTTGCGGGAGGAATTTGGATCGGCTTTGTTGGTTTGCTGAAGTATTACAAAGGTGCCAACGAAACCATCGTGAGCCTGCTGATGAATTACATCGCGATAGCCCTCCTTAACCATTTGGTGGAAGGTAGCCTGCGCGATCCGCAAAGTTTAAACAAACCTTCAACCTATCACATCGGCGAAAGCAAAATGATGGGTGATATCGCAGGCACAGATGTTCATTACGGTGTAATCATCGGGTTATTCTTTATCCTCTTTACTTACTTTATTTACCATTTTACCACCTTCGGTTTTTCGGTTCGCATCACCGGAGGGAACAAAAAAGCTGCACGATTAGTCGGTTTATCATTGGGTAAAATCATCCTCATCACTTGTTTCCTCGCAGGTGGAATTTCTGGATTAGCAGGCATGGTGGAAGTTACCGCCATTCACGGTAGGGCAAACGCTTCATTAATCGCCGGCTTCGGTTATACCGGAATCCTGGTTTCCTTTCTGTCGAGACACAATCCAATTGCCGTATTGCCCGTAACATTCCTTTTTGGCGCATTGGCTGCCAGCAACGGACTCATTCAGCGCCGCTGCGAACTGCCTGATGCTACCATGGTGGTGTTGCAGGGAATCATCTTCGTAACTATTATCGGCTGGGAAGGTTTTTCCGGGAAAATGGCGCTTCAATCGTTTAAAAAACTAAAATTCAACCTGTATGGATCAAAACTTTTGGCTGATACTTTTAGCAATTATCGGCGGAGCTATAAGAGTTAGCACACCCTTTCTCTTTGTGAGCCTGGGCGAATGCATCACCGAGAAATCGGGCAGGATCAACCTTGGCCATGAAGGAAGCATGATTATGGGCGCTATGGTAGGCTACGGAGTTTCCCTTTTTACCGGAAGCGCCTGGCTGGGAATTTTAGCTGCAGGTTGTATTGGCTCGCTCTTCGGATTGTTTCATGGTTGGATCTGCGGTAAAAAAGGAGTAAATGATATCGCCATGGGAATTGCCCTCATTATGCTGGGCACCGGATTAGCCTTTTTCTTCGGAAAATCCTTAATCAAACCCACAGCCCCACGGCTCGATGATTTCTCGTTGGCCTGGTGGAGTTCCGTCCCTCAAATTACACAGGCATTCAGAATTAACTGGCTCTTTATTTTAGGGATCATCCTTGCCGTAGTTCTTCATTATGGCTTTAAATACAGTCGTTGGGGGATGATCGTTCGAGTAGCCGGAGAGAATGAAGAAGCCGGTTTGGCACTTGGTTACAATGTCAACAAGATCAGAACCATTTCATCTGCTTTAGGAACTTTCCTTTCGGGAATCGGAGGCGCATACCTCTCCTTATACTACCCAGGAAGCTGGAACGAAGGCCTTTCCAGCGGACAGGGATTAATGGCCGTGGCACTTGTAATTTTCGCACGCTGGAAACCTATGCAGTGTTTTGTTGCTTCACTGCTTTTCGGCGGTGCGGGTGCCCTCGGTCCTGCGCTGCAGGGAGCCGGATTTTCATACGGCTATTACCTGTTTAACGCCACACCGTATATTCTTACACTCATCATCATTATAACCAGCTCTTCCAAAAAGGAATCTGGTGTAGCTCCAGCAGAGCTGGAGATTTAAATTATAGAAAACATGGTTAAAATCACTGCTGATCCTTACGTATGGCCCTTCGACGGAAATCTTATTCCGCAGAATACCGCCCTCATCATCATCGATATGCAAACTGATTTTTGCGGTACGGGCGGTTACGTGGATAGCATGGGTTACGATCTTTCGCTTACCCAGGCACCTATTGAACCCATTAAAAAGCTCCTCGCTGTAATGCGCGAAAAAGGCTTCTTCATTATCCATACCCGCGAAGGTCACCGCCCCGATTTGGCCGACCTCCCGCCCAACAAACGCTGGCGCTCGCAATCTATGGGTGCCGGTATTGGCGACCAGGGTCCTTGCGGCAAGATCCTCATCCGAGGCGAAAAAGGCTGGGACATTATCCCCGAACTTTATCCTCTGCCAAACGAAGTCATTATCGACAAACCCGGCAAAGGCTCGTTCTACGCCACCGACCTGGATATGATCCTCCGCCAGAACAACATCCGCAACATCATCCTTACGGGAATAACCACCGATGTATGCGTTCATACCACTATGCGCGAAGCAAATGACCGTGGTTACGAATGCCTTATACTCGAAGACTGCTGCGGCGCCACCGATTACGGCAATCATCTCGCGGCCTTAAAAATGGTAAAAATGCAGGGCGGCGTATTCGGCTCGGTATCTAATTCTAAATCAGTTATTGAAGGAATGCTCACCCTTAATTCGTAGAAAATATGCTTCCGATGTATCCTGCAATCACGCTAAAAAATATCAGCAAAACCTTTGGCACCGTAAAGGCGCTTAAGCATGTGAGCCTCAACATCGAACAGTTTTCTTTTCATGCCCTCATGGGCGAAAACGGAGCGGGAAAAAGCACCATCGCCAAATGCCTGATGGGTTTTTATAAAGCCGAAGAAGGAGAAATCCTCCTTGGGGGAAAGGAAATCAGCATCAGTAATCCTAAAGACGCCCATAAATCGGGTATCGGAATGGTTTATCAGCACTTTATGCTGGTAGATAATATGACAGTTGCCGAAAACCTCATCATCGCCCGCGATACAATACCCGCATTGCTCAATTGGCGGAAAGAGAAGAACGAGCTGGAAGAATTTATGAAAGAAATGCCTTTTCAATTGAATCTTAAGGCCTTCGTGCGCGATCTTTCGGCCGGGGAAAAGCAAAAGCTTGAGATTCTGAAAATGCTCTATCTTAAATGCAAGATCCTTATTCTCGACGAGCCAACATCAGTACTCACACCCGGCGAAGCCGATGAAGTGCTTTCCTTCCTCAAAAACCTCGTCGACCGTAAACTGCTCACCGTCATTATCATCTCGCATAAGTTCCGCGAAATCTTTGGCTATGCCGATGCCGTATCCGTTTTACGCAAAGGTAAATACGCAGGAGGAGGGAAGGTTAGCGATTTCAGCAAGGCTGAACTCGCCGAACTAATGCTCGGAAATAAAGTAAAAGAACGAAACCAGGTACGCAACAGCCAGTTAGAAGCCCCGGTAAAACTTCAGCTCAAAAAGATCTTTAACGAAGAAGAAGCAGGCATTCCCATTATTGATAAACTGAGCTTATCCGTAAAGAAAGGCGAAATCTACGGCGTGGCAGGCGTATCCGGAAACGGGCAAAAAAGGCTGGTCGAAATCCTCTCGGGGCAGGTAAAAGCCAATTCAGGCAAAATCCTTATCGACGGCAGAGAATACAATCCCGTTCGCAAATCAATGAAAAAAGAACAGTTTCATTGCCTGCCCGAAGAGCCGATGAAAAACGCCTGCGTTCCAGAAATGTCGGTAGCTGAAAACATGGCGCTGCGCTATTACGATCATAACCCTTTCCAAAGCAAAGGCGTGGTAAAAACGAAAGTAATTAACCGCAAAGCCGAAGATCTTATCAGGGATTTTAACGTCAAAACACCAACGCCCGGCACGCCAATCAAAGCACTTTCGGGAGGTAACGTGCAGCGTGCCATCCTTGCCCGCGAACTGTCCTCAGAGGTAGAAATTCTCGTAATTTCCAATCCCTGCTTCGGGCTTGATTTCAATGCGATTGCTGATATCCGCGCCCTCATTATGCAAGTACGCAACCGCGGCGCCGCCGTATTGCTACTAAGCGAGGACCTCGACGAAATCATCGAGCTTTCTGATCGCATCGGTGTCATTTTCAACGGGTCCATCATATACGAAACGCCTGTCGAAGAGCTGAGTATGAGCATCCTCGGCGAAAAAATGGCCGGACATTAACAGAGTAACAAGCGCTTAAACCAACAGTTATGTACAACCATATACTACTGCAAAATTTAACAGGGATGGATTATAATACCCTCGAATGGCAATTTTTCCGTGAGGGAATGTCTATTTACCCCATCTATCAGTCGGTACATTCTGATGCCAGCGCCGCGTTGTTAAAATACGAACCTGGAGCTTCTGCCCCCAATCACGAACATCTGGGGTACGAACACATCTTTGTATTGCAGGGCAGTCAGCAAGACGAACGCGGTATTTACCAGGCAGGCGACCTGTTAATTAACCATCCCGGCTCCAGTCATTCCATCACAAGCCCGGGCGGCTGCGTAGTGCTCGCCATCTGGGAGAAACCCGTACAATTTACCTGATCACATGAAGCAAATCCAATCCGATCCATACTTTTGGCCCTTCGACGGTAACCTTACAGCCGAAAACACCGCCCTAATTGTTATTGATATGCAGATCGATTTTTGCGGCAAAGGCGGCTACATCGACCAGATGGGCTACGATATTTCTCTAACCCGCACCGCCATCGAACCCATTAAACACGTGCTCGGGGCCATGCGCACACAGGGCTTCCACATTATCCATACCCGCGAAGGCCACCGGCCGGACTTATCCGATCTTCCCGCCAACAAAAAATGGCGTTCCGAACGTAACGGCGCAGGCATCGGCGCACCGGGCCCCTGCGGCCGCATCTTAACCCGTGGCGAACAAGGCTGGGACATCATCCCCGAACTTTACCCGCTGCCCGGCGAAACCATTATTGATAAACCCGGCAAAGGCGCATTCTACGCCACCGACCTCGATATGGTGCTCCGTCTCCGCGGCATCCGCAACCTGGTGATTACCGGCATTACCACCGACGTTTGCGTATCCACCACCTTCCGCGAAGCCAACGACCGCGGCTACGAATGCCTCCTGCTCGAAGACTGCTGCGGCGCCACCGAAAAGAAGAACCATTACGCCGCCGTAGAAAACATCAAGCTCCAGGGCGGCATCTTCGGGGCCGTATCCAACTCCGCCGATTTTGTAACACAACTCAACCAAATATTCACACTTGTTTAAATGCAGGCAACTACTGAAAACCTAAAAATGGACATTACTTCCATTAAGGCCATGCTCAAAACCGGGAAGCTTTCGCTCCCCGAACTGGTAGAAACCATATACGAAAAAGCAGAGGCCCACCACGATCATAACATCTGGATTCACCTGCTGCCCAAAGAAACCGTGTTGGCTAAAGCGCGGCAACTGTTGCAAAAGGACTCATCGCAATTGCCCCTCTACGGACTGCCTTATGCCGTAAAAGACAATATCGACGTGGCCGGCCTGCCAACCACCGCCGCCTGTCCCGCATTCTCTTATGTCCCCGAGGCATCGGCCGATGTGGTACAGCTGCTCGAAGATGCCGGCGCGCTGCTCATCGGTAAAACCAACCTCGATCAGTTTGCCACCGGGCTGGTAGGCACCCGCTCGCCCTACGGATCCGTAAAAAACACCTATAACAAAGAATATATCTCAGGAGGCTCGAGTTCCGGCTCGGCTGTTGCTGTCGGGCTGGGGCTCGTAAGCTTCTCCCTGGGTACCGATACCGCTGGCTCGGGCCGCGTACCTGCCGGATTCAATAACATCGTTGGCTTAAAACCCACAAAAGGCATTATCAGCACCCAGGGCGTAGTGCCCGCCTGTAAATCGCTCGACTGTGTTTCCATCTTCGCCCTCAATGGCGAGGATGCCGAACTCGTGCTCAATATCGCCGCCGGAAAAGAAGAAAAAAAGCTCAGCATCCATCTGCCCAAGGGCGCCTTTACCTTCGCAGTACCCGCCAAACAGCACCTCAATTTTTTCGGCAATACCGAATACGCCGCGCTCTACCAGCAAGCCGTAGAAAAGCTCCAATCCGCCGGCGGAACCCTCAAAGAAATCGATTTTGCGCCCTTCCTCGAAACCGCCGCCCTGCTCTACGAAGGTCCCTGGGTAGCCGAGCGACTGGCCTCCATCAAAGACTTCTTCGACAGCAATTCCGACGACCTCCTCAAAGAAACCAAGGCCATTATCGAAGGCGCAAAAAAATTCAGCGCCGTAGATACCTTTCTTTCCCTCTACAAGCTCGACGAACTTAAAATCCTTACCGACAGCCTGCTTCAAAACATCGATTTCATGCTCGTACCCACCTCGCCAACCATTTACAAAATCGAGGAGATCAAAAACGACCCCATCCAGCTCAACAAAAACCTCGGTTATTACACCAATTTCGTCAACCTGCTCAACCTCTCCGCGCTGGCAGTACCCAACGGCTTTCAAAGCAACGGGCTGCCCATGGGCGTTACCCTCATCGGTGCTGCCTATGCCGATAAACAGCTCATCCAATACGCCAAAAAATTAAAACCCTGAAAATGGACACACCTGTAGAATACATGGAAATCGCCGTAGCCGGACTGCACCTCAGCGGTCAGCCCCTTAATCACCAGCTTACCAGCCTGGGCAGCCGCCTTAAACGAAAGTGCACTACCTCCGCCGAATACAAAATGTACCTCGTAAAAGATGCCCGCGGCGAAAAACCCGGACTCATCCGCCTCACAGGCGGCAGAAAAGGCTCCGCATTCGAGCTCGAAATCTGGGAAGTTCCCTTCGAAAATGCCGGTAAATTCATCTCCATGATCCCCCAACCACTAGGCATCGGCACCCTCAATCTCCAGGACGGGACCCAGGTAAAAGGCTTTATCTGCGAACCCTGCGTAATGGAAGAGAGTGAAGACATTTCGCGGTTCTCGGGATGGAGGGAATTTGTTAAGGCAAAGGAGATAGAGTAGGGAGTGTATCATTCTGGTGGAATGTTGTCATCCTGAGTATTGTCATCCTGAGGGATAATTTATTCCATAAAAAGCAATATAAAATGACGTTAAAAGCGTGTGGCGCGGTGTCATACTGAGCGGAGTCGAAGTATGTGTGGTGGCCTAAAATACTCTTCGACTCCGCTCAGAGTGACAAGCGTAAAAAAAACGTCAATGGTAGCGGAGTCGAAGGAAGAGTCGAAGGGTGTAAAGGTGCTGAACTGCTGCTATGTTCTGGAAGCCCTGCTGTTTGCTGCAAGTCCTCACGCGGCGCACAGGCCGAGGCTTCGTTGTGGGCTTTACGCGGCCATCAGGTTTATGATGAAAGGCAGGTACGTTGTGGGGGGGTGCTGGTGTGCTAATCTATCAGTCGGCAGATGTTGGTGCAAGTGGGCAGCCCTTAGCCTGTGGGCTTTTAGGATATACCGGCGCACATTTTATGTAGTAATTGACTGCTTCATATTAATTTTAATAATCACTGACACAGATAACCAAAATTTGCAAATCATTACTAAATTTTGTACCTATGTTAATGCGTTCTTCTAAGGCAATACAAACCAAGCTTGTTTTCATCAACCACAGAAGTGCATCTATATCGGATATTTACGCATATGCGTAAAGCCGGATGTTAGCTGTAATTGCAAAAACCCTACACGTAGCATAAGACGAGACACACTGAACGATATGAAACCGACACACAAACTGGTGACTAAGACAATATTGACATTTGTGTTTATTTTCGTGACAATCTCGACTTTTTCGCAAAAAGCGGACAAAACAAATCCGTATTACAGGTCAGTTAAAAACGGACATTCCTTGAACTCAATTTTCCCAGTTGACGATATTGAGTCAATTACCGTTACTAATTATCATGCATCCGGCTTGTTGACAAACGACACGCAGAAGGCATCATACGCATTGACTGAAGACGAGTTGAATAAATTGAAAAAACAGTTTAAAGATGCAAAATTTGCTGGCGGACTTTTGGTCAAACCTGGAGATATAATGCTTTCAGTCAAGTTAAAGGCGACCTCAAAAGCTAAGACAGGAAGTGTATATGCTTATAAAGGCAATATAAATTTTGATCGTGCGACAGATAGAAACGGAAACAAGTTTAGTGGCACATATTATTTACCTCTCGCTATTAACTTTGACAATTATAAATAGTTGACAATAGAGCAACTACAGCTAATCGAGTAGACGGCCTCACCGCTTGTAAGCGATGAGGTGCGCCTCTCACACCACCGTACGTACGGGTCTCGTATACGGCGGTTCGATAACTGATGGGGAAACTTTCAGGTAATATTCAAGCATGGATTGATATCCTCG
>JACMJM010000029.1 GCA_014380615.1 Sphingobacteriaceae bacterium
TCAGAACGTAAAATTGGTTTGGGGAGTTAAAGAGGTAAGTCCAGATTCAAAGGTTTTTGAACTTTACGCGTTAAAGCCAACAAAAATGGACGGGAGTCCGGCTTTAGGTGGTGATGTTATTTCGGATGCCCGTGCAGATTACGATCAGCGTGGAAACCCTGAAGTAGTAATGGTAATGAACAGTGACGGTGCCCGCGAATGGCGCACACTGACTGCCGCCGCATCTGCAGACCAAAATAATAAGAAAAGTGTAGCTATTGTTTTAGATAACGTAGTTTACTCTGCGCCTACTGTACAGGGAGAAATTCCAAACGGTATTTCTTCCATAAGCGGAAACTTCCAGGTTGAAGACACACAGGATTTGGCCAATATTTTAAAAGCCGGCCGCTTGCCTGCACCTGCTAAAATTGTAAGTTCATATGAAGTTGGTCCATCCTTGGGATTAGAATCCATAAATGCCGGTCTGCTTTCAACAATTGCAGGTGTTATTGTGATCCTGCTTTTTATGGGATTGTATTACAGCAAAGCAGGCTGGGTTGCCAATATCGCTTTAATAGTCAATTTGTTCTTTTTAATGGGCGTACTTGCCTCCTTAGGTGCAGTATTAACCTTGCCTGGAATTGCCGGTATCGTGCTTTCACTGGGAATGTCGGTTGATGCGAACGTACTTATTTATGAGCGTATCCGCGAGGAATTAGCTGAAGGTAAAAGTTTGCGTCTGGCCATTGCCGAGGGTTATAAAAAGGCTATGTCCTCTATCTTAGACTCTAACATAACTACTTTTTTAACCGGTGTAATCCTTTATGTTTTCGGAAGTGGTCCAATCGTTGGATTTGCCACTACCTTAATGATCGGTATCCTGACTTCGTTATTCGCCGCTATATTTATTTCGCGATTAGTGTTCGAATGGATGTTGAAAAAGCAACAACCAATTAGTTTCTCAATAAAAGCTACCCAGAATTTATTTAAGGATTCTAAATTCGATTTTATTTCAGGTCGTAAACGATTCTATATATTCTCATCAATTATTATCGTAGCCGGATTGATTTCCATGTTTACCAGGGGCTTTAGTCTTGGAGTTGATTTTAAAGGAGGTCGTTCATACTTTGTCGAGTTTGACAAACCGGTTCAAACAGATAAAGTTCGAAACCTGTTGCTTACAGAGTTTGGCGTTGCCCCTGAAGTTAAAACTTTCGGTTCAGCCAACGAGGTAAAAATCACAACTTCATACCTGATTGATGAGAACACTGCTGAAGCGGATGAGCAGGTAAGAGCTAAACTGAATGAAGGTTTAAAGAAGATAAATCCTAAATATGAAATCAAGGATTCGCAAACCGTTGGTCCAACTATTGCGAATGATATCAAAATTTCGGCTATCTATTCGGTTGTATTCGCCATTATTGTAATCTTCCTTTATATCCTGGTCCGTTTTAGAAAATGGCAGTTTGGTGTTTCCGCCATCATCGCATTACTGCATGATGTGCTTATTCTCTTGTCAATATTCTCGTTATTAAACGGATTAGTACCATTTTCATTGGATATCGATCAGGCATTTATCGCCGCCATTCTAACCGTTATGGGTTACTCTATTAACGATACCGTGGTAGTATTTGACCGTGTTCGGGAGTATATTGGTCAGCATCATACCAAGGATGAAAACCTGCCAACAGTAATTAATAATGCTTTAAACAGTACATTGAGCCGAACAGTTATTACAGGTATCTGTACTATGTCTGTATTAATTATCATCTTCATTTTTGGCGGAGCAATTCTGCGAGGCTTCTCTTTTGCCATGTTGATTGGAGTAATTTTTGGAACCTACTCATCATTGTTCGTAGCAACACCGTTTGTTGTTGAGTTTATCCGTGAAAAGAAAGATAAACCCAAAGAGATAAAGGAGCCAAAAGCATAAATTCCTATAATTTTTGTAAAAAAGGCTTTCGGTTTTCCGGAAGCCTTTTTTATTTATAATTTATTCCGATATTTGTTGCACTAATTATTACAATGTCAACAGAATTATTCAGTACTTACGGCGATCTGCTAGATCGTACAGCCCGCAAGGTTAAACAGTATGCACAGCGCCGGTTTAATGCTGAAAATTACGATATCACGGTAGATCAATGGCTGATTCTGAAAAACCTGAATCAAAATAATGATCTGAATCAAAGTCAGCTTGCCGAAATAACCGATAAAGATCATCCCACCCTTACCCGGATTATCGATCTTCTTTGTAAAAAAGGATTGACCGAACGGCGTATTCATCCGGCCGACCGAAGAAGTTTTACTGTTCATCTTACCGAATTGGGCAAACATCATGTAGCCGAGTGGACCCCTAAAATGGCCGAAATCAGGATGAAAGCATGGGAAAACTTGACCGAAGAAGATTATAAAAATTTAAAACGAATTTTGGATACCATTTATAATAATTTGGGATGACGAAAAACGGTGGACA
>JACMJM010000030.1 GCA_014380615.1 Sphingobacteriaceae bacterium
ACCTCACGGTAAACCACCTTGCGGCTTACTAATGCTTCCAGATCGTTACTCCGGCGCATAAGGGACTTGAACCCTCTAGCTTTAGGTTTTTCTCCTATATTTACCATTCAAGGCACACACACAGGGTTTAGATTATGCCCGGGCGACGTGAATCTCGTTCCTTTTCTTCTTTTTAATTACTTTAGTGCTAGGTGACAGGTGACCGCCATTTAATCGGGCACAACTTAAACCCTTGACCGTTAGCAGAAATTATAAGAAATGCACCTACTTCCTTTCGCAAAGCTTTCAGTGACCTCTAAATTAACTTCGGTCGAAATCTTAACTGCACTAAAAAGGATGACAGAACCCATTCGACATTTTAGGTTTTTAATAACAGATAATGCTAGCGACGAAATTCAATTTGAAGGAAAAATAATGGAACCAAAATTTTATCTTAAAAGATTGACTAGGGCTCCAATAAAAATTCATGGACATATCGACAATTCACTAGTAATACTAAAATTTAGTATGACGACCCTTGATAAAGTTTGGGTCTTAATAGCTTTTCTATTTAATTTATTTATAACTTTTAATCTTTCTGTTCACTGCTTAGAGCAAAATATTAGTTTTTATATTTTATTATTTCCATGCCTGTTTTTCCTTTTTATCTATTTAGTTTTAATAATAAATTTTAACAGAGAAGTCCGAAAAACGAAAAAAATACTGAGTGACAAATTAGAATAACTTCTGCTAACAAATAGTGTTGCGCTATTTCCCAACGCTCACGGGCGACACGCACAGCGCAAACTATAAACGTTATACGGCATTGTAAGAAAGGCACTTTCTGCCGGTATTCAGGTTCCTGTCCCGACGCTTTGCTCAAACCCGACGCTGAATTACCAAATTGACCAGCAAGCCCGGGGCCGACGCTTACACTGATCTTCTGTTTCTGTTATCGTTCCTTTCCGCCGGACTGACCCTCGACCTCGAGACGGAATGTTCCTTGCTGCTAAAACTACGGCTACGCTTTCATCGGGAAAATTTCTGCTAAAACCCCGGCGATTCTGGCTCGGAGAAACAACAGCCGTATAACAATAGGTTAATGTTATGCCCGGGCGACGTGAATCCCGTTCTTTTTCTTCTTTTTACTTACTTTAGTGCGGCGGACTAGGCGGTGCTTTCTTTGGGGCACAACATTAACCTCCGCCCGTTGTGCGCAACTATAATGGCCCAACAAATCGCATAGGACTAACACCATGACAGACATTGACTTAGAGGGACTTTCAGAGATTGAAGAACTTAGATGTATTTTAAGCTTACACGACCAAGCAAGCCAATATTTAGAAAGCTTTGAATGGTATGTTAAAACAATAAGAAGCTGGCACGACAAGGAGCATTCGATTTATGAAAAAGTCGGCGTTTTCCTATTTGAAATACAACCAATAAATGAAAGCATCGACGATTTTATATGGGTTATAGTTGGCGACCTTCCTTCAGTTTATCTGGACAAAAGTGTGAAGACTGGGCAGGAAGCTTTAGAAATATATTGTGACCTAATGATGGACTGGGTAAATAATGTGAAAGGCCGGAAATCCGTGTCAGAGTGTTACCCCGTTCCTGTTGAACCAAATACAGCTAATGCTGAACTATTAGAGCATAGAATTTCATTTATAAGAAGAGAACTATTAACGACACAGTAAGAATAGCTGCGCACAACAAATAGTGTTGCGCTATTTCCCTGCCCACATGGGCGACACGCACAGCGCAAACTATAATCGTTGTATGCAACCAAAGAAATCCGACAAACTTACTATCGACTACATCATCTAATATGACCTTTGCTCACAACAAATCTTGGGAACATTTTGAAACAGTATTTAATTCTAAATTACCTATAAAAGAGGCATGGGATAAAATAATCGATTTCCATGAAAAAACGGTTCCTACTTGTTATTGGACTCAATTAAGAGAATTAGATGTAGAAACCGAACAACAGGAAATAAAAGAATGGTTCGAGCAATTGGTAGCTAACGACCCACTTCCCCAAAAAGTCATTTCCATTTGGATTGGAATAGTAAAGTTATTGGACGACAATGACAATAAAGTTAACGCAATTTATTTAACGGGCGCTGATTCTTACGACAAAGATGATATTGAATGGGCTACAGAACCTACCTATGAACCAGAAAATAAATATGGAGTACTTGACATCTTAAATCAAATTGAAAACATAATAAAGGAAGACCCCAAAAATTATTCCTTTCTTGACTGGATTTTACCACTTGCATACTGCTCATTGACAATCGACGAGATTGTTAGAAGAAAACTTGACCCAAGTATTTTTCTAAAATCACAAAAAAAGCTGTTCGTAACTACTGGACATGATAGCGGAGACTATATGAACTTATCTCCAATTGAATAGGACTTTCAATATTGACTAAGAATTGGCAGCATACAACACCAGGTTTAAATTATGCCCTAGTGACGTGGTTCTTGAAAGTTTCTGCCTTTTAACTACTTTAGTGCCAGGGCGACAATTGGTGCTTTCTAATCGGGCACAATATAAACCTGTAACCGTCAGACTGTCTAAGAACTCTGTTAAGAAGTTAGAAACTTAAGAATATCAAATACGTGCAAAAGTTTATTTTTAAGTATGCACTTTATTCAAGGAAGCAGTCGCTCTCAAACCCATCTTTTCCCGGTATCGCTGGAAGAAGCCATCGCTGAAGATAACGAAGTCCGTATTGTTGAGCTGTTTGTTAACAGTATCGAGGTAAAGCAGTTTGATTTCACCATCAAGCAAACAACAGAAGGCCGTCCGGCATATCATCCTTCAGATTTGTTAAAGCTCTTTATTTACGGCTACCTTAACCGCATCCGTTCTTCAAGGGCTCTGGAAAAAGAATGCAAGCGTAATATCGAACTAATGTGGCTCCTCAAGAGTCTGGCTCCTGACCATAATACCATATCCAACTTTCGTAAAGAAAATAGCAAAGCCATTAAAGAGGTATTCCGATATACCGTAAGTCTGGCAAAAACATTTAACCTGATAGGTGGAAAACTCATTGCCGGTGATAGTACAAAGCTGCGGGCTCAGAACTCTAAAAAGAACAATTATAACCCTAAGAAAATAGAGCGGCACTTGGCGTATATTGAAGAAAAACTCCAGGCCTATACCCAGGCTCTTGCCCTGGCCGATGAAGATAGCAGAGAAACCATCCAGAAGGAAATAAAAAAGCAGCAAAGCCGTAAAGCGGGTTATGAGGCTATAGGAAAACAAATTGAAGCCAGTACCGAGAATCAGGTATCTACTTCAGACCCCGATAGCCGTCAGCTCATTACACGCAATAACATTACCGAAGTGGCTTATAATGTGCAAACCACCGTAGATGCTAAACATGGTATCCCCATTGATTATAAAGTTACCAATCAGAACGATAGCAGGGCAATGGGCGAGATGCTGATTCGGGCTAAAGACATCCTTAAAACAGAAAACTTTACTGCCTTATATGATAAGGGCTATCATACCGACAGCGAGCTAAAAAAAGGGAAAGACCTGGGCATAACCTTGATGGTAGCCATTCCTGCGGTGGCTTCCAGTGCTCCGGATGTTGCTTATAATATGGCTAACTTTAGTTACAACCAACAAAATGACACCTACACCTGCCCACAGAAGCAGGAGATGATAAGCAATGGCAATTGGTATGTGAAACATCATGAAACCTACCCCACCCTTACCAAACATTATAAAACCAATAAATGCCTGGAGTGCCCGGTAAGAACGGCCTGCACCAAGAACTTAAAAGGACGCCTGATAGAGCGGAGTGAACATGCTCCTTTTGTAGAGTGGAACAGGAGGAACATCCTGGCAAACCCTGAACTTTATAAGAAGCGACAGGCTATTGTTGAGCATCCTTACGGTACTATAAAACGACAATGGGGATATTCTTACATTCTCACAAAGAAAGGGATGGAACGGGCATCTGCCGATGTGGGTCTAATCTTAATCTGCTATAATCTGAAACGACTGATGAACCTTATGGGAAGCCTAATGAAAGCCCATCTGCAAGGTCTGGGGGCACCCAAATGGCGTAAAACAGCGCTAGAAAGTATCTGCTTTCCCTTTTTAAGCCTTTATAAACAGAATAGAACATCCTATACTTTAGATATGCGGCTTAATGGAGCCGCAAATTTGTACTTTTAATAAATTAAATGGTAGTTCTTAGACAGACTGCCGTTAGCTGTAATTTTAAAACCCCAACCTCATTCATACATGGAACATAGAGTAATTGACATCGAGGACACGAATGAGATATTGGAAAAGACTGACAAACTTATTCATGGGTTAGATGCCGGAATTCAAGCCGTTTCTATGGACTTCGGGTTTCACATTAAGGACACATTCGCAGAGCCGAAAATATTTGACATTAGAAATAATATTTCGTATCGACTCAGTAGCTCCAGATTCCATTTTCGTTTACTGTTTACCCAACTAAGCGACATTCATTCAAAGCACGCTAATTTAGACCGATCAACAAACTTTACAGATTCCTCTCAATGGCATTTGGAAATTGACAAAAAACATATAAGTTATTTATTAGACAGCATAGTTTTTCACTTATCATCAGTCTTCGATTACTCCGCTATCCTAATTAATTACATTCTAGTTAAAACTGATGATACTCCCAATTGGAATAAAATTGAAAGTCACGCAAGAGGAAAATCCGGACTATTTTCTAACGAAAAGTCAAACGATGTCAAAAAAAGCGTAATCGAAATTCATAATAATTTTGTTAGACAGCTTTATGATTATCGCTCAGATATTATTCATAGGACTTCGGATGTTTTGAACGCCCATTTCGCGCATGAACTTGCATCCAATAAAAAGACTATTCTGTTCTTATGCTCAAAGATGCAGCAGAAGAAGTTTAAAGACATTCAAGGTTTAGAAAATAAGTATACCGTCACATACTTCGTTCATCATCTAATAACCAAAACGATTGAAGCTATTGCCAACATATTAAGAGTTTTGCGCAATTACATGGAAGAAAACTCTGACAGCAAAAGGTTGCTTAAAGAAGGTAAATTGATGTTTGCATATATAGGTGAGAATAAAGAAACGGTATCACCTGGACTAATGTATTGGGGGGAATTTGATAGAGCCTTTCAAGAACAATCCGAATAAAAACTACAGCTAACATCACCTTGTTTCTATTGCTGGTTTCGTGGTCTATGTTATTTCGCTGCTTTCTATTACATTAGTGCTGGCTTGCGGCTGATCTGCTATTAATTCCGCAACAGCAACAAGCCTTAATCGTTAGTTGCAAGCTTAATAACCCCTCATAGCAACCATGACCGACGACCCGAGTTATAGAAAACTTTATGAAACAAGTAATTGGACCGTCGGATATATCTATGAATATGCGTACTTGACAGACAAGTCGAATGGGACTACCATTCTGCTAGGTGGGTTTATATATGACCCCACTTGTGCATTAATAAGTGACGAAAATTTATGGTGCGTAGTTGGAGGTGATAAGCTTTTAATATGGGCACCTAACGAAGCCTACGAGATAGTGGATGACAATTTAAAGAATATAGGAGCTCTTAGACAAGTTGACTCAAATACGATTCATATATTGACTGACCCTTGGTCTGAAAATTCTGCTATTTGGGAATTTAGTATTCGCACAAGACAGCGTCGAAAACTAAGGGACTTTAATGACTATAAGGATAAAGAATATACAGAAGACATAAAATGGTAAGAAAGCCAGCCTATAACAAATAGTATTGCGCTATTTCCCTTCGCTCATGGGCGACACGCACAGCGCAAACTATAATCGTTACCTGCAACAATAAAGCGGACCACCTTATAAGACCCTCACGACAATATACATGAACAAGCTTTTCCTTTCCATTTTACTTCTGACTGCCTTTTCTTGTAAACAAAAAGATGTTGAGCGCAAGAGACACGAAAAGCTACTGGATTTTAAAAGCTCTACAGTCATGAGTGTTGATGAAATAATTTTAGCTGACACCGCATATATGGGAAATATTTATTCTCAAAACTTCTACACTAAGACTGACACCGTAGAGTATAGAGACAAGTATATCTACATATCTTACTTATCTGTTGTAAATGGTTGTGCCGATTACGACGGAAATTTAGAGTTTAAATCAGATTCAATAATTCTGAAATTAGATAACATTTCTGGAATAGAATGTACAGAAATCAGGTGTGATAGACTGGTTTACAAAATTCGAAATCCGGAGAACAAAAGATACAAGATTAAAAAATTCTAGTGCGACAAATAATTGCTGCAGGTAACAATATGTTTAAATTATGCCCGGCTGAGGTGGTTCTCGAAGTTTTCTGCAACAGTAGCATAGAATATAAAAAGGGTAACCAAATTATACAGCAGAGTAATAGTATTGATGGTTTAAAAGCATCCCAATCCCTCCGACCAACAGTAAAATGCTTGCCCCCCAACAAACAACTGTATATAGCTTAGGAAGGAAAAGTTGCATCTATTTTTTAATCATGACAAACACTTTTTAGTTGCTAAATTTAGCTCTTTTGATTATGCAAAACATTTTCGAAATATAGATATTTTCTTAAAAGAATGAAAAGGAACATTTTGAAAGATAGCTCAGTGCTTTTTACGATTTTTTGCAGAAGTTATAACGATGAAATTTTAAGAGTTTTTCTATTCTTTAAAAAAACTTCGATAAATCACACATCAAATTTATCGAGCAACTTTAGCAGTGTGGCAAAATCTTTTGGATACGGAGCGGTAATTGTTATTTCTTTTTCTTCATCAATCTTAAAGGCTACTTCTCTGGCATGCAGCGCAAACCGCTTCATTATGGGAAGTTCCTCCTGATCTTTACCCAAGCGATATCCCCTCTTAATAGTAGAAAGAAGTACAGCCTGGCCACCATACATATCATCCCCGGCTATCGCAGCACGCTGTGAAGCCAGGTGTATTCTGATTTGGTGCATCCGGCCCGTTATCGGCATGCACTCAATCAACGTATAATGTTTATAATATTTTACAGAGTTGAAGATGGTTTCGGCGGCCTTACCCTCCTGCCTGCTGATAGCCACATTCTTATTACCAAGATTTAATATGGGAAGGTTTACATCCAGCTGATTGAATTGATGAGTGCCGTTTACAACCGCATGATAAAGTTTTTTTACTTTTCTGCGCTCAAACTGCATAGATACCAGGCGGTAAGCTTCAGGGTTTTTCGCGATAATCAAACAGCCTGAAGTTTCTTTGTCAAGCCGATGACATACCTGTGCGTCTGCACTGTATTCTTTTGCCAAACGCAGTATACTAAGCCCTCCACCCTCTCTTTCATCTAGCGAACTAATAAACGGAGGCTTGTTTACTACGATAACATTATCATTCTCGAAAAGGATAGACTCTTTAAATTTTGGAAATTTCACGGCACAAAAGTACAGAAAAAACCCTTCTGTGTTTTAACAAAGCGCTATACAGCGTTAAACTTATATCCTACTCCTTTTACGGTGCTGATATAATCTTCGCCCAGCTTTTCTCTTACTTTGCGGATATGTACGTCAATAGTACGATTTGTAACCACCACAGAGTCTTCCCAAATGCTTTTTAAAATAACTTCCCGGGTGTAAACTTTACCTGGCTTAGATGCCAGAAGATAAAGCAGTTCAAATTCCTTCTTAGCAAGAACAATTTTCTCATCGTTACGATATACCAAGTAGGTTTCCCTGTCGATAGTAAGGTCCGCGATTTCAAGTTTATTTTCAACCGCTTCTTCTGGCTGGCTGTTACGACGTAAAATGGCGTTTATCCGGCTTACTAATGCACGTGGCTTTATGGGTTTAGCGATATAATCGTCGGCTCCTACATTAAAGCCGGCTATTTCTGAATACTCTTCGCTGCGTGCGGTGAGAAAAACCATAAATGTATTTTTAAACTCATTCATGGTGCGAAGTATCCGGCAGGCTTCGATGCCATCCATTTTAGGCATCATTATATCAAGAATAATCAAATCAGGATGTGAACGCTTGGCTTCTGAAACCCCTTCCTGCCCATTCGAAGCTGTAAAAACCTGATAGCCTTCCTTCTTAAGATTATACTCAATCAGTTCCCTTATATCGGGTTCATCATCTACAATCAGAATTTTCTGTTTTGAACTCATGGTTTTTATTTACCACTAAAGTATAACCCTAAAAGCAGGAAATAGTTAAATGTATATTAAATTATTGTTAACCAATATAATCTCTTAACAATATACTTAGTTTATTTCAATGTTTTGGTTAAAAATTGTTCAAGTTCAGCTCCGCGAAGATTTTTAGCGATTATTTTTCCTTCCTTGTCTAGCAAATAAGAAGTTGGAATAGCTTCCAGATTATATTGTTTTACTATATTACTATCCCATTGCTTCAATTCAGAAACATGTGTCCAGGTAAGTTTATCAGCACTTATAGCTTTTAGCCATTGATCCTTATTATTGTCTAAGGATACACCCAAAATAGTGAATCCCTTATTTTTAAACGCATTAAATTGTTTTACAAGATTAGGATTCTCCTCCCGGCAAGGCCCACACCACGAGGCCCAAAAATCGAGCAAGACATATTGGCCCCGAAACTGTGATAATTTAAAAATTTGACCATCGGTGGAAGCCATTTGGAAATCTGGAGCAACTTTGCCAACCGAAAGCGCCTTTAACCTCTCCATTTTTTTGAGAAACTCCTGTACGGGCGGATTATCTGAAAATTTCCCCTTTATGTTTTCAGCATATTTCACCAGCTCTTCTTCGTATCTGGCCTGATCCAAGGATCCTATAGCATAAAAACCAGCCAGATTATCATTGTTTTTTTCCGCAAATGCGATCGTCTCGTTTGCGAATGCTTCTATATTCTTTTCAAAACGCGGAATTAGCACTCCTTCCAATGAATCTTTTAAAGAGGGATGCTGACCCACTTTATCCTGAAATTCTTTTTGAATGTCTTGATATATTTTACTGTACTTGCTGCTGATCTGGTTGAATTCCAGTAACCTCTCCGACGATTCTGAACCCTCTACTTTAAATTTTCCCGGCATATCGCTAAAATCGGCGCTAAATACAATTTCATCCCCATTTTTCGCAAGAATAGTATATGATTGCTGAGCAGCAACTATTGTGAAGAAAGCCTCATCCGGAGAGACTTCTTTAAATTCAAACTCGCCCTTTTCATTAAGAATGGCGGAATCTATCAGTTGAGCGCCTTTATAAAATTCGACCTTTTTTAAACCGGAATAATTAACAAACTTACCTTCCACTGTAAATTCATCGCTGTTTTTGCAAGCAGTCAATATAACAATCAACAGAATTAATACACCTGATATTCTTTTCACTTTAATGCCTCCAATTTTTCCAGAAGTAATTTATTAGCCGTTTTAGGATCTATTTTACCTTTCGATATCTTCATTACTTCGCCCATAAACAACCCGAGTACACCTTTTTTACCCTTATGATATTCTGTTACCTTATCAGGATACATTGAAACCGCCTGGTTAATATAGTTTGAAAGTCCGTCACTATCGGTATCGATTAAAAGATTCAATTCCTGAACCATATCCAACACCTCAATACCCTGATGATTTATTAATGCCGGGAATAACTGCTGTGTAGCAGCAGAATTATTAATCTTTCCGTCATCTACTAACGAAATTATTTCGGCTATAGACTTAGCGGATATTTTATTTGGGATCTCAATTTCAGGATTTTCGTTAATATAAGATTGAACGGGCCCGTTTATCCAGTTAGCGGCTGATTTATAGTTTTTGGTATAACTTACCACCTGCTGAAAATAATCAGATACCGATCTGTCGGAGGTTAACTGCAAAGCATCGTATTCGGATAAGCCAAACTCCTCTTTGTAGCGCTTAACCCGCTGTTCGGGTAGTTCGGGAAGGCTGCCTTTTATCTGTTGGATTAGCTCTTCGGTAAGTACTAGGGGGGGCAAATCCGGTTCGGGAAAATACCGGTAATCATACGCCATTTCTTTTGAGCGAAGAACAGAAGTAATTCCTGTAGAGGCATCAAAATTAAGGGTATTTTGTTCAATTTTCTTTCCCTCTTCTATTAGTGCTACCTGTCTTTTAAACTCGTAGTTAACCGCTCGCTGAAGATTTCGAATGGAATTGAGGTTTTTTACCTCGCACCTCGAACCAAAACTTTCGGCGCCCTTTAAACGCACGGAAATATTAGCGTCGCAGCGTAAACTCCCCTCTTCCATATTGCCGTCGCAAATATCTAAATACCTAACCAGCTTCCTCACCTCGGTTAAATAAGCCGCGGCTTCTTCCGCCGACCGAAGATCGGGTTCGGATACTATCTCAATAAGAGGCACACCTGCCCGGTTGAGGTCTATCAGAGAGTAACGGTCATTTCTGTCGTGAATACTTTTACCCGCATCTTCCTCCATATGGATCCTGTTCAAACGGATCCTCTTTTCTGTTCCGTCTTTCAACATAATCGGAACATATCCTCGCTGGCAGATCGGCATTTCATCCTGAGTAATCTGGTAGCCTTTAGGAAGATCGGCGTAGAAATAATTTTTCCTGTCAAACCTGTTCACCTTATTTATGGCGCAGTTGGTTGCCAAACCCATTTTAATAGCGAAGGCAACTACTTTTTTATTAAGCTTTGGTAATGATCCGGGTAAACCCAGAGACACCAGGCTTATGTGATTATTGGGTTCTGCACCGAAAGTTGCGGGATCTGACGAAAATATCTTCGTATCGGTTGAAAGCTGGGCATGTATCTCTAAACCTACAACCAGTTCATATTTTTCTAAAACCTCCTGGCTAAGCGTTTTTTGTTCCGTTTTCATTTATTGTAAGGGAGCCAAATATACTATTTCTCTTTAATGAAAACAGATAATCGGCGCATCATTTGATTTTGGGTATTCACTCTGATTCTATCCGAAATTAAAATTATACTTTTAGCTGTATGCCTTTGCCCGGGCTTAAAGAACGTTCCTTAGGTTATTTCCGTAATGCTTTAAGAATCGCGTGAAAATTAAATTATAGCCTGCCGCACTCTTATTAGCTTCTCTAACAAATTCTCGAGTAAAGTAAGATGCAGCATATTTGCTCCGTCGGACTTTGCATTTTCGGGCTCGGGATGTGTTTCAATAAACAAGCCGTCGGCACCTACAGCAATGGCTGCTTTGGCAATGGTTTCTATTAGTTCGGGTTTACCTCCGGTTACACCCGAAGTTTGATTGGGCTGCTGTAAAGAATGTGTGCAATCCATTACTACCGGCACTCCGAATGCTTTCATTTCCGGTATTCCGCGGAAATCGACAATCAAATCCTGGTAGCCAAAGGTATTTCCCCTATCAGTTAAAATTACTTTATCGTTGCCGCTGTCTTTTACTTTGTCGACCGCAAATTTCATCGAGCCGGCAGAAAGAAACTGTCCTTTTTTAACATTTACAACCTTTCCTGTTTTGGCAGCCGCCACTAAAAGATCGGTTTGACGGCATAAAAACGCAGGTATTTGCAGCACATCTACATAGGCTGCCGCCATTTCAGCTTCAGCCGCCGCATGTATATCCGTTACCGTAGGGATGCCGAACTCTTTGCTTATCCTGGCAAGTATTTTTAACGCTTTTTCATCGCCAATACCTGAAAATGAGTCGATACGGGAACGATTTGCCTTGCGATATGAACCTTTGAAGATGTACGGGATTTGTAGCTTGTCTGTTATCTGAACTATTTTTTCGGCAATTTTCAAAGCCATGTCTTCGCCTTCTATGGCACAAGGGCCCGACATTAAAAAGAAATTACCCGACTCGGTATATTTAAGTGAAGGAAGGTGGTTAATCATTAATTTCCTAATTCTGATAAAAATTTAATACGCATCAGTTGTAATTCCTCGCGTGTATAATCATCGCCGCCCAATTCTTTTAGAGCTTCATCGATAGAATCTACCTCAGCACTTCTGAAATAATCAAACACCTCATCCTGCCTGTCTTCGTCAATCAATTCGTCGATATAATAATTCAGATTAAGCTTTGTTCCGGAGCTGACAATGGTTTCAACCTCCTTTAAAATTTCTTCGTAGGTTATTCCTTTCGAAGAGGCGATATCGTCGAGTGCGAGCTGCCTGTCGATGTTTTGTATAATGGATACTTTTAAAGCAGATTTGTTTGCCGCACTTTTTATCACAAGATCGATTGGCCTGTCAATATCATTCTCTTCAACATATTTGCTTATCAGTTCAATAAATGGCCCGCCAAACTTCATCGCCTTACCCGATCCTACTCCATGAATTTGCTTAAGTTCATCTAAGGTTACGGGATAGTGCGTACACATCTCTTCGAGCGAAGGATCCTGGAAAACTACAAAAGGAGGGAGATTTTTTTGCTTCGCTAGCCTTTTCCTCAAATCTTTCAGCATTTGAAGTAAGGCGGTATCTAAGGTTCCGGCACCCTGTTGTGAACTATCTTCAGCATCATCTTCGGCCATTTCCATAACCCTGTTCAAAATAAACCTAAGGGTGTGCGGACTGTCGATAAACGATCTTCCCGATTTGGTTAAATGAAGCAACCCGTAATTATCGATGTCTTTAGACAAATAATTATTAAGCAGTGCCTGTCGCAACAAAGACTTCCAGTAAATAAGCCCGTCCTCTTTACCGCTTCCAAAATCTGGGTGCTTGTTATGATCGTAGGCTACTATTTGTGAAGTTTCAACGCCCATCATAATATTAATGATGTGATGATCGTCAAACTTTTCACCCTGTTCCTGAATCAGTTGAAGGGTTTGCTTCAGCTTCTCCGAGGCATCAAAATGAGTTTTAGGAGCCCGGCAGCAATCGCACATATTACTGCAGCCAGCTTCGTTAAAGTTCTCGCCGAAATAATGCAGGATTTGTTTCCTCCTGCATACAGAAGATTCTGCATAGTCGATTACTTCTTTTAGTATCTGCGTTCCGATTTCGCGTTCAGAAACCGGCTTGTCTTTCATGAATTTGGCAAGCTTATCAATGTCTTTCTCGGCGTAAAACGCCACACATAGCCCTTCACCGCCATCCCGTCCGGCACGGCCTGTTTCCTGGTAATAGCCCTCCATCGATTTTGGTATGTCGTGATGAATGACATACCGAACGTCCGGCTTGTCTATTCCCATTCCAAAGGCAATGGTTGCTACAATCACTTCAACATCTTCCATCAGGAATTTATCCTGTGTATCGGCACGGGTTTTAGGATCCAAACCCGCATGATAAGGCAATGCCTTTATTCCGTTTAGATTTAAGCCTTCGGCTACTTCTTCTACCTTTTTCCTGCTCAGGCAATAAATAATACCCGACTTGCCCATATTCCCTTTTATAAACCTGATGATTTCTTTCATCACGTTACGTTTGGGCTTTACCTCATAATAAAGATTTGGACGGTTAAAAGACGACTTAAACAAGGTGGAGTCGGTCATCTGCAGGTTTTTTATAATATCCTGCTGAACTTTAGGGGTTGCTGTAGCGGTTAATGCGATAATGGGAATGTTATCTCCTAAAGAACTGATTACCTGGCGAATTTTGCGATATTCCGGCCTGAAATCGTGTCCCCACTCCGAAATACAATGCGCTTCATCTACCGCAACAAAAGAAATCGTTATTAAATTTAAAAAATCAATATTTTCGGCTTTAGCCAGAGATTCGGGAGCAACGTATAATAATTTTGTTTCGCCGCTCAATACATCCTGCTTAACCCGGGTAATATCCGCCTTATTTAAGGATGAATTTAAGAAGTGAGCGATACTTTCTGTTCCGCCAAATGCCCTCAACTGATCTACCTGATTTTTCATTAACGCGATAAGAGGTGAGATTACTATCGCTGTTCCCTCCGTCATTAACGCAGGCAACTGGTAACAAATTGATTTACCGCCCCCGGTTGGCATTATCACGAAAGTATCCCTTCGCTGAAGTATATTAGTTATTATGGCCTCCTGCTCACCCTTGAAGTTATCAAACCCAAAAAAATTCTGTAAATTATCAAATAATGATTTCTTTATCTCCATGTCCTCCCGGAATAAAAATTAGAAAGGCTAATTTTTAAACATCAAAATAACATATTTTTGCCGTGAAATAGTATTTTAAATTAAAAAACTTCTATTGAAGACGAATACCGAAATTTTAAATATCGCCAGAAGAACACTTCAGATAGAAGTTGAAGGAATCTCGGGGCTTATTACAAAACTAAATAATGACTTTTCAGTGATAATAAGCAAGTTACTCGCCACAAAAGGGCGGGTAATAATAACCGGAGTGGGAAAAAGTGCCATTATTGCTCAAAAAATTGTAGCCACGTTTAATTCCACAGGCACTCCCTCCATTTTCATG
Organism: Sphingobacteriaceae bacterium; assembly: GCA_014380615.1. Taxonomy (GTDB): domain Bacteria; phylum Bacteroidota; class Bacteroidia; order Sphingobacteriales; family Sphingobacteriaceae; genus Paradesertivirga. The sequence goes on from JACMJM010000030.1 coordinate 14,356, forward strand.
CATGCCGCCGACGCGATTCATGGCGACCTTGGCATTATTCAAAAAGATGATATTTTAATTTGTATTTCTAAAAGCGGCAACACTTCTGAAATTAAAGTTCTGGTGCCTTTCCTTAAACAATCGGGTAATGTTTTGATTGGCATGGTGGGCGATCTGAATTCATACCTTGCGCAACAAGCCGATTTTGTATTAGATGTTACTGTAGAGAAAGAAGCCTGCCCCCACAACCTTGCTCCTACCACCAGCACTACCGCACAGTTGGCGATGGGTGATGTACTTGCGGTATGTTTGTTAGAGAGCCGGGAATTCAGTAGTCAGGACTTTGCCAAATACCACCCCGGCGGTTCATTAGGAAAACGATTATATCTTAAAGTTAAAGACCTGTATATCAATAACAACAAACCAGAGATTAGCCCAAACGCATCAATAAAAGATGTTATCCTTGAAATTACTAAAAACCGTTTAGGTGCTGTAACTGTTGTGGAAGACAATAAAATCAGGGGAATTATTACTGATGGTGACATCAGGCGAATGATGGAGAAATACAATTCATTCGAAAATTTAATCGCAAAAGAAATAATGGGAACATCCCCCCGGCTTATCTCAAGTACAGAACTTGCGCTAAACGCCTTAGAGCTGATGCGGTCTAATAATATCACACAATTAATTGTTGCCGATAAAGGAGTTTACAAAGGAATCATACACTTGCACGACCTTTTAAGGGAAGGAATTATATAAAAAAAATGAAAAACTATTACGCAGTAATTATGGCAGGAGGAATCGGCAGCCGTTTTTGGCCAATCAGCCGTTCAGCTCATCCAAAACAATTCATTGATATTCTTGGAACCGGTAAAACCTTAATTCAAACCACCTACGAGCGTTTTCTTAAAATTGTTCCTGCTGAAAATATTTACATTGTGACCAACGAAAACTACTATTCTTTGGTTAAAGAACAACTGCCTGATATTGATAGAAATCAAGTTTTAGGCGAACCCGTAATGAGGAATACCGCACCCTGTATTGCGTATGCCTGCCATAAAATTAACATGCTGAATCCCGATGCGGCGATTGTGGTAGCACCATCGGATCATCTGATATTAAACCCCGAGCGCTTTGTAGAGGATATACGTAATTCGCTCGAAGCGGCATCAAGAAATAAATGCCTCATTACACTTGGAATAAAGCCCTCAAGGCCCGATACCGGCTATGGATACATCCAGTTTACTGAAGAAACCCTGGATAACGATTTTCATAAAGTAAAAACCTTTACCGAAAAACCGAATCTCGACCTGGCGAAAACCTTTGTACAAAGCGGCGAATTTTTATGGAACGCCGGAATTTTCGTATGGTCTGCGAAATCAATTCTCGAAGCTTTTGAAAAGCATTTGCCCGAGATGAATGATACTTTTAAAGATGGCGCAAACCTTTTTAACACCGAAAGCGAGCATTCCTTTATTCAAAACGCCTATTATCAGTGCACCAACATCTCTATAGATTACGGCATAATGGAGAAAGCTGATAACGTGTATATTTTACCCACTGATTTCGGATGGTCTGACCTGGGAACCTGGGCATCTGTGTATGACTTAGCCGAAAAAGATTACCTTGGAAATGCTGTAATCCCGCCCGACCGTGTGATTATGTACGATTCGTCGAATTGCATGGTTAACGTACCGAAAGGAAAATTGGTAGTATTGCAAGGCCTGGATGATTACATTATTGTGGAGGCGAATAACACTTTGATGATTTGCCACAAAGACAAAGAACAAAATGTTAAACAAATTGTGGCCGATGTGAAATCGAAATTCGGGAATAACTTTATTTGAGATTTAAGATTTGACAACTTTTGAAAGTTGTCAAATCTTAAACTTTCCTTATCACAGTGTTGAAGCAACTCTCTGCCTTACCGCTTCGTAAAGAATAATTCCGGCTGAAACTGATACATTCAATGAATGTATCTCCCCCAACATCGGGATCTTAGCCAAATAATCTGCGGCACGAATAATTTCATTCGAAATTCCGTCTTCTTCAGATCCCATCACAATCGCGACAGGCATTGTATAATCGGGGGTATACAGGTACTCATTGGTTTTCTCGGTACAGGCCACCACAAACAAACCCGATTCCTGGAGAAAGCGGGTAGTTTTCAAAAGATTTTCTTCCCTGCAAACGGGAATTTTAAACAAGGCTCCTGCCGAGGTTTTCACCGCATCAGGGTTAATTTGCGCCGAACCTTTTACCGGAACTATAATAGCGTGTACCCCGGCACATTCGGCCGTTCTGGCAATTGCTCCGAAATTTCTCACATCGGTAATCCCGTCGAGTATCAAAACGATAGGTACTTCACCTTTCTCAAAAACAGCCGGAATAATATCTTCTATTCGCTGATAGGTTACCGGAGAAATGAAAGCTACCACTCCCTGATGATTCTTAGTAGTGATTCGATTCAGCTTCTCGGGAGGTACCATTTGGAGGTTAATCGCCTTATCTTTTAGAAGTGCCTTCAGTTCCTGAAAAATCCCCCCCGTTAAACCACGCTGAACATAAATCGCGTCAATATCCTTTCCGCTTTGCAATGCTTCAATCACTGCACGGATTCCAAATATCATTTGATTCGATTCTTTTTTCGGCCTGGAATACTTAGTGTCCATTGTTAAAATATTTAGCACGCAAAATACTCATATTTGCTCAAAAAAGGGTTGAAAATTATTCATTAGCCTAAGTTTACCAACATTACAAAAAGTTATTAACACCCTGCTGCAGCTATCTATCGAGCGATATTCGCACTAATTAACATTTTTTCAACATAGCTTTGTGAGCTAAAACAGCTACTTGTTAACATGAAAATTAAGTGTAAATTTTTCATTGTTGACAAAGTAAAGATACGGGCAAGTGACTTAATGTATATTTTTGCAGGGATGAGTTTAGATAACCAAAACGATTATAACCCCGGGAAGAAATCTGCCCCTGCCCCAGAGCGCCGAACCCGCCTGAATAACCTGGTAAGCGGACTTGGAAAACTTCCTCCTCAAGCTGTTGATTTAGAAGAAGCGGTACTTGGAGCACTTATGCTGGAGAAAGATGCCCTCTCTGCGGTTATCGACATTTTAAAGCCGGAAGTTTTCTATAAAGAGAGTCATCAACGAATTTTTGAGTCTATCCACGCTTTATTTCAAAAATCATCACCTGTTGATATTTTAACCGTTACATCTCAATTACGCCAACAAGGCGATCTTGAACTCATCGGCGGAGCTTATTACATTACAGAACTAACAAACAGAGTTGCTTCGGCCGCAAATATTGAATTCCACGCCCGAATCATCTCCCAAAAATATATTCAACGTGAGTTAATCAGAATTTCGACCGAAATAATTAATAACGCATACGAAGACACGACCGATATTTTCGATTTGCTGGACCATGCGGAAAAGAATCTTTTTGATATCGCTCAAAACAACCTTCGCCGCGATTCGAGGAAGATGGATGATATCGTACGTGAATCGATTGAGACACTTGAAAAATTGCGTGACAAGGTTGACGGACTTACGGGCGTACCTTCGGGTTTTACAGGTTTAGACCGAATGACCTCGGGCTGGCAGCCCTCTGATCTGGTTATTATCGCCGCCCGCCCTGCGATGGGTAAAACAGCTTTCGTATTAAGCTGCGCAAGAAACGCGGCCGTTCAGTTTAAAAAACCTGTTGTTGTTTTTTCACTTGAAATGTCGTCGGTGCAGTTGGTAAATCGTTTAATTTCGGGCGAAACCGAAATTGAGCAGGAAAAGATCCGTAAGGGAAATCTGGCTGAATGGGAATGGCAGCAGCTGCATTCAAAAATCGGAACGTTAACAGAAGCACCGCTTTTTATTGATGATACCCCTGCTCTAAACATCTTCGAATTCAGAGCAAAGTGCAGAAGGCTGAAGGCCCAATACGATATCCAAATGATTATTGTCGATTATCTTCAGTTAATGCACGGAAAAGGTGAAGGCAAAGGCGGCGGCAACCGGGAACAGGAAATCGGTAGTATTTCAAGAGCTTTAAAATCGGTGGCTAAAGAATTAAACGTTCCGGTACTGGCACTTTCTCAATTAAGTCGTGCGGTTGAAAGCAGGCCAGGTGCCAGTAAGCGTCCAATGCTATCAGATTTACGTGAATCAGGCTCCATTGAACAAGATGCGGATATGGTGCTGTTTCTTTACAGGCCGGAATATTATGGCCTGACAGAAGATGAAGAAGGCCGCTCGACAGTTGGTATAGGTGAAGTTATCATCGCAAAACACAGAAATGGTGAAACCGGAACCGTTCCATTACGCTTCATAGGAAAATTCGTAAAGTTTGCCGATTTGGAAGACGACTTCTCTATGCCATCTGCACAAGTCGGAAATCCGTTTGGAGCAATGGCCCCTTCAGAAGATTTTGAAAAGCCAAGCAACTTCATCATCCGTCCTTCCAGAATGGATGATATGGATGAAGAGGCTCCGTTCTAAGATTAGATAAACCAACCCATAAGAACGCCAGCCAAAATTATAAGAGGTGTTCTTATGCGAGTAAAATTGAGCAGCAAAAAGGTAACTAATACCAGGGCTATCGAGAGAATGCTCAACCCAAGCGGCTTGAGCATAAAAAAGAAAGCCGCGATTAAAAAGCCTACAGCTACGGCATTGATACCCGAAAGTGAATTTTTAATCAGGGCTATCTTCTTTAAATCGTTCCAGAACGGCACAAAAAACAATACTAAAATAAATCCCGGAAGGTTAATACCAAGAGTAGCAACTAAACTCCCTAAAACTTGTTCGCCGATGGAGCCACCCGCATTTTTCATTGTCATTGCCCCCAAAAATGATGTAAAAGAGAACGTAGGGCCCGGTAAAGCCTGCTGAAAAGCAAAACCCGCCAAAAATTCATCTCCCGTTAAGTAGTGTTTCATCTGAACAAACTCTGTAAACATCAAGGGAATAAGTACCTGTCCTCCGCCAAAAATAATGATGCCGTTACGGTAAAAATTTTCAAATAATCTTATCGGTAAACTAAAGGGAGAGGTTTGATTTATAATCGCACCTAAAGTGGCGAACAGCAATAGTATGCCCAAATAATACATCACCTTGCGCGTATTGATGTTTGAAAACAAGTTTACCCGCAACTGATTTTCTTCATGCGAGGTTTCTAATGCTGATGAGATGATTCCGCCCAAGAGAATAAGAATCGGAAAAACATATGCGTTTCGAAGAATAAGCGTAACGATTACCGCCGTAGCGGCCAGCCAAATTGATATATCACTCTTTAGTACCGATTTAGCCAATGAGTAGGCAGCATAAGCTACTATCCCTACAGCTATGGGCTGTACATACCGCATCACCTGGATAAATTTATGTTTATCATCTAAAAACGAAAACATTATGGCGGCAAAACATAAAATCCCCGCCGAGGGCAGCACCCAAATTATAAACGTAAGAATCGACATCCATAGCCCTCCGACTTTGTAGGCTACCCCAATTAGTGTTTGAGTTGACGAAGGGCCCGGAAGAACCTGAGTTAAAGCATTAAGTTCGAGCAGCTCGTTTTCACTGATATAATACCTCCTTTTAACAAAATCTTTCAGCATAATAGCGATGTGAGCCTGTGGGCCGCCAAAAGCTGTAAACGTAAACAGGATTACATCTCTGATAAATAAAAATTGTTTTGCGCTCAATGTTATTCGTCTTCGTAATCTAAACCCATAGCCGAGTTATATACCGTTTGCAGTTCCGCGAAAGCGTGATTATCTCGTGCGGCACGTGCCGTTTGCATCCCTTGCTGGTATATTTTTACAGCATCATCCTTCCTGTTAAGTTTCTCGTAAAGCTTTCCGAGATGGTAATAGGTACCAACATAGTCTTTATGATTAAGAATTAAATCTTCAAAGTAAATCAAAGCGGTGCTAAAATCGTTTATGGCTATATATTCAGTAGCCAGCGCATACTTTAGGAAAGGATCATTTGGCTCATTGCTGTAAAACTCTAATAGCTTTTGTAATCGGGTGCTCTGCATTTTAAAAAGAAGCTTTTTTAAACTAAATTTGCAAAAAAGACAATATGAAATTATTGGTTTGTATAAGTAACGTACCAGATACCACAACAAAAGTAACTTTTACCGACAATAATACACAATTCAATACCGCCGGGGTACAATTCATCCTTAATCCTTACGATGAGATCGCCTTATCAAAAGCAATCGAACTTACCGAAGGCGGCAAAGGAACTGTAACCGTGATTCATGTAGGAGAGGCATCTTCCGAGCCGACCATAAGGAAAGCTCTGGCTATTGGCGCTGATGACGCTGTGCGTATAAACACCTATCCGCATGATGCTTTTTTTGTTGCTTCACAAATAGCTGATTATGCCCGCGATAAAAATTTTGATTTAATCCTTACGGGAAGAGAATCGATAGACTACAATAACGCTTTGGTTGCGGGAATGTTAGGCGAATTACTGAGCCTTCCTTCCGTTTCAATTATAAAAAAACTTAAGATTGACGGAACCGCTATTGAGGTAGAAAGGGAAATTGAAGGCGGGAAAGAAATTATTACGGTAGACTTACCAGCGGTGGCGGGCTGTTCGGAAGGTGTGGCGGAAGCCAAAATCCCTAATATGCGAGGCATTATGTCGGCCAGAACAAAACCGCTCGAGATTATTGAGGCCACCGCGTCCGAAAAATTAACGCATGTTGTTGAATACACTAACCCGGCACCACGTGGTGCTGTTACTCTTCTTTCAGCCGGTGAGACCGAAAAGCTGGTAGAATTATTGCACACTGAAGCGAAGGTAATCTAAGCTTTAAACCTAAATAGAAAACAAGCATGGCTGTTTTAGTATATATAGAACAAGTTGAAGGACAGTTTAAGAAATCTGCGTTTGAAACGGTATCCTATGCAAAAGAAATTGCAAAAGTACTAAACACCCAAACAATTGCTTTTACTATTGGAAATGCGTCTGATGATGTTTTAAAAACTCTGGGGATTTACGGGGCAGATAAAATCCTGACAGCAAAAAATGAAGAATTAAAATCATTTTCGAATGCAGCCTATGCCTCGGCAATTGCTGAAGCAGCTAATCAGGAAAATGCGGATATAATTATTTTATCGAATTCTTTCAGCGGAAAGGGATTAACCCCTACCCTTTCAGTTAAATTGAATGCCGGCGTGGTAGCCGGAGCTGTTGAACTTCCACGTATGGAAGGCGGAAAGTTCATTGTAAAGAAATTTGCTTTTTCTGGTAAGGTATTTGCCTCTGTGGAGGTTTCTACCGCTAAAAAGATAATTTCACTTAATCCTAACTCTTATTCAATTATCGAATCTGCCACTTCTCCCACTATCGAAGTTTTTAATCCACAATTAAATATCGAATTAAAAACCAGGGTAAAAGAAGTTATTCGAAGCACAGACAAAGTGCCATTGCCAGAAGCGGAAATAGTTGTTTCGGGGGGGAGAGGATTAAAGGGGCCCGAAAACTGGAATATTCTTGAAGATTTGGCCGAAGCTTTAGGTGCCGCAACAGCTTGCTCTAAACCAGTATCCGACGCGGGATGGCGCCCTCACGAAGAACACGTGGGCCAAACCGGCATTGTAATTAGTCCTAATTTATATTTGGCTGTAGGTATCTCGGGCGCAATTCAGCATCTGGCGGGAGTGAGTTCTTCTAAAACGATAGTCGCTATTAATAAAGATCCCGAAGCCCCCATTTTTAAAGTGGCCAATTATGGTATTGTTGGCGACGCACTAGAAATATTACCAAAATTAACACAAGCAATTAAAGCGTTTAAGGGTTAAAATAAGCCAGCGTTTGGCGATTTAGTATGAAAAAAATTAAATTAGATATAGTAGGATTATCATATAGTCAAACCCAGTCTGGTGCTTATGCTTTGGTATTAGGCGAAGTTAACGGACGCCGACGATTGCCGATTATTATAGGTGGATTTGAAGCTCAGGCCATTGCTATCGAAATTGAAAAAATGACTCCTAGCAGGCCCCTAACACACGATTTATTTAAATCATTTGCCCTGGCTTACAATATTTCAATTGAAGAAGTGATAATTTACAACCTGGTTGATGGCATTTTCTTTGCTAAACTTGTTTGTAACGATGGTAAAAAATCGATTGAAATCGACGCCAGAACCTCGGATGCGATTGCCCTTGCCGTGAGGTTCGAATGCCCGATAAACACCTACGAATTCATCCTGTCGACCGCCGGAATAATGATAGAAGGCAACGACTTTGTTTTTCTTGAAAACATTGATGCCCCAACCGAAGAAAAAGTCGCGACCGCTTCTACAAACTACTCGGCATTAAGCGAAGAGGAATTGAAAGAAAAATTGCAACAGGCCCTAACCGAAGAAGCTTATGAAAAAGCGGCCAAAATCAGGGATGAGCTATCCAAACGTAAATCTTCTTAATCTTATTATCATCACCAAAGATAAGTTCCTCTCATTGTATCTTATTCCAAATAGTTCTATATTACAATTGGACTTAGCAATGGATATATGAATGTTAAAACTCGCTTAATCGCGATGAATTTTTTGCAGTTTTTTATTTGGGGATCCTGGCTTATTACTATCGGAGCATATTGGTTTCAAAACAAACAATGGTCGGGGGCAGAATTCGGAGCTATTTTTTCAACCATGGGCATAGCGGCTATATTTATGCCCGCCATCACCGGAATCATTTCTGATAGGTTTGTTAACGCCGAAAAGCTTTACGGAATAATGCACATTCTTGGGGCCATGGTTCTTTTTTGTCTCCCATTAGTAGATAATCCCTCCACTTTTTTTTGGGTTATTCTATTGAATATGATTTTTTATATGCCCACACTTTCATTATCTATAACAGTGGCGTATTCGGCTTTAAAATCCAATGGCCAGGATGTGATTAAAGATTACCCGCCGATAAGAATATGGGGGACGATTGGATTTATCGCGGCATTGTGGGTTGTAAGTTTATCCCATAATGAAACATCGGCTAATCAGTTTTATATCGCCTCGGCAGTATCTCTTGCTCTCGGAATTTACTCTTTTACCTTACCTAAATGTCCTCCCCTATTTATTAAAACAGGCAATAAATCGCTGGTTGATTCATTGGGACTAAACGCTTTCGCCTTATTTAAACAAAGCCGCTTTGCGGTTTTTTTCATTTTTTCGATGCTATTAGGTGCGGCATTGCAACTTACCAATGCCTACGGAGATACTTTTATTCATGATTTCGCCAATGTAGATGCGTATAAAGATTCTCTCGCGGTAAGGTATCCAGCCATAATAATGTCTATCTCTCAAATATCCGAAACGCTATTTATTCTGGCTATCCCTTTCTTTTTGAGAAAGTTCGGCATAAAGTACGTTATGCTATTTAGCATGCTGGCCTGGGTTTTACGTTTCGGACTTTTTGCCTATTCTGATCCGGAAGGCGGATTGTGGATGATTATCTTATCATGTATTATTTACGGAATGGCTTTTGATTTCTTTAACATTTCGGGCTCCTTGTTTGTGGAAACACAAGCAGATCCTAAAATAAGAGGTAGTGCACAAGGGGTATTTATGATGATGGTAAATGGCTTTGGTGCCCTTTTCGGAAGCTTTACCAGTGGGATTGTTATTGACAAATACTTTACTTACGCAGATCAGAGTAAAGACTGGACCGGGATCTGGATCAGCTTTGCTTTATACGCCCTGGCGATTGCAATAGCATTTCCCTTCTTATTCAAATACAAGCACAACAGAGAGTTGGAGAAAGCTATCAGCCATATGTAATTCGGAGGAATTGAAACGGCCTTAAACAAAGAAACCGGTTACTAATGGCAACCGGTTTCTTTGTTTATAATTATCTTGCTTATCTATTTTTAAGTTCAACAAATTCTCTGTTTACTTCGCCAACATAAACTTGTCTCGGGCGTCCGATAGGCTCCTTGTTCTCACGCATCTCTTTCCACTGCGCAATCCATCCCGGCAAACGGCCCAAAGCAAATAGCACGGTAAACATATCAGTCGGGAATCCTAAGGCACGATAAATAATACCGGAATAGAAATCCACATTCGGGTACAATTTACGCTCAACAAAATACGGATCAACTAATGCAGCCTCTTCCAACTTTTTAGCAATTTCCAGAACCGGATCATTTATTCCAAGTTTAGACAAAATATCATCACATGCTTTCTTAATAATCTTTGCTCTAGGATCAAAGTTTTTGTAAACCCTGTGACCAAAGCCCATTAAGCGGAAATTATCATTTTTATCTTTGGCCTTAGCGATCCATTTATCAGCGTCGCCGCCGTCATCTTTTATTTTCTCCAGCATTTCAATTACTGCCTGGTTAGCACCGCCATGAAGCGGGCCCCATAATGCCGAAACACCTGCAGAAATAGAAGCATATAGATTACACTCTGATGAGCCTACCATACGAACAGTTGAAGTAGAACAGTTCTGCTCGTGATCGGCATGCAGAATCAGCAATTTATTCATCGCGTCAACTACTACAGGATCTATGTCAACATCATGGGTAACCTGACCGAAGGTCATTTGCATAAAGTTGGTTACATAATCGAGTTTGTTTTGAGGATAAATGAACGGCTCGCCTAAGGATCCCTTGTAAATCCAGGAAACAATTGTAGGCATCTTCGCCAACAGCTTAATAACTGTCAGATTTATATCTTCTTTTGTTGGTGAAGGATTTAAGCTTTCGGGTGAAAATGCCGTTAAGGAACTTACTAAAGAACAAAGCTGGCCCATAGGGTGCGCTTTAGAAGGAAACCCGTCGTAGAATTTCTTCATATCCTCGTGCAAAAGAGCATGGTAACTTAATTGGCTTTGAAATTCCTTTATCTCGGATACAGACGGTAAATCGCCGTAGATAAGCAAATATGCTACTTCAAGGAAAGAGCATTTTTCGGCCAGAAGTTCGATAGGATAGCCTCTATACTTTAAGATCCCCTGCTCTCCATCTAAAAAAGTAATTGCGCTTTTGGTACTTCCAGTATTTTTAAAACCGCTGTCGATTGTAATAAAACCGGTTTGATCGCGAAGTTTTGATATATCTACCGCGTTTTCATTTTCGGTACCTGTAATTACCGGAAGTTCGTAAGTCTTATCACCTAAGTGTATAGAAGCTGTTTCTGACATATATTTGGATGTTGGCCCCGCAAAAATAATCAAATCTGCCTTTTTTGGAAGCTAATTATTGTTTTGCCGGTAATTTAACAGTAAAAAAGTTGAAACCTCCCTTGAAAATAAATAAAAAAGTAAACAAAAAATAAAAAAAGCGGGCCTGCCACATAGAGCCCGCCCGCTTTTCAATTAATAAAGTAAAATTATCTGCTTAGATTAAAACCGTAAGCAATTCGTAAGGCTACTTGTCCGAGATTCGTGTTATTTACCGAAAGTCCTTCGTAACGTAAGCCCAAATCGATGCCCTTATTAAAGCCCATCCCTATTCCTGGAGCATAAAGAAATGCTGTTTCCTGCCCTTTATCAGTTCCGAAAGCGGCACCCAGTTCTCCGGAAAAGTAAAAACGTTGTACAGGAAAAATCTTTACCCCTACTTTTACAGGAATGAATCCATAACTGCCACCGCCTAAATCGTCTTTAATTGAAAAATTAGTGTAGCCCGCAGATAAAAGTCCGGATACATTGCTGGAAAAATCTTTCTGTAAACGTAGATCTCCGCCGAGTGCTATGTTATAAGCATCGTTAGTAGGAATTCCCGCGCTAAAGCCAATGCCCAATCTGGTGTCTTTGGAATCACCCGCAGGCTCGGTTTGTGCCTGCGCATTAAGCGTAAAAAATAAAGCTACTGTAGCTGCTACAGTAGAAAAAAATCGGTTTGTGTTTCTTTTCATAATTTCAACATTTAACTTTTTAGCTAAATAGTGTTCGTTAAGTACAACTGAAACGAAATTTTGTTATCCAAAAGACATTATTTTAATGTAAGCCCTTGTTTATCAGTTAAAATAAAAATTAAATCAGTTGGTTTCTATTCAAAATTAGAGGGGCCCAATTATCATAATTGCTAAAAAACGCGTCTATGGGTTTTAAACTCTCAATAAATAATTTGATTTACTATGGAAATTAAATTTATCTTTATGTTATAAAACCTGAATAAAGCTTTGATTTCGCTTTATTCAGACAACAACCGAATAATAACAGGGGGCAACTCTTTTTAATTTTTTAGAATGTTTGAATTTAAACGATATGGTTTTAATGAAACATTTTATTTACGTAGGGCGTAAACGCCATTAAGATTTATAGAATTAAAGTTTAAATGAAGAAACAAATTCTCATTGTTGATGATGAGTTGAGTATATTAAAGCTTTTGAACTTTGTTTTATCTAAAGATTATGATCTTATCATAAAGAACAGCGGCGTTGATGCGTTTAACTGGTTAGAAGAAGGGAACGATCCTGATTTAATAATCTCAGATTTGAACATGCCGTATTTTGACGGAAGCTCTTTTATCAGAAATTTAAAAGTTAGCGGGTATTATCGCGATACCCCGGTTATCCTGCTCTCGGGAGCAGACGATTTGGAAAAGAAAGTAAGTGAGATGGCGATTAAAGTAGAAAGTTTTATACAAAAACCCTTTAATCCGGATCAATTGAAATCAATCATTAACAATCTTATTGTTACCTAACATGGTTTTAACTCACGAATTAAATCTCTCACAACAAACAGGCTTAAATGTTAAAATTGCGTATGCGGGTTCTGAACTTAAGGATATCGTTATACCGAATTTATCCTCTAAGTTTGAAATCGACCACCGAACTCTGTCTCTGAATACTCTGGAACAATACCTTAATGAGCAGTCATTATTATCGTTGCCGGATGTTATTTTAATAGAAGCTGATAATAAAGATCAATGGGTAGATGTAATACGACAAGTTAAGCAAAACCCTTTATTGCTGGGGATTATTATTGTAGTGATTTCTGCGTTTTCGAACAGGAAATGGAAAGCCAGGGCCATGGAATTAAAAGTGCATGACTTTTACACCTACCCTTTTCCACTGGAAGATCTGTCGGAGCGTTTAAGTTTTCTGGTAAAATTTAAGTTAATTAAGCCGAAACTTTCATTTCTTTCACAAATTATAGATGTTACTTACAAAACACCTGTCTACAAAAGAATTTTCGATATAGTTTCTTCAGGTACCGCACTTCTATTATTGTCGCCGTTTTTACTTTTTATAGCGTTAATAGTACGTCTTGAATCCAAAGGCCCCGTTTTATATAAAAGTAAAAGAGTGGGTACGGGATATAAGATTTTTAATTTCTATAAATTCCGCAGCATGCGGATTGGCGCGGATCAGGAAATCACGGAACTCTCCGCATTGAATCAATATGGTGCCGAGGTTGGGAAATCTGCCTTCATTAAAATTAAAAACGACCCTCGGATTACTAAGCTGGGTTATTTTCTTCGCAACACCAGTATAGATGAACTACCTCAGTTGTACAATGTGTTCCGTGGCGACATGTCGTTGGTAGGGAACAGGCCGCTACCGCTATACGAAGCAGAAATGCTAACTTCTAACGAATGGACCCAACGTTTCCTCGGACCGGCAGGCCTTACGGGATTATGGCAAATAAGTAAAAGAGGAAAAAATGAAATGTCGGAATATGAGCGTAAAAAACTCGACAACTTTTATGCTATGCACCACTCCTTCTGGTTAGATATTAAGATTATTCTAAAAACTTTTCCGGCTTTATTTCAGAAAGAGAAGGTTTAATTTTGTTGGCTACTTGGTTTACTCCATTGACGATATTATTCACTTTCTGATCGAATATTCGGGCGAAAAAACTATTATACCTACAGCTAATATTTTTTTAGACCTTGGGTTAACAGGCGACGATTTTCACGAGTTTATTGAAAAATACACAGAAATTTTTGCTGTCGACATGTCCGACTATCTTTGGTATTTCCACAGCGATGAGGAGGGTAGTTGGAATAGCATAGGCGGATTTTTTTTCGATCCACCTTATAAGCGAGTTGAACGAATTCCAGTAACCCCGCAACTGCTAACCGAGATTGCAAATAAAGGAAAGTGGGACATTAAATACCCAATACATGTATTGCCTGCAAGGCGTTATGATATAATAATTAATCAAGTGTTTGCGGGGATGATATTAATATGGATTATTCATTTGGCAATATCCAGTTTTTAAATTAGGCTTACCTACAATCTAACTGACTCAAATTCACCCCGTTTATAACCACATCAAATTCCGTCCTTCTGTTGAGCTGCTGATCTTCTTCCGAGCAATTTACCCCATCAAAACAACGGTTTACCAGGCGGCTTTTACCGTAGTACTCCACCCTGACCCGACTGGCTCTGACACCTTTAGACACCAGGTAAGATTTAGTGGCCCCACCCCGCCTTAACGACAATGCTTTATTGTAGTTTGAAGAGGCCCGGCTGTCGCAATGGCTGGATGTGATAATTGAAATATCAGGATGCTTTTTCATTAACTGAACAATCTTATCCAAAACCGGCTCCGAATCTTCCCGCACTTCATATTTGTCCAGATCATAATAGATGTTCGAAATATTAAAGATCCGCTTTAACGAATCGCAATTCTTAACTACCCATTTCTGAGCTACTTCTGCCTTGTCGAGCATAAAATTAACAACAATGGTAGAGTCTTTTCGAATACCCGTAGTACTAACAAACTGCCTCTTGGTAACATAATCCGGATTGTGACCTATAATCTCATAATCGGTTTCTTTATTTAGCGAAAAAAAGAATTCTCCGTTCCGGTTTACTTTTAAAGTATCCATACCATCGGCTGTACGCAGGTAAACCTGACTTCCGGGCCAGGCCATATTTGTTCTGGAATCGATTATCTTTCCGGCCAGCCGGATGCCGTAACGTTGCCGGGTGTAAGCATAAATATCATCATTACCCGATCTGTTCGAGCTAAAATAACCGCTTTTACCGTCCTCAGATCGTATAAGCCCGAAATCATCGGCAGAAGAATTAATCGGTGCGCCAAGATTATGTGGAATCCCTACCGGCCGCAAATCTTTCAGCATCACTTCAAAAACATCAAGCCCGCCTAAACCCGCATACCCGGTTGATGAGAAGAACAATGCGCCATCCTTTCCCCAGAAAGGAAACATTTCATTTCCTTCGGTATTTATCCGGCGGCCCATATTTACGGGTTTTGTCCAGTGCTTACCACCCGACACTCTAACACTATAGTACAAGTCTTTGCCACCGAAACCGCCAGGCATATCCGCTACAAAAATCAACATATTACCATCGGCACTTAAAGCGGGATGACCAACGGAATATTCATCGCTGTTAAAAGGCAATTCCTCCAATTTATCCCAGTTGGCTCCGCTTAAAGTAAATAATTTTAGTTTAACAGTACCGTCGTGGCTTTTGCCTGCTTTTAGGCCCGAGTAATTATTTCTGGTAAAAAAAATAGTGCCGTCGGGCGAAACTACCGCTGGCCCTTCATGAAATTTGCTATTGATTTTTCCCTTTAAATGAAAAGAATTTGCGGTGCTAAGCTTTTGACCCGCTTTATATATTTGCGGGTTATAAATGGCGATAGTTTTACTGTCGTTACTGGTTGGTTCGGTGTCGTCGTCGTTGGTTTTATATACCGAAATATAACTTGCCGCTGTTGAGCTGGAATCAATTTTTATTTTCTCGATTTTAGTTAAATCGTTAAACACATATAAATCGCTATATGGAGTATTATCCCAGCCAAATACGCTTTTTACAACTTCTTTTGGCTGCCTGTTGCTTACAAAAAGCAGTCCTTTTTTGTACCATGCGGGCGAATACTCGGAAGCTATTGTATTCAAATTAGTTTGATACACCACCCAATCAGAATTACCCTGAAAGGAAGCTGCCGCAGCCTTTATAAAAGATGAAGCTCTTTTATCTGCCGGAACAAGGCTTAAATATTTGCGGTACCATTTTTCAGACTCTTCATATTTTTCTTTATTCGCCAGTGCCTCGGCGTAGTACAATACCCATTCGAATTTCAGATTCGGCTGCTCTACGAGTTTGCCAAACCACAGCAGGGCCTCATCGTAACTACGAAGATGCCTGTGGCTGTTTGCCATCATTTCCATAGCACTCACCAGCGTCGAATCGGCGTCTAAAACAGGTTGTAAATATTGAATGGCTGATAAATAGTGCAATTGTTTGTACTGATTTTCGGCAAGCTTTAGACGGGCTTTAATTTTGCCGTTGGTTTGTGCAGATGCAGTCTGAAAAGCCCCCAGTATAAGTACATAAAGAATTGGCCTGATTATTTTCTTAAAACTCATTTTTTCTAAAAATACCTGGGTGTTAAAACTTTATCGCGCTGAAAACCGAACTCGTACCTAAGCATTATTTCGTGACTTCCGGAGTTGTATTTACTTAAAGGCGTGGTGCTGTGGTCATAAGAATAACCTAAGCGGAATTGCGGGCTTGCCTGAATCTCTATCAACCCGGATAAATCTGCGTTGGTTCTGTATTGCGCCCCCAGGCAGAGAATGTCCTTTATCCAAACACTTGCGTTCAAATCAGCCTCAAGCGGAGCGCCCTGCACGCCCTTTAAGAGAAACGAAGGCTTAAGTTTGAATGTATTATTTAATGAAAGCACGTAACCCGACATTAAAAACACGTGAAGAGATTGACGATTGCCCTTAGTTTGAGATCCTGGTAAAACAGTATTCATTAACTCTGGCGACGAGAGACCGGCATAAAAGCGGTCGCTGTTATAATAAATACCCGTTCCGAAATTATAAAGGGTCTTTTTATCATTACTTATAAAAGCAGGGTCGACAGAGAGGCCTGAGGGATCTAAATCTACTGAATTAAAATTGGTGGTGAACTGGCTCATATTTGCCTGAAGGCCGAAAGACAAGCTGGCTTTATCCATACGGATACGATAGGCGTAACTGGCCACGATACCGGTATTGGAGGTTTTCCCCAATTTATCACTAAATAACTGCAGGCCCAAGCCGATTTTTTTTTGATTAACAGGCGCATCAATAGTAAAAGTTTGTGTTCGAGGAGCACCGTCAACTCCTACCCATTGGGTGCGAAGTAAAGCGGTGGCGGAGATAACATTTCTGCTACCCGCATATCCGGGATTAAGAGCCAGAGTATTGAACATATACTGTGTAAACATCGCGGTCTGCTGTGCAAATGCCGCAGGTAATCCGGATACAGTCAGTGCAAATAATATAAGTATGAAAACTCTTTTCATTAACTACCTGTTTATAGTGATGTAACCCATAAACTTATCCTTATCTTCAATCACTACTATATAATAATAAGTCCCGACAGGCAAATCCTGCCCTAAATAAATACCTTCGGTGCATCTGCCATCCCAATCATTTTGATAGGAAGATGATTTATACACCCGGTTTCCCCAGCGGTTAAATACATCCAGATGAATCCGCTTACCCAAACTATTGCTGATTATGAATACATCATTAACTCCGTCGCCGTTAGGAGAAAACCCTTGCGGGATATATAAAGGGCCTCTAACCAGCTTAACAAATGTAGGCCCTTCCGCGCTTACATCCCCGGCGGGATAATCTTCTGGGTCGGGCTTGTTTCCGGAAACAGAAGCATCGGTAGTTTTAGAACCATTGATAACTGAATAACCTTCGGCTATGGCTCTATTCTGATAAAAGCCATCCGTTGTAATGAGGATATTTAATATCAATTCTACTTTTTCGATTGTGTTGGCGGCAAGTGTACTGGCGGGGCTAAGAAGTTCTGTATCAGTAACCCCGTTAAAATTGGGGTTTGCTTTTAGCGAACCAGTGGGATTTATACCAAGAACTTTAACCTGCGCGCCCGCAAAAGCAGTGGCTAGGTTATCTTTTATAGAAACCTTCTCCAGAGGCTCAATGCCGTAATTTCCTACTGTAAACACGAATCGCACTATAAACGTTCCATTAATTGAATTTTTCGCAGGCTCGATAAATGCTTTGGCAAGCCCTATTTTGGGTACAGAGGCGATTGTAATCGTTACCGTAGCCGGAGCGGACTCCAGTCCATCGTTGTCGGTGATGACGTATTTAAAACTATCTGAACCTACATATCCCACTGTGGGAGTATAAATTAGTCTTCCCTGCGCATCCGGGCCGCTTATCTTACCGTGCTTTGGTTCATTAGCCTTACTCACAAACACCGAAGACTTCACAATTGTACCGTCATTATCTTTATCATTGGCAAGTACATCAATTTCCACATACTGATCCATTAAGGTACTGGCAATATCATTATTAGCTATCGGCCCGCTCTGAACTTCTACGGTAACAGTTATGGGGTCGGAAATAAGGCCATCAGAATCTTTTAAACGGTAGGTAAAGGTATCAGAACCTAAAAAACCCAAAGGTGGAGAATATTTAATTGTTCCGTCGGGGTTTATAGAAACAGTACCTCCTTTTAGGGTAGCTGGCGCACTCAAAACAGCACTTACATCTATGTTTGTAGGATCGTTTTGTAACACATTAATGTTAACCGGGGTATTGATATTGGTTTTGCTTTCATCTGGAATACCTACTGGTTTAGCACTTTCAACGGTTATCAGTACGGTGGCTTCATTTGAGAGGGTACCTTCATCATCTTTTACTCTATATTTTAATACATCGGGCCCAATGTATCCTTTAACAGGGGTATAGGTAAGAATACCTGTAGCAGGGTTAACCACCTGGGAACCAAAGTCAGGAAAATCGGTAATGAGGATAGTTGCACGATCTATTGTTCCGTTACCATTCAAATCCGTATCATTTGCGATAATATCGAAGCCCTTGGGTGTGTTTTTTGCCACCGTATACGAATCGTTTACAGCTATAGGAGGGATCGGATCATAAGAGCCGATATGAAGGTTTCGTATTTCGTGGTAATTTGTTTGAAATCCGGTTGATGAAGCGATGCCGTACTTGAGTTGAGACGGCGCAATATCCGGATAATGCTCATCTTCTATCAGAACATGAGTAACGGGAACAGGAGTTGCTCCGGTTTGAATTTTAACGGTTATAAAATATCCGGTTTTAGGAGCAATAGCAGGCTTTAAATGAATTATAGCCTTCCGGTATCCGGTTTCGGCCGGGCTTTCGTGCCGTTTAAAAGAACCTTGAATACTTCCGCCAGACAGGTCGAAGGAAGGATCCATCTTCCGGGTTTCGCGATGTGTGAGATAACGGTAATTTTTTATGGAAGAATTAGGAATATTTTCGGTAAAACCAGTACCACGCCCCCTAAGCGTAACCGAACTTGGCCGAAACCCGTCTCCGCCCGAACGAAGTTCTATGGGGTTAGAAAAGTTTCCGTATTCATCCAGGCCTATACCCAAATATCCGCCGGTTACACCGGCCGTAGGAGTTGGGTCTGATGATTTTTGATATTGCGCATAACCTAAAGAACCGCCGAATCCGCCAATTTTAAAGTCAGCGTCAGTAACCGAAGCATCATAAAGAAAAAACGTAATACCATCCGCAGAACCCTGCTGAAGTGCCGGCCCGCCATACGTGAAGTACTCAAATTCTATCTTCAAACCATATTGAGAAGAAAAGCTGGTTACACTATGAACATATCCCTTTCTATCAAATAGATTTTCTGTCAATCTTAAATACCCTTCTCCGTTAGGATCAAGAATATTGGTTTTGGCATCAAGTTTCCCGGATGTTAAATATGCGTACGGGTTGCCGCTCGGATCCAGCGGACCAAAAATCACTTTATCTGCAGTTGACTTCTTGAAGCTCTCGTAATACGGGAACTGGGCATATAATGTCCCGCTTATACTCAGGAGCATAAAAAAAATCAGAGCATTAATTTTTTTAAGCATATAGTTTAAAAGAGTTAAGAGATCCTTTATTCAATCCTCATCATGTTATAGCGGGGGCCTCTTCGCAATTCTTTACAAATATAATGCTACAGCTAAGTTCTACTAATATATTATCAACCTTATGATCTATAGCACTAAAAGCGATCAAAATATCGTTTCCCACAATCGTTTCTTTCGCAACTTTTTCATAACATGGCATTCCGTTCCGCTTTTCGTGTATTAAAATCCACAAAAATTACTGCAACTATTCTCCCAATTTATAATATAAAGGTTTAGAGTTAGTTATAATGATTAATCGCAGTATTTTTTTTTGGCACAATACTGGTTCATATACGATTAAATTAGAAAGGGGTTTCTAAAAAATTTATTGCTAAGGCGAAGTGTTAACATGTTAACAAGTTCTTGGCTTTAATGCACCCTTTGTTAAATATTTTTGATTGATTTGGTATATAGTGTGAGATTTTCAATGATTAAAAACCTAGCATTATCAGGTATTATAGTTTTTATTTTTACAATCAAAATCTCAAGTGCGCAAAACACACAGGTTTCTATACTTGAAGAGGTATCGTATGTGTATGTTGAAAAGCTTATCGCTGTGGCGAAAGAGAATTATCCACGCATAAAAACATATGCCAGCAGAATCGCAATTTCCGAATCGAAGGTTTCGAACGCCAAACTTAGCTGGTTAAGCCCTTTAAGTTTATCGTACGTATATTCACCTACTACTAACCTTAATCTTGCCAACCCTACATTTTTTAGCGGATATCAGATTGGTTTCTCTTTTAATTTAAGTGCTGTTTTGCAAACTCCGGCAACTATCAAACAAAGTAAAGAAGAGTTAAAAATCACCAGATACGACTTTGAAGAATATCTGGCTTCATTAACCGCAGAAGTTAAAACACGCTACTTTACGTATCTGCAGGCATCTAAAAGCTTAAAACTTATTTATCAGTCTAATCAGGATTCGAGAGATTTTTTTACCAGTGTGAAACACAAGTATGAAAACGGGGAAGTAACCTTTGAAAATTACAACACGGCGGCAAGCTCACTTGCAACAAGCAATCAAGGGAAGATAACAGCAGAAGTAACCCTATTGCAGGCTAAGGTAGCGTTAGAAGAATTACTTGGTATAAGATTAGAAGAGGTACCTAATTAATGGAAATAGCGGCTTTTTTTAGATTTTTATCGAAAAACCTCAGCGTTTTAATTTTAATACCTATTGTAACGGTAATTATCACTTATTTTCTGGTAAAAAGCTTACCCGATGTTTATGAATCGCAGGCGCAGATTGCTACGGGGATAGTTGATAAATCAGAAGAAATAGACCTTTCGGAAGGGCCGCCACTGCAGCAGAATGAGATTGAGCAGCGATTCGGGAATCTTATTCAAAAGATGCAGATGAATAAGATGCTTAGCATAATTTCTTACAGGTTGATTATCCACGACCTGGATCCCACTTCTGTTCCCTTCAAAAAACCCAGCTCTATGGTAGAGGGCTTAACAACAGAACAGAGGAATCTTTTAATCGATGTGGCTAACCGGAAACATCGTGCTATGCAGCCTCTATCATCCGGCAATAAAGATGAGGCTGCATTAAACGCCGTATTAGGCTCTATGCAGTACGATCCGGGAAGTATTAAAAAAGATTTAACAGTCTCCCGGATTATGCAAAGCGATTATATCCAGATAATCTATAAATCATCCGACCCTAATCTATCGGCTTTTGTGGTTAATACACTGTGCAGAGAGTTTATTAACTTCTATACCCGACAGATTAAAGCTACCGGAGAAAACAAGGTAAATTACCTCTCAGACATGCTTGCGAAAAAGCAGAATGACTTGAATGCAAAAATGGGGGTTCTTAAATACTACAAGATCCAAAATAATGTATTGAACCTTCCGGAGCAGGCACGTATCATTTTCGGACAGATGATTGATGTTGAAGCAAGACAGTCGGAACTTCAAAGAGAAATTATTGCTACCGCGGCTACCATAAGAAATATCGATAATAAATTTAATCGAAAAGACCGCCAGTATTTTGAAGCTACGGCATCGAAGGTGAATTCTGAAATAGCTACTTTCAAAGAAAAGGCTAAAGTATTAAGTGATAAATACATTGACAGCGATTTTGACCCCGTTTATAAAAAGATGTATGACTCATTACAGGTTTTAACTACCAGTAAGATCAATGACGGAACAGATCAGCATATTTTTAATCCTTTTGCTGTTAAACAGGATCTGATAGCTAAAAAAATTAATCTTCAGACTGAATTAGACCTGAGCCAAAACAGCATTCAATCGCTGGAACGCTTACACAACAAATTATTCGCCCAATTCCGGCGGTTAGTACCTTTCGAAGCAAGTATTCAAAACTACGAACGGGATATTGAAATCGCCAGTCAGGAATACCTGGACATTCTAAACAGGTATAATAACACCAGCATGGCAACAACCTTTGTGGCAAAATTGAAGCTCACGCAGGAAGCATTACCGGGGGCACTTCTTCCCTCAAAGAAAATGCTTTTAATTATTCTGAGCGGAGTAATCAGCCTTGTTTTTTGTATAATTATACTGTTTGTATTATTTTATTTTGATGATTCGGTTCAATCGGCAAAACAACTGGCAAACAACACAGGCTTACCCGTTATCGGCCAGTTAGACCTTATCCCTAACGATAAGTTAAACATTAACGAATTATGGAACGGGAATACCGAAAATCTTAAATTTAAAAACTTCAAAGACCAGTTAAGGGCTATCAGGCTCGAGCTGAATCAGGAACTTGATACTTTAAAAACCCTTTCGGTAATCAGTTGTGTTTCAAATGAAGGAAAGACATTTCTTTCATTAAATCTTGCGTACGCTTATGCGGTTACAAATAAAAAGGTTTTACTTATTGATGGTAATTTTATTAACCCCCAACTTACAAAATCTTTAAAAAGCAGCCAGGTAACCCATATTGAAGACTTTTTGTTAAGCGGCGAATTTAATCCGGCTCACGAACCAAATTCCGCAATTTCGATTATGGGAAATAAAGGCGGTGGTAAATCTATTTTAGAGCTTGCGGATCAGGCGGTAATAGAAAGCCGATTTGAACAGCTAAAATCTTTGTACGACCTGATTATCATCGAGGTTCCGGCCCTAAGTATTACCGAATCGAGTAAGGAGTGGATTTTATTAACCGAAAAGGTACTGGGTGTGTTCGAATTCAAAGAGTATATAACCGATATTAAGACTCAACAAATAAGCTATATTAAAAGCCTGGATACAAAATTTGCCGGCTGGGTATTTAATAAAATCCCTTCTGCTAGTCCGTCGAAATCCTTCTTCAAAAAGGCCTGATTATGTTAAGTTTATTTTTAATTATCTGGATAATTATACAATTGATTATTGGATTTAACCTTATTTTTCCATTACTGCTCTATTGCCTTTATCTTCTTACAAAAAATCGCGCCACACCACCGCCAGCAAGAACCAATCAACCCGATTTCGCCGTCATTATAACTGCTTATCAATATGTTGATACACTGCCGGATGTAGTAGCCTCTGTATTAAAGCTCAATTATGACAATTTCCTCGTTTACATAGTAGCCGATAACTGTGATATTTCATCGCTTCACTTCACCGATGAACGGGTAATTTTAATGAAACCGGAAGATGTACTAAGGGGCAATACCAAATCTCATTTTTATGCCATTAACCGGTTTAAAAGAGAGCATGATATTGTGACTATCATCGACAGCGACAACCTTGTAAACCCTGAATACCTTAACCAATTAGCTCCGTTTTTTAAAAATGGATTTGAAGCTGTACAGGGGCTTCGCGAAGCAAAAAATCTGGATACAACCTATGCCTGTCTGGATGCCGCCCGTGATATTTATTATCACTTTTTCGACTGTAAAGTGCTTTTCCGTTGCGGATCATCATCTACCTTATCGGGATCGGGGATGGCATTTACAACGCAGTTATATAAAAAATGCCTGGAGAATAAAGTAATTGAAGGTGCCGGGTTTGATAAAGTATTGCAGGCAGCTATTTTAGAAAGGAATAAGAGAATAGCTTTTGCGGGAGACGCGATTGTATATGACCAAAAAACATCGAGGCCCGAAGAACTCGTCAATCAGCGCTCGAGGTGGATCAATACCTGGTTTAAGTATTTTAGTTTAGGCTTTGGAATTTTCTTTTCGGGGCTAAAAAATTTAAGCCTTAATCAGATTTTATTCGGGCTGGTATTATTAAGGCCACCGCTGTTTGTTTTTTTGATACTTTCTGTAGTTATGATGCTTATCAGTTTAGTTGCGTTTCCGGTACATGCGCTATTCTGGCTTATAGGGTTCCTGGTATTCGTAAGTTGTTTCGCTATCGCACTTGTTAGTTCAAACCCCGACAAGCGAATTTATAAAGCCCTTACAGGCATACCTAAATTTATATTTTACCAGGTAATTTCATTAACAAAAATTCGAAAAGCAAATATCCGTTCGGTTAGTACAAAACACACTTAGTTTATACTTTTTACGTCAAAATAATTTTATCACTAACGATGAGAATAAATCCTAAAAAGCCACAAAACAGTGTAATTACAGAAAAAAGCACGGTAGAAAACACTGACGCAAAAGAAGAAGTCAAAGATACTTCCATCACCGAATTGCTCTCGCTCATTTTCGCGTTTATTGGTGTATATGGCTTTTTTATAAAATTCATATTTTTTTGATGCGTGTTCTGCCTGATTTAAAAAGCACCGAATCTGGCTTGCAGCCGGGTTATATAGCCGAACACAGGACGGAAAAAAACATTCTGCCCGCTAAGTATTGGTATTTGCTCGGCATTGCTGGTTTAACACTCCTTTGCCTGGTTTTTGCGGTTGTTCTTTCTTTATACGGGATAAAATATGCTATAGTATTGATTGTAGGGTTGATGGCACTACCCGCAGTTTATATGATAGTAGCCTTTCCTAAGGCTGGCATTTTGAGTTTGCTGGTGTCGGCCTACTTCCTCATGTGGATTATCAGGATGGGAGTAAATTTCCCGCTAGGTACCGTCATGGATGGTATTCAGGCTTTATTGATTTTCGGCTTCTTTTTGCATCAAAAGTTTCGGCCAGACTGGAAGATTTTTAAAACCCCTATAGCAACTATCATTATCATCTGGGAAGCATACACCATTTTGCAGGTTGCCAACCCTACCGCCGAATCGCGTATGGCGTGGTTGTATACAGTGCGTACCATTGGGGTTGTAACCTTAATGTACTTTATATTTTCGTACCACATTAGAACAATTTCCTTCGTAAAAGTAATTTTAAACATCTGGATGTTTTTATCTTTTCTGGGTGCCTTAAACGCATTTAAACAACAATATTTCGGTTTTTTCGCATTCGAGGAGGCCGATTTCAACGACCCGCTGGTTCAGAGTTTATTGTTCATAAACGGCGAATGGAGAAAATTTTCAATTTTCTCCGATCCTGTGGCATTTTCATATAATATGGCCATCAGTGCTATATTTTGTTTTTGCGTGGTTTTAAGCCCTGTAAAACTTAAAAGAAAAATAATACATGGCCTATTGGCAGTTTTTTTTATTACTACTATGCTTTATTCGGCAACAAGGGCCGCATATGTCCTTATCCCGGCCGCGGCAATTTTTTACATAGTGATGAATATAAACCGAAAGGTTTTAGCATTCGGAATTGTAGGAGCGATGTTTATGCTTGTACTGATAAATATCCCTACAGGAAACGTTACTCTTTACCGATTCCAATCAGCATTTAAGCCATCCGACGACGCATCGTTTAACGTACGAAAAGAGAATCAGAAAAGAATGCAACCTTATATTCAGAGTCATCCATTTGGCGGAGGCTTAGGTGCGACCGGGGGCTGGGGAATGCGTTTTGCGCCCCACTCTTTCCTGGCACAGCTTCCGCCCGATAGTACGTACTTTCGAGTGGCTGTTGAACTTGGGTGGATAGGCTTGTTTTTGTTTTGTACATTGCTGTTCGTCTCTTTAAAGCAGGGGGTAATTAATTATTTCCGAATCCGGGATCCCGAACTCAAATCGTACTGTTTGGCGATGACATTAATCATTTTCGCATTAAATGTGGGGAGCTTTCCGCAAGAATCGGTTGTTCAATTCCCCATTAATATTTATTTGTATTTGTTTATCGCTTTGATTAATATTACTTACCAGCTCGATCAGCAAAAGCAAAAAGAAGCCGTTCAGAACTAATAATCAATTGATGTGCTAGCAGAAAAGATAAAAGCCAATCCTTCACTAAAAAAGTTTGCTCACTGGTGCCTGATACCCTCTAACGAATATCGTCCGCGTTTATGGGTTAAACTGTTCCTTAACCCTTTTAAACACAAAAAAGGTAAAGGATCTACCATACACAGCCGTACCCGCATAGATGTGCTTCCTTTTAATAATTTTGAACTGGGAGACTACTCAACCATTGAAGACTTTAGCACAATAAATAATGGTGTGGGAGATGTCATCATCGGAAAAAAATCAATTGTCGGCATCGGTAATGTAATTATAGGACCGGTTAAAATTGGTGATAATGTAATGCTTGCCCAAAACATTGTAGTTTCAGGGTTAAACCATGGGTATGAGGACATCAACATCCCACCTAAAGACCAAAAAGTTAGTACCAAACCCATCACAATCAGCGACAATGTTTGGATTGGCGCGAACTGCGTTATCACAGCCGGAATATCAATCGGAAAGCATTCTGTAATTGGCGCGGGAAGTGTAGTTACCAAGGATATTCCCGAGTATGTAGTTGCCGTGGGAAACCCGGCCAGAATCATCAAAAAGTACAATTCCGATACCTTTACCTGGGATAAAATACTCTAATGGGTTTAACAGATAAAACTATATTTATTCTGGGCACAACCAAGTTCGATAATCCCTACGAATCTGCGAGCTATATTATCGCGAAGGGTCTTGCCGAAAATAACAGGGTATATTATATTGAGAATCCTTTTACCTGGAAAGATTATTTCAAATACCGTAAAACACCAGAATTTGAGCGGAGAAAACAATATTTTTCAGGCCGATCTGACGGGGTAATATCAACGGAAATACCAAACTTAAAAATTCTAATTACACCACCCCTATTGTCTATAAACTTTTTCCCGGAGGGGAGTATTTACCGGTATTTATTGAAATTTAATGAACTGACTATAGTTAAGAGAATAAAAAAGGTACTCGAACAAACCAAAATCCAAGAGTACATTTATATCAACTCCTTTAATTTCCATTATCCTAATATATCAAAACACATAGCTCCTGTTTTAAAAGTATACCATTGCGTAGACCCCTTAATTTTGCCTTTTGATAGAAAGCACGGGCTGATTTCGGAGAAAGAGTTGCTTTGCAATAGTGATGTGGTTATATGTACCAGTAAACAGCTTTTAAGAGATAAAAAGACATTTAACAACAATACTTATTTCATACCAAACGCGGCCGATATTATCCATAGCAGCAGAGCAATGGACGACGATGTTCAAGTTCACCCTGCCCTTTCTAAACTAAAAAAACCAGTTATAGGTTATTTCGGGAATATTGAACGCAGAATTGATTTTGATCTGATCAGAATTCTTTCGAAAGAAAAGCCAGAGATGAGTTTTGTTTTAGCTGGGCCCGTTAGTCCTGAATTTATCCCCGAATGGCTGCCTGATATTCCGAATATTTTTTTAACCGGCCGCTTTGATTACGACCAGCTACCTTCCGTTTTGAAGGGATTCGACGTTGCGATTATTCCATTCAAAAGAGATGAAGTAAGTAATACGATATTCCCCCTTAAACTTTTTGAATACTTAGGAGCTGGTAAGCCTGTTGTAGCAACAAATTTCAATCCCGATCTGGAAGAATTCACAAAAGGCACCGTACATTATTGTGAAAACGCGCAAACTTTCGGCGAGGCGCTAACAATAGAGTTAACAGCCGGTTCGCAGGAAAAAATCGATAAAAGAATTGCTGTTGCCAAAGAAAATACCTGGACAAAACGCATCGAACAATTCTCTGATTTACTGAATGCTCAACTTCACACGCAATAGCAACGTATAATACTAACGATAATAAAAAATTGATATTTAAAAAACCGCTTATTTTGGTTTCGCGCTTTGGGGGCGATATTAAAATAATATATTCGCAAATCAATTACATGAAAACCCAATGATCAATATTCTTTACGATCATCAAAAGTTTAGCACGCAAGAATACGGTGGAATTAGCAGGTATTTCGCCACTTTAATTCAGGCGATAAAACGTTCTCCTGAGTTTGAATACCAGTTGGGAGTATTGCTTTCGAATAACCATTATTTACAAAACACAGATGAGGCATTTCACTCTCTTAAAAAAATCATAAAAAATCCCGGCAGCATTTATAAGCTTAATAAACTCTATAATCAGTATTTATTAACCCGAAACCGATTCGATGTATTCCATCCCACGTATTATGATACCTACTTTATAGATAAATTAAAAAAGCCTCTGGTAGTGACCATTCATGATATGACCTATGAGCGCCTGCCAGAATATTTTTGGGCGAAAGATCCGCTTACAAAATTAAAACGTTTAAATATTGAGCGGGCCGACAAGATTATAGCCATATCTGAGACGACTAAAAATGATCTGATAAAGTATTTAAACACCAACCCTGATAAAATTGAGGTTGTTTATCATGGAATTGATTTCGAAACACCCTTAAATGTCACGCCGTTAAAAAATATACCAGAAGAATATATTTTATTCGTAGGGCATAGAAACGCCTATAAAAACTTCTTTTTATTTTTATACGCTTTTCAGCAACTCTCTATCAAACATCCCGATTTAAAGGTTATTTTAACCGGTGGCGGCGATTTAGATATCGCTGAATTAGAGTTTATACAAAGGCTAAAACTTAGTGATAAAATATTGCACATTAACGCTTCGGATGAAGAGTTGAATTATCTTTATCAGCAAGCGATAACTTTTGTATACCCCTCTCTCCACGAAGGTTTTGGCTTACCGATCCTTGAAGCTTTTATGTCTGAATGCCCTATTGTTTTAAGTGATACAGAGTGTTTTCGCGAAATAGCCCAGGATGCGGCATTATATTTTGAACCTCAAAGTGTTGACGATTTAGCGGCTACACTTGAAAAGGTTATAAATAGTAATGATCTTCGTTCAAATTTAATTGAAGCAGGAAAAAAACGCATTCAATACTTTCCCCTGCAGAAGTCGGTAGATGAGACTTTTGAAATTTATAAAAAGCTAGTGTAAATCTTCTGCAAAATGAAACAACATTTGGATAAACTTGACTTCTTAAGAGGAATCGCAATTATCCTGGTGGTGGGCTATCATATAATGGCTGGTGTTTATGGCGACTATGCATTGCAAAACTATAATGGTTTTTTTCTTTATACTTCAGGCGCAACAACCAGCCGCGTTTTATTAAATCTATCACCTTTTGCATTTGGTAATACCGGGGTTACGCTTTTTCTTATCCTAAGCGGTTTTTTAATACATTACAATTATATCTCCTACAATTATATCTCCAAAGATGTAAAGTTCAATACCTTGCTTTTTTATAACAAACGTTTCTGGCGTATCTATCCTCCGTATTTGCTTGCACTAATAATTTTCGGAATTTTCTATGAGGCAAGTTTATCCGATTGGTTTCATCATCTTTTTATGATTCACAATCTTCGGAACGAATTTATTTATTCAATAAATCCTTCGTTTTGGTCTTTGGCTTTAGAAGTACAACTCTATTTAATCTATCCGCTTTTCCTCTTTCTGTATCACAAATTCGGTTACAAACGATCGTTTTTAATTACCGCTGCAATATCGTTCTCTTTGGTTATGGCACGTATTGTGGTTGATATTGAAAAAACAACTTACATTAAAAGTGTATTCAGCTACTGGATAATATGGACTAGCGGAGCATATCTCGCACATTTATATTATCATAAAAAGCGACTTATCGCCATTAATTTTACACATTTAATAGTATTATCGCTTAGCTTAATCTTATTAAGGCTAACTGTAGTTCACCACTACTTTTCACCCTATTTGTTTACTCTCCTTTTTATTTTACTTATCGACTGGATATTACATACAGAAATCGCTAAAACGAAAATCTACAGTATTATAGAAACCATTGGCTTATGTAGTTACAGCCTGTATTTATTTCATCATCCGGTAATACTATTTTTCCAGGATAATGTATTTAAACAATATCAGTTCGCGCCAATTACTAAAACAATCATTTTAGTGGCGGTATCGGGTCTGGTAACACTTATAAGCTATGTGAGTTATCGAAAAATCGAGATCCCGGCGGCCAATTTCGGAAGCTTTTTCTATAAAAGATTTTTACAAAAGACATTACCTTCCGCCAATCAGGATTAAGCCTAAAAAGAAAAGTATGAACGAACGAGTTAAACAAAAACTTGACGGTAAAAAGGTGCTATTCATAAGTGCCAAATTTTATCATTACGGCGAGGCGGTGTATGAAAAAATAAAGACTTATGGTGCCGATGTAAGCTTTTATTACGAACGTGATACCAATTTCGGGCATGTGATAGCGGCAAATTTTTTCCAGGGGAGTATTGATAAACGCCAGGACAGGCATTACAAAAAAATTTTAAAAGAAATATCAGGCAAAGCTTTCGATTATTTAGTAGTTATCAGAGGCTATAGAATGAAAGGCTGGTTTGTAGAAGCAGTCAAAGCTCAAAATCCAGGTATACAAACCTTACTTTACGAATGGGACTCGTTAAGCTTTTGGGATTCTGATTACACCAGCTTAATTCCGCATTTCGACAAAACCCTCAGTTTTGATTATAAAGATTGTGAAGATTTTAAATTACCCTATGCTCCCACTTTTCATATGGACGAATACGCCACCATTGAAAAAACCGAGCCGGAAATTGATTTTATATTCTGCTCAAATTATACAGATGAGAAGTACGAATTTGTAAAAAAATTCATCGATTATACCCGCCGAAAAGGATATAAGGTTCATATTCATTTATATTTAAGCTGGTTTAAATACTACAAAGAAAAATTGAGGGGCAACATTATCGATTATAATTTGGTGGCTTTTAAAAGATTGCCGAGAGAGGATTACTTTAAGCTGTTTTGCAAGTCGAAAACCATTGTTGATTTCTCGGCGACAGTGCAGAGCGGGCTTACCATGCGGGTTATAGATGCCCTGGGTAGTGGTAAAAGAGTATTAACCAACAATGCGAATGTGGCTAAAGAGCCCGGATTCAACCCTCACCAGATAGTAATTTACGACGCCAAAAATCTCAATTTACCAGATTATATAAACGATGGTGAATACTTCGAGAAAAAAGATTATTCGATAGACAACTGGCTGGATAACCTATTTTTTGCTACTGCACATCTTTCCAAATAAACTTCGGGGTCATTATTCCTTTCGGATGCTCTGCCCCGATTCTAAACGCAAGCCAATTTTTGGGGGCATATACCGTATTTTTCTTTTTACTTAAATAAGCGGCCCACCACCCGAAGCTGCTATTGGAAATAATAGCGATGTCGGCGTTTTGAATTATTTGAAAATCGGTAATTTCATCGTGACTGGAAAAAATATAATTAGGCTTTTCCTGAAATGTTGATTTCACGAAATCTACATCATCGCTTACGAAAAACACACGATAATTCTCAAGATCAGGAATTTCTTCGAGCCGCTGTTTAAAGTAGTTTATGGGGAGCGATATATCACGTTTACCGTAGCTAAGGTAGTCTGTTCTCCTGATGTGTACCGCTATGGTTTTTTCGGTTCTGAAAATCTCCCCGAACAAATTCTCAAACTTCTTAACGTATTTTGGTTTGATGTTAAATTCTGGTTTTTCGTGAAGCAGGTTATAATAAAAATCGGTTTGAAAATACCCGTAATAGATCGTAAAATCAACAGGATCGACCGGCTTAGGTTGAACAAAAGTTTGGATATACTTTTCCTTAAATTTTAAAATATACGGAGTACACCTGGTTAAAACCGAATAAATCTTAGAACTCAAAGTGGTATTATCATATAACCCAAGATCGAAATACCTCGATAAGTACGCATGGTGCGGGTTAGGAAAAAAAACCATTTTACCCTTGCTTGCCTGCTTTACATATTTCAAAAAAACATACTGGAACAGTTGATTTCCGAGCCTTCCTTTAAAGTATACTCCTATCATAAATCCTTTTTCTTTCTTAAATATTTATTAATAAACTCCGGATAAAACATATAGGCATATATAAAAGAATTGAGGAAATTAACTTTTAATTCTCTATGCAAAATAACCTGAGAGATTGCAAAACCAATAACATTCGCTATTAGCGTAGCATATGCCGCCCCTATTACACCAAAGTTTTTAATAAAAATAAAATTGAGGCATAGATTGGTACTTGCCGTGATTAACACTATCCAGAAAGTTAAATTGGTTTTCCCGATAGAATCGAGTATGGTTCCGAATTGCCTGCCAAAAGGAATTAACAGGCTGTACAGCAAAACAACATTCAAAATGGGCACCGAATCGGCGTATTTTCCGCCGGCAATAAGGGTTACGATAAACTCATCGAACAGATAAATAAATAATACGCTGGGAATAAGCAAAGCCAGTATTGTACCTACAGATTTCTCATACAAATATTTTATGGCATCCTTTCCCTCTTCGTGCATTCGTTTCGCGCTTTGAGGGAAAACAATCACCGCCACTGTGTCGGTAGGAATGTTTATGAGATTTGTAATTCGTATAGCGGTATTAAAAGATGCTGATGCCGCAGTATTTAACATGCCTGCCAGCATCCATTGATCGATAGTACCTGATAGCTGGGCACTCAAAGATGTTCCGAAGGAAAACTTTCCGTAATGAAAGATTTTTTTTACCCACTCCCAGTTAAATACGAGTTTAAAAGTAAAAAACTTCTTCACGAAGAACCAGGAAGCCGTGGCTGCCAGACACATACTTACAATCTGTACATAGGCAAGCTCTACCAAACTAATAGGATGGTTAAAAAGTAAGCAGTAAAGCGGGTAAACAAATAAAGCCAGGCTTCTGATAAAATTTACCGCAAAAACCCCTTTGTATTCCAAATTTGCCTGTTCTACGGAACACAATTGCGAGATAATGCCCGATAATATATAAACGATATTAAACAGATAGAATACTGCCTTCAGTTGAGGGGCGTTTAGCCTGTCGGTAAATAAATCAACAAACAATAAGTTTATCGCAATGCAGGCCAATGTAATGGCACCACTTATAACAAAGCTGGCGGTAAAGATTTTTGAATGCTCTTTCTTATCCGAGCCGGCGATAAATTTAATCAGCGCGCTACCTATAATTCCGCTGCGCAACAACTCGAATATGGTAACAGCCTGCAAATAAATGGCCCATGCCCCAAAATCTGCCTTAGAGAAAAGGCGTGCCATAATTAAGAAACTACCTACGCCAAGAAGCTGCGACGAAACGTTCTGGGTTATATTAATTAATCCGGATTTTAGCCAGTACCGCTTATTATCCTTCTGCTCCATCCGTATAATCGATCATATGTTTTTTTATAAAAAAGTCTTCCACAAATGTTTTTACCTCCAGATCATTTTTGGCATGGAGTATTTTTGCTCCCGCAAGTTTTGGAAATATGGTATGAAAGCAATTAAAATGATGCTCGCCGCCCTTCACCGAAAGAATCAGATTAATACCTCCGAAATAACTTGCCAAAGAAGCCGTACCGCCATGAGTAGAAATGAAGTGGTTCGCGTTAGCGTAAACCATTAATTGTAAATGATTAAAGTTTCGGGCATTCGCTTTATTTTCCCTGAAAAGATCTTCCATTAAAATAACTTCGGGATGCTTTTCTGCCAGCCAGTCAAACTCGTTTAAATCATAAATATCACTATTATCCATCGTGATGTTTTTAGGATTGGGCCGGTTATAAATAATGGCATAATCCTGCTTGGTTTTTGAAATAATGTAATCAAGCATTTCTATACTAAGATAACTTACGGGCGGGCCGTCCCATTCCATATTATAGCGGTTAGCTATGATTAGGATGGGCTTATCATAAATATAGATATTGTTTTTATATGTAGCTTTTAGGGGCACCCTCTCCCATTTAGACATGTTGTAATCATGACTATATAAAATACGGGGTGTCTCATAATTATAATTCCCCTCTGTGGTTCGTATTTCAAAAGCCTCCTGATGGTCGGGTGAAAAAAAATAAAGCTCTTTGGTGTATTTAGACGATTTGGTACTTTTCAACGTACCGTTCTTATAGTGCCAGTAGGCGAATGGCAGAACATACATTATCTCAGGCGCAAATTCGCCACTAAAATGAATGTCTTTATAGGATTTTTTTGTGATATAATCCCTTATCAGATATTTTAGCTGCACTGCTTTGCAATAGTACGTATCACGATAAAAATATCGATACTCTGAACTTACATTACTATAACGCAGCTTTACATATAACCCTAATACTTTCGTTAACAGATTTTCAATCATTAATTCTGAGCGCGTTTATGAGTTATAGCGACCTCCTTCTATCATACAAAAACTTTTAACTGGCCCTTGCCGATTTTCAACTATTTGCCTGCTGCTAAAACTCAATTGTAAAGTAAAGAAAATAATGCTAAAACATTTCCTTATACTTTTCCCGGTAGTATAAGTTACGTATAATTCAGCTTTTAGGGCCTCCAAACAAAGCCTCTTAAACTTATGTTAAATATTGAAAAGCACATACTATGAAATGGATAGGAAGACGCGGAAGCGGCAACATAGAAGATAGAAGAAGCGGCGGAGGTGGCCTTGCGGTTGGCGGTGGTATTACCGCAATTATCGCGGTGGTATTTTCTTTACTTACCGGACAAAATCCAATGGAACTTATCGGAATGATAGGCGGCGGAGGTGGTGGAAGCAGCCAACAGGAAGCACCCCTAAATACAAATGCTACTCAAGATGAAAAAGGGCACTTTGTTTCTGTTGTGCTTGCCGACACGGAAGATGTATGGAACAAACTCTTCTCTGACGCTGGAAGCGATTACAAAGAACCCACGCTGGTACTCTTTAGTGGCAGCGTACAATCTGCCTGCGGTAGTGCAAGTTCGGCAACGGGACCGTTTTATTGCCCCGGCGACTCAAAAGTATACATCGACCTCTCCTTTTACGACGAATTGCAAAACCGTTTCGGCGCTCCCGGCGATTTTGCCATGGCCTACGTTGTAGCACATGAGGTTGGCCATCACATTCAACATATCCTGGGTACGTCTGCCAAACTCGACCAGGCAAGAGGACGGGTTAGCCAGGAAGAGTACAATCAATTATCAGTTAAACTTGAATTGCAAGCCGATTTCCTCGCCGGTGTTTGGGCCCATCACGCCCAGCGAATGAAAAATATTTTGGAAGAAGGCGATATAGAAGAAGCATTAAATGCGGCTAACGCGATAGGAGACGACCGACTCCAACAAGAATCGCAAGGGCGTGTTGTGCCCGACGCTTTTACCCACGGAACCTCGGCTCAAAGAATGCGATGGTTCAAAAAGGGTTATCAAACCGGCGACATTAATCAGGGAGACACCTTTTCAACCAACAATTTGTAGCCTTTACCATACAAATCGACCTTAAAAGAAATCATAATTAATGCAATTTCAATCTCATTAAAGAGGTTTTCGTACTATAAACACTTGTGTTCTAGTGAAAATCGTTAACGAAATTTTTTTGGTCTGGTGATTGAATAAGTATCGTCAAACATTAAACTTAGATAATATGAAAAGAATATTTTTACTAGCGGCCGGGTTCCTTATAGCTGGAACGGTTGCCAACGCACAAACGAGTACAACAACTACTACTATGGGCGGAACAAAATTTGGTTTAAAAGCGGGTGTTAATCTTTCGAAATACAGTTTCGGCAGAGATGACGCTAACAACTTAGAATCAGATCAACTTACTAATTTTCACATAACCGGTTATGCCGATCTTCCTTTGGGAGGAATGTTCTCGGTTCAACCCGGATTATCACTACAGGGTAAAGGCGGCAGCTTTTCTAATACCTTCGGAACTACAAAAGAAAACGTAATGTGGCTCGAAATCCCTGTCAACCTGGTAGGAAAAATTCCTCTTGGAGCTAGCGGAACCAGTTTCTTTATCGGTGCGGGGCCATACGCTGGTGTTGCGATAGCCGGTGAAAATGAGACGACTCTTGCGGGTTCATCAAATAATTCCACAAGTAAAATTAAATTTGGCGATGAAGCCGGAGACCAGGTTAAAATGCTTGACTTTGGTTTAAACGGACTGGCTGGAGTACAATTAGCTAATGGCTTTAACTTGGGAGCTGGCTACGGATTCGGATTAACTGACTTGTTTCCAAGCGGAAACGGAGGTAATGGCCAAAAAACCAACAGGGTTATTTCTTTCTCCCTGGGATACGCATTTTAAAAAAACCCTATATCTACCTATAAAGCCGCTCCCAATTAGGGGCGGTTTTTTTTATTTCCACTTTAAAAGTCGCTATCTTTCGGGAATTTAAGCCAATACATGCGACTTTTATATTGTTTAGTTTCTATATTCTTTTTCCTGCAGGCTTCGGCGCAATCTGTTCATGTAAATAATTTCATTTTAAAAGAACACCTGTTAAAGAATGGCAAGATCGCTATTATCGCTGCAGATTCTACCGATAAACCCTTAGAAAGCGTTAACGGAACTTTCCTGTTCAGCTTAAACGGATTCAGGCAGGAGCTAAAATTTAACGACGGTATTGCGGTAGCACCTCAACCAATAGAAAAGTCGGCCTTTGTTTATATTAAACATCAGAATGAATCTGGAACACATTCAAAACTATATTATGTGATAAAAAAAGGGGAAGACTTAAACCCAATAAAAATAAATTGGCTGTTATTGTTAATCATCCCTCTGGTAATCATCTCAATAGCCGCATTATTCCGAAAGTTTATAATTTTCGCTCTTGTATTATTGGTGATAATTTTCTTCTTTAACTCGAGCAAAGGACTGGGGATTCCAACATTTTTCGAAACAATAATCGACGGGCTAAGGTCCGCTTTTTAGAAAGGCATCCCGATACCGAAATTGTATTGCACAAATCGATAGGTATCTGGCGCATGGGTTCGTCCGTATTCCTCTTTAAATCCTTTATCCAGAAATTTCTTAAGAACCCATTGGTCTGAACCCCTAAATTGAGGATCCTTAATTTTAAAGCCCGCATCAAACCTTACAATAAAATACTCCGCGTCAAATCTTAATCCGGCTCCGGCCCCTATTGCCAATTGATTGAAAAATTCTTTGAATCTAAATTCACCGCCCGGATTAAGCGCACTCTTACGAATCCTCCAAACGTTACCAAAATCTGCAAACGTTGCGCCGGAAACCTTCGACCCAACAAAGTTATTTAGCAGCTTAAAACGATATTCGAGGTTGCTTTCAAGCTTCAATTCGCCTAACTGATCGAGGGTTGTAAAACTTCGGCGTACCTCTTCATTTGCTAACGTGTCGCGATTGTAATTGCCGGGGCCAAGTGTTCGCGCCTGCCAGGCCCTTATTCCACTTGAACCTCCTGCATAGAAATTTTTCTCGAATGGCAGCTCGGCTCCTGAATTGCCGTAAGAGTAAACAATTCCGGGATTTATTCTTGCTATAAACTGTCGTTCACCGCCAAAGCTTCTGTAAACTCGAATATCTAACTCGTTTTTAACATATTGAAGATACGGTAAGCCCAAAAATGTATGTTTATCATTTAACGCCCGGGCAAACAAACTTAAGGTGTTGCCGCCCACGTCTGCCGATGTTCGGAAATAAAGAAAATTGTCATACGTTAAAAGCCGAGATGCGTTCAACGTATACGTGTATAAACTGCCCAGATTGAAATATTGCCTGTCGTTTGTTCTTATGTATAAATTATAGTTTTGCGCCCTTAACGACTCTTTAAAACCCTCATCAAGTATTCCCTTTCGATACTCGATGTTTACCGGCGTAAAAGAATGAAGTTTGGTTCGGGTTTCAACCCAATCATACGTAAGAGAATTAATAAATAAACGGCTTTTAAACGCACTCAGCTGATCGAATATTTGCAAGCTGGTTGAAATTGTGGTATGCGGAACACCATTTTTGCCAAGCCGGGATGTATTAAACGGTGTTAATAATCTGGGGAAAGTTAAGTTAATCGCAAATTGAATATCGCGGTTAAAAATCCTGTCGGCGAGCTTTCCCTTCAGCGCGGTATTTAAGAGCAAACCATACCTCACCCGAAAGTCGAGTTGTTCAGCCCCTCCGAAAACATTCCGGTTAGTATAGGTATTCCCAATGTTAAAGCCTCTTCTTCCAGAGTTAAACGTATACTCACCTTCCACTTTGTCGCTCAATCTCTTCATCGGCGTGGTTTCTATCTCTACATCGAGATTAGTGCTGTCGCTTGCTTTTCTGTATTCTATTTTTACGTTTTTAAACACGTTAAGGTCAAATAACCTGTTATAAGTTAAATTCTTTTTTTCAACGTTATACTTTTCGCCTTTTTTTAAATAATTATATCTGATAACCGTTTTCGGATTAAACCGATGTGAATAGTCTTTAAAAAAATATTGAGAATCAACTACAGCCGAATCAGCAATACCCTCTGTTTTCCCGTTACTTCCCCTTATTAAAAAAGAAGTATTGTTTAGGTAATACACCTTATGCGCGGGTTGATTGTCCGGGTTATCAAGCGTCATTTTTACATTAGCGGCTCCCGCATACAAATGCGTATCAACAGAGAACTTTACATATTGGGGTTTGTAATCGTAATATCCGTTGTGTTGCAGCAAATCGAAAATTTGTTTACTCTCGTTTCTCAAAGAATCGCCGTCATACCTCGAACCATTGGTAATTTTGGTAAATGAAGTGCGGTTTTGTACATATAAAGCTCTTACAAGGGTATCTTTTATGTCGTATGAAAACTCTCTGATAGTGAATGATTGCCCTGGAAAAGCGGTAAAAGTAATAAAGGCCTTTTTATTCTTAACCCTTACTTCTTGTTTTACTTTGGCTTTAAAAAAACTTTTATCAAACAAAAACTTTTCAAGCTCTCTCCTCGCTATTTCAACTAACGAACTATCAAGCAAATTAGGAGGCTCGCCGATGTCTTTAATTTTACCCTTACGGTATTTGCCGTTTTTGGTATTAAAAAAATTGTATAGGGCCAGGTTAAGCCTCGAATTAGCTTTAATATCTCGCGGCACATATAGCTTAGCCTGTTCGGCGAATTGCTTGTCGATACCGTTAATGGTAACCCGCCTTACAAGTTTCTGGTCATCAGTAAGGTATCGGGTAGCAGAACATCCCGATAAAAAAATCGCTAAAAACAGTATACTTGCAACACAGAAAGAACTAACGGTAAAATATGCTTTCAAAATCTCAAATCAGTTTTGTAAATGCATTACATCAAAAAAAACACAGAAAAGAGCATCATCTTTTCATAGCGGAAGGGAGTAAATCAATCCTCGAATTTACACAATCCAACTATCGTGTAGATACAATTTTTCATACTTCCGAAGCAGCCCCAAAAATGGTTAATTTATCACAGAATATAAAGCTGCTGGAGATAACCGATTCGGAATTAAAAAAAATAAGCACATTAACTACTCCGCATGATGCTTTAGCTCTTATACACATCCCTCAAAGAACCGAAACAAAGCAAGAAAGTTTTAAAGGTAAACATGTGCTGGTGCTTGACGGAATCCAGGATCCTGGTAATTTGGGGACGATTATACGAACCGCGGATTGGTTCGGACTATCGGACATTATCTGCTCGGGAGATACGGTAGAAGCCTATAATCCTAAAGTGGTACAGGCCAGCATGGGTTCGCTTTCGCGGATTAATGTTTATTATGAAGATCTTACAACGTTTTTTTCCTCTTCAAGCATGCCCGTTTGGGGAGCGGTGTTTGACGGAAAACCACTGTACAATGCCGATTTTGGCTGTGAGGGATATATCATTTTGGGCAACGAAGGGAATGGTATTTCGGCCGGGATTAAACAATTCATTCAAACCGGCATCACCATTCCGAAGTTCGGACAGGCCGAATCGCTCAATGTTGCTATTTCTGCCGCAATTATTTGCTCCGAACTAAAAAGAAATCGGTAAATAATATTGGGCAACAACAATAAATTACTATTTTTGCAATCCTTTAAGAAAAGGTCGGATGGCCGAGTGGCTAGGCAGAGGTCTGCAAAACCTCCTACAGCGGTTCGAATCCGCTTCCGACCTCAGAGGATAAAGTTTTAAAAAGAAAATCATGGCAGTTACACGATTAAAGAGAAAAGACAGAAGAAATAAAACGGTTTCCCGTCTGGAAGTTCAGTTTCTAAAATTAGGCCGCAGCCTTGAAAAAGGCAGCCGTTCCAGAGAATCTGCTACTAGCCAGCTGGCTAAAAACAATGCGGTTTTAGCTCAAGTAGAAGCACAGGCAAAATAGTTTTGCATTATTTCCGCAAAAAAAATCCAGAGGGTAAGCCTTCCGGATTTTTTTTTTGCGCCTTGATTATTACATTTTCAGGATCGCGCTGTTTATTTTTTTAATTAATGCGGGGCCTTCATAAATAAATCCGGTATAAATCTGTATCAGGTCGGCACCGGCATTTAACTTCTCAATAGCATCCACTCCGGAGTGAATGCCTCCTACTCCGATTATCGGAAACGCTTTACCCGATTTTTCTGATAAGTAACGAATCACCTCTGTTGACCGCTTAGTTAGTGGTTTGCCGCTTAATCCTCCTGCTTCTGCTTTCAACTTATTTTGCGACGTTAAATCCTCTCTGCTTAAAGTGGTGTTCGTTGCTATAACCCCCGCAATTTTAGTTTCCTTAACAATCTCTATAATATCGTCTAATTGTGCGTCGCTAAGGTCCGGGGCAATTTTCAGTAGAATGGGCCTTGAGATATTATTCTTGCTGTTTCGTTGTTGCAGCGTATTCAAAATAGCTTTAAGCGGGCCCTTCTCTTGAAGCTCGCGAAGGCCGGGCGTATTTGGGGAGCTAACGTTTACAACGAAGTAATCAACCACATCAAACAGAGCATCAAAGCATTTTATATAGTCGCTAACAGCATCATCGTTGGGTGTGAGCTTGTTCTTACCAATATTCCCTCCGATGATTACACCATCACGTTTTAAATGCTTTAAACGAAGAGCAGCAACTTCGGCTCCTTCGTTATTAAAGCCCATGCGGTTAATTAAAGCCGCATCGTTAGGTAATCTAAACATCCGGGGCTTTTCATTTCCCGGTTGCGGAAGAGGTGTTACCGTCCCAATTTCTATAAATCCGAACCCGAAGTTTGAAAGTTCGGCGATAGATGTCGCATTTTTATCAAATCCCGCAGCCATACCTACCGGGTTTTTAAACTTCAATCCAAATACTTCACGCTCTAATCGCGGGTCGTCAAGCGTAAAGATTTTTTTTAACAAGGACGATACACCCCATATCTTATTTAGCGTCTTTAGTGTCCCGGTAACGAAATAATGAATTTTCTCAGGCTCGAATCGAAAAAACAGAGGCTTTATTAGTTGATACATACAGCAAAAATACTGGAATTATTGGTTTAAGATTATAATCTCTATCCGCTTATTTACATTTAAATTTGCGCACATATGTCAGCACCTAAACTCGAGTTTGTAACCACGGCCGATGGATCTAAAACCATTTTCAACCCTTTAGTAGGCGAAAATTACCACTCTAAACACGGGGCACTTCAGGAAAGCCGTCACGTTTTTTTGAGGTCGGGTTTAGAGTTCTTTCTTGAGAAAAACCCCGGAAATGACGTTTCAATACTGGAAGTAGGATTTGGCACCGGATTAAATTTCCTTTTAAGTGCCGATTACTGCACCCGCAACCGCTTAAATTTATCATACACAGGAATTGAAGCCTATCCCTTAACTCCCGAAATGATTGCCGCTACAGAATACGAATCGTACATAGACGTATCCTTGTACCAATCTTTCCTATCGCAGTATTCCGAAAGTTTGAGCAGGGAGCTTAGTTTAAATCATTATTCGCGACTTGAAATTGCCCCGGTCGAACTATTAAATTTTAATACGGAAAAAACGTTTGACGTTCTCTATTTCGATGCGTTTGCGGCCATACACCAGCCCGAAATGTGGACAGACGAAGCACTGGCGCATTGTTGCCTTTTTTTAAAACCAGGAGGCATTTTTGTAACTTACGCTATAACAGGAAACTTAAAGCGTTCTATGAAAAGTCTTAATTTTTCTATTGAAAAAGCACCCGGCGCACCCGGAAAAAGAGAGATGCTGAGAGCCACAAAAAAATAGCGGCAATTTATTTATTATCTCTATTTTAGAAACCTGTAAAGCTTATAATAATGAAAACACGCACCCTTGTAATTTTGACCCTCATTTTGTGTATTGTAATCGGCACTTCGGCCACTATGCCGCAACAAGATGAGAAGAAGCAACCCGAATACAAAAACCTTAAAGTTCTTCCTAAAAAAATCAGCCACGACGACCTGGATAAGGTGATGGATCATTACAATGCCGCTTTAGGGGTAAAATGCAATTTTTGTCATGTACGAAATGAGCAAACTAAGAAATTGGATTTCGCGAGCGACGCGAAAGAAGAAAAGCTTATAGCCCGCTCGATGATGAAAATGACAAACAAGCTGAATGTTAAAAACTTTGGCGAAAAGAAAGATCAATATAACCAGGCAGTTATGGAAGTTAGCTGTACAACATGCCATAGGGGAAAATCTCATCCGGAAGGCTAATCTGCATTACTTATATGCCAGCCAATATTCCACCATCAGCGGCCAACACTCCGCCAGCAGCTTTCGAACGTTTACTTACCATAATGGACACCTTGCGTGAGCAATGCCCATGGGATAAAAAGCAAACACTCGAAACACTTCGACATTTAACCATCGAAGAAACATATGAATTATCTGACGCCATTCTTGAAGGCGATAAACAGGAAATAAAAAAAGAACTGGGCGATATAATGCTTCACCTCGTTTTCTACGCACGCATCGGCTCAGAAACCGGCGACTTCAATATAACGGATGTTTTGAACAGTATCTGCGAAAAGCTGATTCACCGGCACCCGCACATTTACGGAGACATTACTGTAAACAACGAAGAAGATGTAAAGCGAAACTGGGAACAGCTAAAGCTAAAAGAAGGAAACCAATCGGTTCTGGAGGGTGTTCCGGCCTCATTGCCCGCTTTAATCAAAGCCTCACGCATTCAGGAAAAAGCCCGGGGCGTAGGTTTTGATTGGGAAGAAAAAAGCCAGGTATGGGAAAAAGTTGAAGAAGAAATGAAAGAATTCAGAGACGAATTTAATGCGGCAGATGACACCCTGATTGACAAAGACAGAGCCGAAAACGAGTTTGGAGACCTCCTCTTCTCGCTGATTAATTATGCCCGATTCATCAACATTAACCCCGAAGACGCACTTGAAAAAACCAATAAAAAGTTTGTGAAGCGATTTCAGTATCTCGAAACTAAAGCAGCAGAACTGAACAAAAGCCTTAAAGACATGACCTTGGCAGAAATGGATATTTTTTGGAATGAAGCCAAAACATTATCCTGACTTTTCTTCGTATTTTTATTTATCTGATAATTTTCTTCTACACCATGTATCACTATCATTTCGATAACCGTACTGTATATACGAGAAATGAATTACCGGTTGTAGCCTGGCTTTAATCAGCGATACCTTATAAACTGCGAGCAAAGGATCTTCATGCAAAAGACAATCGGCATATCAGAACTTGATTTAATAAAAGGATGTAAGTCGGGGGATCTGAAAGCGCAGGAATTGCTGTATAAGCAGTTTTATGGATATGCTATGGGCGTTGCGTTAAGGTATTTGTCGAACCGGGATGATGCGATGGAGGTGGTAAACGATTCGTTTATAAAGGCCTTTAAAGGCATTCGATTTTTTAACGATAATCAGCCTTTCAGGGCATGGCTAAGACGTATTATAGTGAATACTTCTATAGACTGCCATCGCAAAAATTCAAAGCACAAAGAACAACTGGATATTGAATATGCCGCAAACGAAGGTAAAGCAGCCGAAATTTTAGAGAGTTTAACAGCT
Source organism: Sphingobacteriaceae bacterium (assembly GCA_014380615.1). Taxonomy (GTDB): domain Bacteria; phylum Bacteroidota; class Bacteroidia; order Sphingobacteriales; family Sphingobacteriaceae; genus Paradesertivirga. The sequence goes on from JACMJM010000030.1 coordinate 58,252, forward strand.
AAAGACATTTTAAATTTGCTAAACGCATTACCTGATATACACCGAATGGTTTTCAACTTATACGAAATGGATGGGTATAGCCATGATGAAATAGCTGAAATGCTTACTATTCCGGCAAGCTCTTCAAGAGTTTATTTAAGCAGGGCGAAAGAAAGGTTACGGGTGTTTTTAAAGCAACAGGAAACAGATTATGAGCGAACAATTCGATAAAAAACTCATAAACAAGATAAATGAAGTCTTCGAGAATTTCGAAGACGATTCTGCTAATAACGGTTGGGAAGAATTACGCAAAAAATTTCCCGAAAAGTCTAAATCCCGGCGAGGATTATGGTGGTTTAGCTCGGCTGCGGCTATACTTTTGATTATGGGAGTATGGTTTTATTCCGACAGTGAAAAGTTAGAAGTGGTTAAACTTTCTAAACCAGCTTTCAAAACCACCGCTGTTGATACCACAAATCTACTGAGTAAAGCAGTCGGCAGTTTTGTAGAAAATAAACCAGCCGCATCGGTAAAATCAGCTCAACGAATCAAAAAAACAAGCTCTCAGGCGAAAAGAAAGGTAACCTTTGTTCACAAGGCAGACCTTCTGCCTCAAACCGCACAAGAATTTAGAGAATCGGGCTCAGAACATGATCTAACCATAATGGCACTCTCATCTCCGGCATCAAAAAACGAAACGGAGCCTGAACTCGAAGGGGTAGCAAACGCAACTAAGAATCAATCAACCCCAATAGCTCAAAGTACACACGAAACAGAAAACAAGGAGGTCTTTCCCTCCGAAGTTATCTCAAGAGAACAATTATCAAAATTAATACGTCCCGAGGGCCAGGAAAAGGCACAAAAAAACAAGAAATTCAGTTTTGCTTTTTTTGCCGGCAGTTATTTTACCTATGCCAACGGAAGTGAAACCAGCATGAATACTGGTGCCGGAATTTCCTCCGAACTTAAAATCAGTAAAAAAGTTCGTTTATCCACAGGGCTGTCGCTCGGACAAAATTCGCTTAAATATGAAAAGGAAATACCAAGAGAAGCCACGGCAAACTTCGGCCGGGCAGGCAACCGCGACGGCAGGTTTAATGAGTATTATGCTGTGGCCGCTCAGGATGCTCTTGCTTCAAGTTACAGATCAACGTTAACTATCAGTTCATACGATGCCCGATTATTGGGTTTTGACATTCCGATTAACATAAAATACTTATTATTGCAAAAGAAAAACACACTCTACTTAAGTACTGGATTTAGTTCAAACTTTTTTATTAGCGAGTCGTATACCTACGACTATAGTTATAAGAACGCTTTTAGCCTTTCATCGCAAGAGCCGGAACAAGAAGATACAAATCGGTTTCAAAGCGTTGATTTTGCCAGAATTTTGAATTTTTCTATTGGTTTGGAACATACATTAAATAAGAAAACAAGACTTTCGTTTGAACCCTTTGTAAAATATCCCCTGTCGGGCCTTGGGAGCCACGATTTAAGATTCGGAGCGGCAGGAATGAATATAAAATTTAATTTTAATCACTAAAATACACACACAATCTACTACTATCTTAATGAAATCATTTACCAAATTGCTCGCTGGCATTTCATGCCTTAGTATATCTTTTTTTTCCTGCGAGAAAGAATCTGTTAAAATAGACAAAGAAAACTCGTTCAATGTCCAGTTTAAATCTACCATCGATGAAAGTGTGGTTTTGAAGAACGATCAGGAAAATATTCTTATCCAGGTTAAAAACATAAACGACAAACGTTGTTCAGGCCATTTGGATTGTTCCGATCCGGGCGTAGCTACGGTTCGGTTTAAATTATCCAACAGAAAAAACGCTGAAGCCGAATCTCTCTTATTTCTTGGTGCAATAGAAGGTCAACATAAACTGAAAGATAGCGTAAACGTTCGACTTGACAATAGCTGGTATACAGTAACCTTACATAAAGTAAACCCTCACCCCATGGCAGATAGCACTGAAGTGCAAACAGCCGAAATGTGTGTAAAACGGAAACTGTAATTACTTAAAAGCTATTGCCTTTACCGGGCTTATTCGGGTTACCAGCATTGAAGGGATAATCAGCACCAGCAGGCATACAATCAATGTGCCTGCGTTTAACAGTAAAATATCCAGCCACTCTAACTGTACAGGCACGAATGTCATGTAGTATGAGGCCTGATCTAGTTCAAAAAAATGCGTATACTGTTGTAAAAGCCCTAAGCCTACACCCAACAAATTTCCAAGCAATAAGCCCAAACCGATTAAATAAGCGGCATTGCTTAAAAATATCTTTTGAATACTCCAGTTTGAACTGCCCAAAGCTTTTAAAATCCCTATCATATTGGTTCGTTCGAGGATAATGATTAATAAAGCGGAAATCATATTAATCACGGCAACGGCAAGCATTAAAATTAAGATCACCTGGGTGTTTATATCTAATAATGATAGCCACTGAAATATGGTTTGATACCACTCGGTTATTAAAAATGATCGAAGCCTGAAATTTATATTATCAGAAATCTGATTATTGGCATGTTCCAGTTTATCGAAATTTTTAACTCTTATTTCATAGCCGCCAACCTCATTCTCTTTCCAATTATTAAGCCGTTTAATAATCGAGAGGTCGCCTATCACATATGTTTTATCAATTTCCTCTACCCCCATATCATAAATCCCGACAATCTTAAACGGCCTCCGCCTTAAGTTCTCCTGAACAAAATACATTAGAAAGTCGTCGCCTACTTTAAGGTTTAATCGATTTGCTATATGCTGAGAAATCAGAATTTGTTTACGAGCGGCAAGGCTATCCGAGAAATCGATAACTTTTCCCTGCACTAATATTTTTTTAAAAAAATCCCAGTTGAAAGATTTATCCACCCCTTTTAAAACAACGCCTTCTACTTCATTGTCTGTATTTATAATTCCCGGCTTAATGGCGTAAGGATGCGCATACTGAACTTCGGGCAGGGTTTTTATTTTTTTTAATGTATCGGCATTTAAAGCGAAGGGCGAATTTTCATACGAGGAGTTCAGGTTATACTTGATTAAAATAATATCACCCGAAAAGCCGCGAATTTTTTCTCTTATTTCGGTTTTGAAACCTTTAACTACCGCTACAGCCAGTATCATTACACTAAGGCTCAGCATTATACCAAGTATTGCTATCCGTACACTCAATCTGGAGAAAGTGCGTTTAGATTTGAAAGTGATTCTTTGCGCTATAAAGGCTGTTAGATTCAAGCTGTAAACCGTTTTTTTGTACTTTAGCAAAGATGCGAAAAATTCCATCTCTTGCTGGTTGAACCAGATTTTTATGCAAATGAGACCATTTCTATTGACATTCACCTTAGGCTTTCTGGTTGCGTCGGCATGCAGTTCAGGCAAACGCAGCACCCCTCCTGCCGCCATACAGAAAAGCCAACAGGTTAAAACTACCGAAACTACCGCAACAACTTTAGCCACCGGTGCCGATCAAACCCGATTGTATGTTCCTCAATTAAAAGGAAAACGAGTGGGAATTGTAGCAAACCCAACCTCTGTTATCGGCAGGAAACATCTGGTCGACAGCCTTAGAACACTGGGAGTAACCATCGCTAAAGCGTTTGGCCCCGAACACGGTTTCCGCGGCCAGGCAAGCGACGGAGCAAAGGTTCAAAATGACGTGGATGTAAAAACCGGCATTCCGATAATATCTCTTTATGGCAGTCATACTAAACCCACTCCCGATGACCTGAAAGGTATCGATATCATGATTTTCGACATCCAGGATGTTGGCGCACGCTTCTACACTTATATTTCTACTCTCCATTTGATAATGGAAGCCTGTGGCGAAAACAATATTCCTTTGATGATTCTCGACAGGCCAAATCCAAACGCATTTTCTATAGACGGCCCGATACGCGAGGAAAAATATAAATCGTTTATCGGTATGCACCCTATTCCCATTACACATGGCATGACGATCGGCGAATACGCGCAAATGATTAATGGTGAAGGTTGGTTGAATAAAAGAGTTAAATGCAGGCTCAATGTTATTACGATGCAAAATTACACCCATGCAACTCCATATACTCTTCCGGTAAAGCCCTCTCCCAACTTAAATACGCAACAATCGATTCTTCTTTATCCTTCGTTGTGCCTATTTGAAGGCACCGTAATCAGCGTTGGCCGAGGCACTTTATTTCCATTCCAGGTATTAGGAACGCCTAAACTGTCGACTAAATACAAGTTTAATTTTACACCCCTAAGTATTCCCGGAATGAGCGATGCACCGCTTCACCAAGATGAAAAGTGCTTCGGAATCGATCTGAGAAACTACAACACCAACAGCTTAAAAACCGGGAAATTGAATTTACAATGGCTTATAGAGCTGTATAAAGCATATCCTGAAAAAGAAAAATTTTTCGATCATACGTTAAACAAACGGATGAATAACTTTGACCGTTTAGCGGGTACTGAAACCCTAAAGAAGCAGATTATTGCCAGTAAAACCGAAGATGAGATCAGAAAATCATGGGAACCGGGATTGTCTCAATTTAAAACGATGCGAAAAAAGTATTTACTCTATCAATAAACAGCAGTATGCGAATAATATTTATGGGTACACCAGACTTTGCAGTAGCATCTCTTGATGCTCTGATGGAAGCCGGTTGTACTATTGTTGCAGTGGTTACAGCACCCGATAAACCTGCCGGAAGAGGGCAGAAAATACATGAATCGGCCGTAAAGCAATATGCGGTTTCGAAGGGACTCGAAGTTTTACAGCCTGTAAAATTAAAAGACCATGAGTTTCATGAAAAATTAAAACTACTTAAAGCTGATCTTCAGGTAGTTGTTGCGTTTAGAATGTTGCCTGAAGCGGTTTGGAACATGCCTCCTAAAGGCACTATTAACCTGCATGCTTCTCTTTTGCCCAAATATCGCGGTGCCGCGCCTATAAATTGGGCGGTAATAAACGGCGAGAAAGAAACCGGCGTTACCACTTTTCTCCTCCAACATGAGATAGATACCGGGAACATTTTGTTTTCTGAAACGGTACCTATCGGTGATGATGAAACAGCGGGCGCGATACATGACAAACTAATGCTGACCGGTGCCGGGTTACTTGTTAAAACGGTGAAAGCCATCGAATCCGAAAACTATACTCCTGTATCACAAGACCAAATTTTAACTAACGCTGCCGCAGAACTGCCTCACGCACCTAAACTTTTTAAAGAAGATTGCCTGATTAACTGGAACAAGCCCGCAAAGAAGGTGTACAATCACATCAGAGGATTAAGTCCTTATCCCGCCGCTTATACAATTTTTAAGGAGAAGGGGCTAAAGATCTATACCGCTGAATTGCTGGATAAAGAACCGGGGATCCAGCCCGGAGGATTTTTAACCGATGATAAAACTTATCTCCGTTTTGCCTGCATCGACGGGTTTATCTGCGTAAAAGAAATACAGCTTGAAGGAAAAAAAAGGATGGGTGTTGGTGAATTTCTTCGAGGATTCAGGGCTTAGAATTACATCGCAGCAAACGAAACAGGCTATGCTATAGTTTGGTTTAACTTGTCGAGCAAATGCTTAGACACTTTGTTAAAATACCGTTTGCTGTTAAATCCCATTACCCATTGTATTCCACGCGAGGCGTTTGTGAGAAAAACTTCTTCGGCTTCGTTCAAAATATCCGGGTTTATTTGCGCTTCAATTACCTCCATTTTATTTTCAGCAGCCAGCTTCATTACTACGCTTCGCATTACTCCTGCTATACAACCTTCGCTCAATGCGGGAGTATAGATCTTTTTCTTAAACACAACAAAAACATTCGAACTCATGGCTTCGCATAAAAAACCACTATTATTAAGTACAAATACTTCATCCAGTGATTTCTGCTTCCGATAAATTCCTGCCATTACATAAACCAAAGAATTGCAAGTTTTATGGTTAGCCAGTGAATTAACGGGCTTGGTAACTTCATCAAAAACATCAACAATAAGCCCTTTAGCCATGTGGATATAAGAACTTTCGTCGGACGTACTCATTTCGATGGTATATCCGAATTGGTTACCGGCCGGACTATATAAACCTTCCGAATCGCGATAAACAGTTAACCTTACCCTGGCATTTTGGCCATAAGAGTTCCTTTTAACCAGCTCCTCTACCTTTTTAATTAAAAATCCCGCCGTAACTTTAGCATATCCATCTAGTTTAAGGGCGGCCATTCCGCGTTGCAAACGGTCGGCATGCAGGTCGGCATATCTTAACTTACCTTTTAAATAACGCATTGATTCAAACAACCCGTCGCCATATCGAAACGCCCGGTTAGCAACCGTAAGAACAGGTTGGGCCGCAGGAAGAATCTCTCCGTTAAAATTGATAAAATTCATAATTATTAAATAACACTTTAAGAACCTTAAAATGTCTGATCTGATTTAGTATTTGAAATATAATTTCTCCATTTATCCAGCACCGCCTGAAAATCAGCGGGTAAGTTTGATTCAAGGTGGATTCTTTCTTTTGATACCGGATGCTCAAAACCTAATGTTTGAGCATGCAGTGCCTGCCGCGGGATTATTTCGAAACAGTTCTCAATAAATTGCTTGTACTTACTAAAAACCGTACCCTTTACTATTTTGTCGCCACCGTAAGACGCATCGCTGAACAAAGGATGGCCGATATGCTGCATGTGCGCCCTAATTTGATGCGTTCTTCCCGTCTCTAACTGACATTCGATCAGGGTTACATAGTTAAACCGTTCCAAAACCCTATAGTGGGTAACAGACCATTTTCCTTTCGATTCATCGTCGTAAATATCCATAATTTTTCGATCGCGAACACTTCGTCCTATAAAGCCGGTCACTGTTCCCGCTTCAGCCAAATCGCCCCAAACTAAGGCGATATATTTACGCGTGATACTATGATCGAAAAACTGCTTGGCCAGGTACGACATCGCGAATTCGTTCTTACTAATTAATAATAAACCCGATGTGTCTTTATCAATGCGGTGTACCAGGCCGGGCCTTCCGTCATTTCCGGGCAATTGCGGCAACTGCCGGAAATGATATACCAACCCGTTTACCAGGGTACCATTATAATTATTGTAACCGGGATGCACTACCATACCCGCTGGTTTATTCACCACAAGTACATCATTGTCTTCGTAAACTATATTTAGAGGTATATTTTCCGGATAAACCTCGGTATCGCGTGGCGGGTGTGGTAAAACAACAGAAATAATATCAGCAGGCTTAACCTTGTAACTGGCTTTTACCTGCTTATCATTAACCAGCACACTTCCCGTTTCTATTGCGTTCTGAATCCGGTTCCTGGAAGCATTTTCGACCCTGTGCATCAGAAATTTATCAATTCTTAACAACGACTGGCCCTTATCAACTACAATTCTAAGGTGTTCAAATAGATCCTGTTCTTCCTGCTCTGGTAACTCAAGTTCTTCAGACATGAATGCAAAATTAAACTTTGAATCTTAAACTCAGTCATAAAACATATTCTCTCTTAAATTGTATTACAGGTTACAATTACTAATTGTATGAAGAAGTTTGTGAAGAACATGAAAGTGTTGTTAAATTTTTTCCCATTTTTGATACGGGAAATATATTTTAAACACTAATCCGTATCACATTGAAAAAAAACAGACTAATTAAAATTACATTACTATTTAGTGGTGTGATTTTCTCGAACACCTTATCGGCACAAGATGGTGTGGCTGAATTGGCTCAGGTTGGCCCCGACGCTTCAAAATTAGCTAATGCCTACTTAAGTCCGATCTTTAAAGGCTTTGGTATCGGTTTAAACTCCGGCTGGGCGAATACGGCTCATTCAAAAAATCTGGGAAGGTTTGATTTAAGGTTTGGGATTACAGGAGCTATGGTTCCAAAAAAGGATGAAACCTTTGATGTAAGCACCCTAGGACTTTCTAATTCTGTAAGACTAAAAAGCGGTCAAAATCCTTTATCTCCTACAGCTGCTGGCGATAAAGCCAATGGCCCAATCGTAGAAATTTATGGCAATAATGGTAAAATCCGGGAATTGAATCTTCCTAAAGGCGCAAATATTCCATTAATTCCTGCTCCACAAATCCAAGCTAGTATTGGCCTAATTAAAGGTATTGAAGTTTCATTACGAGGTATTCCTGAAGTTAAATTAGGTGATGTTGGATCATTAAACATGTTTGGTGCGGGAGTAAAAGTGGAACTTCTTCCATTGATCGCTGGAAAAAAGGCTGGCAAGTTACTTCCATTTGACCTGGCTCTGGCATTAGGTTATACACAATTCTCATATGAAAAACCCATTGAAAACAGTGATCCAGACGATAACCAACGCATAGAGGCTAAAATATCGGGTATTAACGCTCAAACTATTTTATCAAAAAAATTATTATTTTTCACCCCCTTTGTATCTGTCGGATATAATACTTCAAAAACATCAGGGGGCTTAATGGGAAAATATGATGTGATAGATCCTGTACTTTCTGCTCCTGGAGTTCCGGTTTACAAAACCGTTTCAGATCCGGTTAGCCTTGACAAGAAAAACTTTAGCAGTTTTAGAAGTGATGTCGGGTTTCAGCTAAACTTAGCAGTTTTAAGAATCTATGCTTCGTATTCAGTTTCTGAATACAATTCCTTTAATGCGGGCTTAGGCTTGGGTATAGGAAAGTAAGACATAATAAAGAGGTTGTCTCAAAAGTCGGCAACATGTAGTTTCTTGGTGTCAGGCTGAGCTTGTCGAAGTCTATTGACTTCGTAGCAACAATCTTTCGACAGGCTTAAGATGACCACAGCGACTTTGAAGACAGCCTCTTTTGTTCAATTCTATGATCCATCTCGAATTCAGCAGCCCGGAAGAAGAAATAATCCACCCGCTATTTATTGAAAAGAATATCCGGCTGTTTATTAAACGAGACGATACCATTCACCCGTTTATCTCCGGAAATAAATGGAGAAAATTAAAATACGCTCTCTTAAAAGCCGAGCAAACACACAAGTCGCACCTGGTAACCTTTGGCGGGGTATGGTCAAATCACCTGCTCGCAACCTCATGTGCAGCGGCAAAATTCGGGTTCAAAAGCACGGGCATTGTTAGAGGCGAGCCTCTAAATACCGAAACGCTAAGTCTCTGCCGCTTATTCGGGATGAATTTGATTTTTACCAATAGAGAAAGCTATCGAGACAAACCGGGTTTATTTAAGCGATATTTCGAAGATGATAGCGATGCTGTATTTATAGACGAAGGTGGCTATAGCCCGGAAGCGGCTAAAGGCTGCGCAGAATTAGTTGATGAGCTTCAACAAACCTACCAGCATGTTTTTTGTGCCTGCGGCACCGGAGCAACGGCGGCGGGGATAATTAATGGCCTAACCAACAAAAATTCGCAAACGCTATTTCATGCTGTCCCGGTTTTAAAAGGCGACTTTCTCAAGCATGAAATTGATAAATTATTGCATAGTCCCGTTGATTTCGAATATCATCGGGACTATCATTTTGGTGGCTATGCTAAAACCCGGCCCGAACTAATTGATTTTCTAAAAAAACTTGTATCACATACGGGCATACTCCTCGACCCGGTTTATACCGCGAAAATGATGTACGCAATTTTCGATCTCGCAAAAAAAGATTATTTCCCAACTGGTTCAAAAATCCTTGCGATTCATACAGGTGGACTGCTCGGCTTGCTGGGCATGAAAGATAAATTTTAAGCCCGAAAATCGACTTTACCCCTCCCATACTTCTGCCCATTATTCGTAAATTTGAATAAAGCATCTGTATGTATAGATTATCGATTTCAGCTCAGAACGTCCATAAAGTATTGGAAAAGCATATTTTAGCCGATGGCTACGACCTTACTTTCGATATGGAGAAAAGCAAGGGTGTTTATATGTACGATTCTAAATACAATCGTAACCTGCTCGACTTTTTTACCTGTTTCGCTTCGGTACCTTTGGGATACAATCACCCCAAAATGATTGAAGACGAAGAATTTAAAAAAAATTTACTTCTGGCTGCTCTCAGCAATCCTTCAAATTCTGATATTTATACACAGCAATACGCAGAGTTCGTTGATACATTTTCCAGAACCGCTATACCAGATTATCTTCCCCATGCATTCTTTATTGCCGGAGGTGGCCTGGCCATCGAAAACGCGCTAAAAACCGCCATGGACTGGAAGGTTCAGAAAAATTTCAGAAAAGGATACAAGGAGGAACGTGGATTTAAGGTGATCCATTTCGAAAACGCCTTTCATGGTCGTACCGGTTATACCCTAAGCTTAACCAATACCAATCCTGATAAAACAAAATGGTATGCGAAATTCGACTGGCCGCGCATCTCTACACCCGCTATCAACTTCCCCCTGACAGAGGAAAAGCTCCAGGATCTACTTAAACGTGAGGCTGATTCATTACAGCAAATCAAACAAGCTTTCGCTGATAACAAGGACGACATTTGCGCAATAATTATAGAACCCGTTCAGGCTGAGGGTGGAGACAATCACGTAAGAAAAGAATTTCTTGAACAGGTTAAAACTCTGGCGGATGAAAATGAATGCTTTTTAATCTATGATGAAGTTCAGGTTGGCGTAGGCTTATCGGGGAAATTTTGGTGCCACGAACATTTCGGCGAAAGTGCCCGTCCCGATATCATAGCCTTTGGCAAAAAAATGCAAATCTGCGGTATGCTGGCCGGAAAGAAAGTAGATGAGATTGAGAGTAATGTATTTAATGTTCCTTCCAGACTAAATTCAACTTGGGGCGGCAACCTTACCGATATGGTTAGAGCTTCAAAAATCCTTCAGATTATAACTGAAGATAACCTGATCGAAAATGCGGCGCAAACCGGCCTTTATCTTCAAAAATGCCTGCTACAACTCGCAGAGAAATACCCAAAAGTTTCAAACGTTCGCGGATATGGCATGCTTACGGCTTTCGATTTTCCTGATAAAGGAATGCGTGATAAATTCATTACCCAAGGATTTGAAAATAATGTAATGTTTATCGGATGCGGCACTTCTTCAATCCGGTTCAGGCCTGCACTTATTATGCGGCCCGATGACGTTGATGCGGGTATAGAGATTATGGAGCGTATTCTTCCTTCTCTCTGATTATTTCAGCGTAAATATATCGTCTACGCCTAAAAGCTTCTTACTGGTAAAACCTTCGGCAAAGGTGGCTCCTATCGCCTTGCCAAACTCTCTTGCCCGGGCCTCGACTGATTTAATAAATTCGGGTTTGGAGATATAAGTCTGCTGCTCGTCTAAATCAGGGTTATAGAACTGCGTTGTGTAGGCTTTTATTGATAACATTTTTGCTTCCCAAACATCTGTTATATCTACTACAACATCAGGCTTAATGTAAGCATCCTGAATAAACTGAAGAACAAGTCTCGGCCTCCAGGCCTCTTGTGGTTTCCCGTCCAGGTGCGTAATAATTTTAGACAATCCCGCTAAAAACGCCGCGTCATTTAACAGCAATCCCGCCTTAGCATGATCCGGGTGCCGATCAAACAAAGCATTAATAAGTATTATTTCTGGTTGATATTGCCTGATCTTGGTGATAACTTTGAGCTGATGCGCTTCATCATTTACAAAGAAGCCATCACGCATTCCTAAATTCTCACGTACATCTAAACCTAAAATTTTCGCTGCGTTTTTCGCTTCCTCGTCGCGGGTTTGGGCGGTACCCCGGGTGCCTAATTCGCCACGGGTTAAATCTATAATTCCGGTTTTCCTGCCTAAAGCTTTTTGTTTGAGTAAAGTTCCTGAACAGCTTAATTCAGCGTCATCGGGATGTGCCGCAAAAGCTAAAATGTCTATCTTCATTAAATACTGGAATTTGAGAGCGTTTTTGTAAAAAAAATCACGACTAGTTGTAAAGAGATGGATTATTATATCCTGAAGCTTCGATAATCGCTTCTATGTCGCGTTCTTCCTGCGGGTTATATTGGTGTTTAAGATTATGCCCCGCCACGCGAGCTACAGACTGATAAAGAAAGGCGGCTACTCCTCCTTTAATTTCGCGTACCAAATCGTAGGTGCTTTTCCCTGTTTCGCGATCTATTAGTTTGATAAGTATTTCGCCCTGATAAATCGACATATCTTTTATCTCACGGTTAAACATATCTTTTATCTCTTTATCGCAGGCCCTAACCAATTTCCGTTGTTCTTTTTTATTTGATGTTAGTGCCAGATCCTGATTAAGTTTAGAATACCTCTTCCGGGCAAACATGGCATAAGGAAGAACTTTAAGAACATTGTATTTTAGGCGGTCGTATTGATATCTTGCTTCCGGGCTTCTAAATGTGCGCTGGGCCTGTATGGGAAGATCCGCTAAAGGAATCCATGGAATCCACTTCCCGTCAAAATCCCTGGTAGCGTAAACCTTTATTGTATCATTCTTGCCTGTTGCCACATCCGCAGTTTTATTCTGGGAGAAAGCAAAAGAGAATAAAAGACTTAAAAAAAAGGTTAAACTAAAAATTTTCATACATTAGGAAGTACACAAAATTACACCTTATTTCGTTTAGTATTAATATCTAATATACGAAATTGTAACCCAATAAGTATTTAGACGACAAAATTTGACTGAATGTTTCAGATTTCGATATGAATGAGTTAGTAATAGATCTGGAAGCGGAGAAAGCGGAAATATTAAAAAGATACCGTGCCTTGCTTAAAGCCTGCAAATCTACTTTGCAAAGGGGCGACAAGCGTTTAATAAGGCAGGCCTTCGATATGGCTCTCGACAGCCATAAAGACATGCGCCGTAAATCGGGCGAGCCTTATATTTATCATCCAATCGCGGTAGCACAAATTGCCGCGGAAGAAATTGGCTTGGGAACCACCTCGATTGTATGTGCCCTACTTCACGACGTTGTTGAAGATACTGCTATAACTCTGGAAGATATTGAAAGGGAATTTGGAAAAAAGGTCGCTAAAATAATCGACGGGTTAACCAAAATATCGGGGGTTTTTGATACCAACAGTTCTCTGCAGGCAGAGAATTTCAGAAAAATGCTTCTTACCCTGGCTGATGATGTTAGGGTTATTCTCATAAAGCTTGCCGACCGCTTGCATAACATGCGAACCATGGACTTTATGCCAAGGGACAAGCAGCTTAAAATTTCATCAGAAACGATTTATCTCTACGCCCCTCTAGCTCACAGACTGGGCCTTTATGCGATGAAATCTGAGTTAGAAGATCTTTCCATGAAATACATGGAATCTGAAACTTACAAATTCATCGCCAAAAAACTTAATGAGAAAAAAGCGGAGCGTGAGCAATATGTTAAAGCTTTCGTAGAGCCGATAAAAGAAATTCTTGAGGAGCAGGATTTACAGTCTGAGGTTTACGGAAGGCCCAAATCGATTCATTCTATCTGGAGTAAGATGCGAAAAAAGGGTGTACCTTTTGAAGAGGTATATGATCTTTTCGCCATCAGAATCATTTTAGACAGTAAGCCCGAAACGGAGAAAGCAGACTGCTGGAAAGCCTATTCAATAGTAACAGATTTGTACAGGCCTAACCCCGACAGGTTGCGCGACTGGATTTCATCTCCCCGGGCAAATGGTTACGAATCGCTGCACACTACTGTAATGGGACCTAAAGGACAATGGGTAGAGGTACAAATCCGTACTTTACGCATGAATGAAATTGCCGAGAAGGGTTTTGCTGCGCATTGGAAATACAAAGAATCTTCATCAGATAGCGGTTTGGACCAATGGATCCAGAAAGTGCGTGAACTTCTGAGCAATCCCGAATCAAATGCCCTGGACTTTCTTGATGATTTCAAGATGAATCTCTTTTCGGATGAAATATTCATATTCACGCCGAAAGGAGCACTAAAACAGTTACCTACAGAAGCCACGGCCCTCGATTTCGCGTTTGAGATTCATACCGATATAGGAGTGAAATGTATTGGCGCAAAAGTTAATCATAAGCTTGTTCCGCTTTCATACAATCTTCAAAACGGCGATCAGGTTGAGATCATTACCTCAAGTAAACAATCGCCTAAAGAAGATTGGCTAAATTTTGTGGTAACCGCAAAAGCGAAATCAAAAATCAAATCGAGCCTGAAGGAAGAAAAACGCCGGATTGCCGAAGAGGGAAAAGAGATTTTGGAGAGAAAATTGAAATCTCTCAAAATTACTTACAATACAGATAACATCAATAAAATCACTTACTTCTTTAAATATCCTTCTCCGCTCGACTTATTTTACAATGTAGCTACCGGAGCAATCGACCTTAAAGACCTGAAACAGTTCCAAAGTTCAGAAAAAGTAATCGAACAGCGTTCTCCTGAAAAGATCGAGGCTCATCAGATCGAAGGAATTATCAATAAGGTAAAATCTAAAGATAGTAACACCTTATTGATAGGCGAAGACATGCAAAAGATAGATTATAAATTATCTACCTGCTGTAATCCTATTCCAGGAGATGATGTTTTTGGCTTTATTACTATTAACGACGGAATAAAAATACATCGCACAACCTGCCCTAACGCCGCCAAACTAATGTCGAATTATAGTTACCGAATTGTAAAAGCGAAATGGACATCACAAAAAGAGCTGGCTTTTTTAACAGGCTTGCGAATTACGGGTATTGATGATGTTGGTTTAATCAATAAACTCACCACGGTAATTTCTTACGATTTTAAGGTGAATATGCGATCGATAACAGTGGATAGCAACGAAGGGATTTTTGAAGGGTCGATAATGGTTTATGTAAATGATACCCAACATCTCGACAATCTTATCAAGAAGCTTAAACAGGTGAAAGGAGTAACATCTGTAACCCGTTTCGATTCCGAACAGCAAAATATCGACCTCGCTTCGTAAAACTTTTGAGGATTTCTTATTTTTTTGGATAAATTTGAGCGCTGTTAAGCAAACTATGCCCGTAGAAGAAACCATAGCACTTGTTAAAAAAATTTTTGAGGCTTACCTCGAAAATAAAAGCTTAAGAAAAACGCCCGAACGTTTTGCTATACTGGAAGAAATATATTCGCGTAACGACCATTTTGATGTAGAATCGCTATACATTCACATGAAAAATAAAAAGTATCGCGTAAGCCGTGCTACTGTTTACAACACATTAGAATTGTTAGTTTCATGCGATTTGGTTACCAAACATCAGTTCGGTAAGAATATGGCGCAGTTCGAAAAATCGTATGGCTACAAACAGCATGATCATATTATCTGCATCGACTGCGGCAAAGTTGTTGAATTTTGCGACCCCAGAATTGGCCAGATTCAAAGCATGATGGGCGATTTGCTAAAGTTTGAAATAAAACACCACTCGTTAAATCTTTATGGCAATTGTTCAAGATTAAAAGAAGGACATTGCGAATCTTATTCCAAAAATTGATGGAACAAAATCAACATAAGCCAAATCTTAGTAATCAGGCCTTTTGGGATGTTGATATGAATAAAATTGATTATAAAAAAAACGCTCGATTTGTTATTGAGAAGGTTCTGGAAAGAGGGACACATCAAGACTTTCTAAATTTAATGCAATTTTACGGTAGTGATCAAGTTAAAGAACTTGCGAAACAAGCTAATTGGCTATCTGATCTTAGCATCAATTTTTGCTGTAAATTATTTAATATCAGACCACAAGACTTTAAATGTTACGAGAAGAAACAGTTGAACCGGGAACACTGGAACTTCTAAAAAAAATAATCTCTATACCTGAATTATCCGAATTCAGACTGGTTGGTGGTACCGCTTTATCTCTTCTGCTTGGTCATCGTAAATCTATTGATTTAGACCTTTTCACTGATAAACAATACATAAAAGAAATTCTTGAAGATCATTTTTTCCCGGTATCCGTTCGGGAAAGTCCCAGCAAGAATATAATGCAATGTAATATACAGCAAGTTAAAGTAGATTTCGTGTCTGTTCGCGATCCATTCATTCATCCTATAGAATATATTGATCACATTCCGTTGGCGCACATTGAAGATATCTGCGCATTAAAACTTAATGCCATAAAAGGCAGAGGTTCAAAAAAAGATTTTTGGGATGTTGCAAAACTACTCCAAATCTATAGTCTGGAAAATCTTTTAAAATTTTATCTAAAAAGATACCCTTATGATGATACATTTGCAGTAATTCGTTCTCTGATTTATTTTGAGGACGCTGAGGATGAGGCAGACCCGATGCACATAGAAAAAACAACCTGGCAACAGGTAAAACAAATAATAGAAAAAGCTTTTAAAGAAAACTATAACCAAAATTAAATGGCTGTTGACGTACTCTTAGGCCTCCAGTGGGGCGATGAAGGAAAAGGAAAGATTGTAGATGTTCTAAGTCCGAAATATGATTTAATTGCCCGGTTTCAGGGCGGTCCGAATGCCGGACACACATTAGAGTTTGATAATCAGAAATATGTATTAAATACTATTCCTTCCGGAATTTTCAATGAAAAAACCATGAACCTGATAGGTAATGGTGTAGTAATTGATCCTATAATTCTTAAACGGGAACTTGATAACCTAAAAAAGAGCGGATTTGACCCCGTTGCCGCCAACAAATTAGTTATAGCGCGTAAAGCCCATCTTATTCTTCCCACTCACCAACTGCTCGACGCTGCGTCGGAAAGTAAAATGGGTGAAGGAAAAATCGGGTCTACTTTGAAGGGAATTGGCCCGACCTATATGGATAAAACCGGCCGCAACGGAATAAGAGTTGGCGATACGATGCTTCCTGATTTTAAAGAGAAGTACGACAAGCTGGTAAATAAACATAAATCTATTCTTTCTCATTACGGAGATGTACCTGATTTTTCTGAAAAAGAAGCTGCGTTTTTTGATGCGATAGAATACTTAAAAGCGATTCCACAGGTGGATAGCGAACACTTCGTAAATCAATACCTGCGTGAAGGAAAAAGTGTTTTAGCTGAAGGGGCTCAGGGCGCGATGCTTGACGTTGATTTCGGATCATATCCCTTCGTTACTTCATCAAATACTACAGCTGCGGGCGCATGTACCGGTTTAGGTATAGCTCCGTCAAAAATCGGTTCGGTGATCGGGATTTTTAAAGCGTATTGCACTCGTGTAGGAGGCGGCCCTTTCCCTACCGAATTGCATGATGAAACAGGTGAAGAGCTTCGCAAAACAGGGCATGAATTTGGCGCTACAACCGGTCGACCACGTCGTTGCGGATGGATTGATTTGCCGGCATTAAAATATGCTATTATGCTTAATGGCGTAACGGAGCTGGTAATGACAAAAGCCGATGTATTGAGCGGTTTTGATAAAATATATGCTTGCACACACTACGAATACAATGGCGAAACCATTGATTATATGCCGTACGACATCTGTTCTATTGAACCCAAACCAATATTTAAAGAGATTGAAGGCTGGAACGAAGACCTTACCGGCATTAAAACCATTCCGGAAATACCGGCCAGATTAATGGCGTATGTAAAATACTTGGAGAGTGAAGTTGGTGTACCTGTTAAATATCTTTCGGTTGGGCCAGATCGCGTTCAAACTTTGATTTTGAACTAAACGCTTTAACTCCGGCATGGAAACTCATATTCCGGATGATATTGATCTCTTTCGTAAAAAAGCATTACAATGGGCTGCCTCGTTTGAGACAGCCTGTTATTTTGATTCCAATAGTTACACAGATCCCTACTCTGCTTTTGACGTATTGATCGCTGCCGGGGCGACCGAAGAACTTAAAGAAAACTATGGCTCGGCTTTTCGAAGCTTGACAAAGTTTGTTGAAAATAACACAGGCTGGGTGATCGGCTTTATGAGTTACGATCTTAAAAATGAGACGGAAGTCCTAAGTTCATCGAACCCTGACTATCTTGATTTTCCTGACCTTTACTTTTTTAAGCCCAAACATTTAATCAGGATTAAAGATGGCAGAGCAGATATCCTGTCGGATACACCGAATGACATTCTAAAAGAAATAGACGATACTGTATTAAACAACCGCTCTTTTAGATTTGAAGGTGAAATTAAAAGCAGGTTTTCACCTGAAGAATATAAAAACACCATCCGAAAGTTAAAAGGCCATATCCACCGCGGAGATATTTATGAGGCCAATTTATGCCAGGAATTTTATTCAGAAAACCACACCCTAGATCCGCTATCAGCCTTCGAGGCACTAAACAAGGTATCGCCAACTCCATTCGCTACCTTTTTTAAATATCAGCGGCAATATATCATCTGTGCAACCCCCGAACGTTTCTTGAGCAAACGAGACACTAAAGTAATCTCGCAGCCTATAAAGGGAACAGTTAAGAGAAGCAGCGATAAGCAAGAAGATGAAAAACTAAAAACAGGCTTAAGAGATAATCTAAAAGAACAATCGGAGAATGTAATGATTGTTGACCTGGTTCGAAATGACTTGACAAAATGCGCCATTCCGGGAACTGTGAAAGTGGAAGAACTTTTCGGAATTTATTCTTTTGAACAGGTTCATCAAATGATTTCCACCGTAGTTTGCCAGGCAAACCCCTTATTAGATAATGCCGAAATCATAAAATCAGTTTTTCCGATGGGATCTATGACAGGAGCCCCCAAAATATCGGCCATGGAGCTTATCGAAAAATATGAGCGATCTAAAAGAGGAATATTTTCCGGAGCAATAGGATATTTTTCTCCCGATGGCGATTTTGATTTCAATGTAGTAATCAGAACAATACTCTATAACGCCGTAAACAACTATTTATCTTTCCATGTAGGGAGCGCGATCACTTTCGCATCAGACGAAGATAAGGAGTATGAAGAGTGTTTACTGAAATCGGAAGCAATACGGAAAATATTATCTGTTTGATTTAAAAATTAAAAAGCTCCGGCGGTTACCGAAGCTTTTTTTAAAGATTAACGTTTGTAATATTTTCGCGCTTCAGGCAAATTCTTTTGTATTTGAGCAATCCGTGTTTCATCACTTGGGTGTGTACTTAAGAACTCTGGAGGTGTACCATTGCTCTCCTTAGCAGAAGCCATTCTTCTCCAAAATATTAACGCGTCATCCGGGCTGTATCCGGCCATAGCCATAAATACTAAACCTAACCTGTCGGCCTCAGTTTCTTGCGCCCTTCCGTACTTTAATAAGGCTAGCTGTCCGCCGATACCGTAAAGTTGACCGATTGCCTGCGACCCGCCTGTTGCCGCACCTACAACACCGCCGATTGCCTGTGCGCCCATCATTTGCGAGTAACGTTCTTCGGCGTGGCGGGCAATAGCATGTGCAATTTCGTGTGCCATTACTGTTGCTAAACCCGCATCGGTTTGAGCAACAGGAATTAAACCAGTGTATACTGCTACTTTGCCACCTGGCATTGCCCAAGCATTAATATCACGGCTCTGGATAAGGTTAAACTCCCATTGCATATTATACTTACCGGCATAGCCGTTTTGATTTAAATAAGTTTGAACAGCATTGGCAATTCTTCCCCCAATGCTTCTTACGCGTTGTAAATCAGATCCGCTTCGTACTACGGTTACTTTGGGATCACTTAAAAACTGGCGATAAGCCTGGGCGGCTTCCTGTTGTATCGCATCTGAATTTGCCAGGCTCAACTGACGCCGCCCTGTTAAAGGAACGGTTGAGCATGCAGCCATTACCGTTATCAACGTAATGGTGCTTAATATTTTTAAACTTTTCATAATTTTCGTCTGTGTTTAAACACATAACGCAAATATCAGTCCAGCTGTTTTCTCTTGAAGAAATTTACTTTAGCTTCTTTGCCTTTAAGCAGGCGTTCAATGTTTTTTTGATGCGTTACGAGTATTAAAATACAGATACACATGCCATAAACAATGATAGGTCGTATTGGAGAATGAAACAAAAAAATCACACTCAGCGGAAAAGTAAATCCGGCTGATATAGAACTTAGGGACACATATTTAGACAATAGCAACACTAATACAAAAACAACTACACATACCATCGAAGCTTCCAGATGAACAGCCAGTATCATTCCAAACAAAGTAGCGATACCTTTTCCTCCGCGAAAGCCGGCGAAAATTGGAAACAGATGTCCCATAACGGCTATAATCCCTAAAGCCAGCTGATAATTTACAAATTGCACGGAGTTTTGCGGCCCGGTTACAGACAGGCCTATCAGATAAGCCAAATTAGTGGCAGTCCAGCCCTTAAATATATCCAGTAACATCACCGCAACTCCGGCTTTTTTTCCAAGTACCCTGAAGGTATTGGTTGCTCCGGCATTTCCGCTTCCATATTCACGTACATCTATACCATAGAAGGCTTGCCCTATCCAAACCGCCGTTGGTATTGATCCAAACAAATACGCTGCAACTAATGCAGATAGAGAATAAATTGAAATCATTCAGGTTGCAAAAATAAAAAAAGCATTGCCAAATTCGTGAAAAACAATGGTTATTTAGTTTTTTACCGCTTTAAGGCTCATGTCCAGACTTTTAACAGAATGAGTTAATGCTCCTAAAGAAACGTAATCCACTCCGCAAAGCGCATATTGTAAAACATTCGCCTCGGTAATTCCGCCAGATGCTTCGGTAATATAATTACCATTTATCAATTGTACCGCAGCTTTCAGCGTATCGAAATCGAAGTTATCGAGTAATATCCTGTCCACTTCTCCGCACTCAATTACTTCATTTAATTCAGCAATATTTCGTACTTCAATTTCGATGGGGATCTTTTTGCGCTTATCGGTTATGTATTGCCTGGCGGCGATAAGGGCCTTACTTATTCCACCTGCGTAATCAACATGATTGTCTTTTATCAGGATCATATCATACAGGCCAAAGCGATGATTCACACCTCCGCCTATTTTTACCGCAAGTTTCTCAAGAAAACGCATGTTGGGAGTTGTTTTGCGTGTATCCAAAACTTTTGTCTTTGTGCCTTTTAACAACGCTGTTATACGCTTGGTGGTAGAAGCAATCCCGCTCATACGCTGCATGGTATTCAAAACCAAACGCTCGGCCACTAAAATAGAGTAAGCACTGCCGGTAACCTCTAAAATAACATCACCGTATTTCACCACCGACCCGTCTGTTATAAATACTTCTACTTCGAGTCCGGCATCAACATGTTTAAAAATCTCAAGGGCAACATCCACACCAGCAATAACTCCGTCCTCTTTAATCAGCAATCTGGCACTTCCCTGCCTGCCTTTAGGAATGGTAGACAATGAGGTATGGTCTCCGTCGCCAAGATCTTCTTCAAGAGCATCGGTTATAAATTGGTTTAGTAATTGTTTATCAGCTTCCATACTTGCGCAAAAATAAGAAATACATGGATATATGCTTATTTGTTCATTTTAATAATACATATATGCTATCATTCACTTGTGACACTCCATCTAACCCTGCTTCGGTGATTAAAAAAAATCACTTCATTCAATATGCACAAATCAGTACTATCATGTTTTTTGTCAAATTCAAAAAGATCAATTTTATGTAAGTTTACGCCGTGGAAAATAAAAAATTAGCTTTAATAATACTTGACGGCTGGGGCTACGGGCAAACAGACCGCTCGAATGCCATTGTTGCCGCCAATACCCCTTTTTTTGATGGCTTAATAGCAAACTATCCAAATTCTACTTTAGAAGCATCCGGCATGGCTGTAGGTTTACCCGACGGACAAATGGGAAATTCTGAAGTCGGGCACATGAATTTGGGTGCGGGCCGTGTGGTTTACCAGGAATTGGGAAGAATTCATAAGGCGGTTGAAGATGGAGAATTAGTATCAAACCCTATTTTAAAAGAAGGATTTGAATATGCTAAAAGAGAAAACAAAAAGGTGCATTTCATCGGCCTGGTATCTGACGGAGGAGTGCATTCGCACACAAAACATCTTATCGGGTTATGCGAGGCGGCAAAAGCCTATAACCTCGATAAAGTTTTTGTACATGCTTTCTTAGACGGCCGAGACACCGATCCGAATTCTGGAATAGAATATATCAGTAAACTCGAAACATACCTTTCGAACTCGCCGGTAAAGTTAGCTTCCCTGATAGGCCGTTACTATGCGATGGATAGAGATAATAGATGGGAAAGGGTGAAACAGGCTTATGATGTAATGGTAAATGGTACCGGCACAAAAACAGCCGATGCTATTTCTGTTATCCGCGAAAGCTATAATGAAGGCGTTACGGATGAATTTATGAAGCCTGTTGTAAAAGTGGATGCTTCAAATAATCCCGTTGCGGTAATTGAAACAGGCGATGTGGTTATATGCTTCAACTTTAGAACTGATCGGGGGCGTGAAATTAGTTTGGCCTTAACACAAAAAGCCTTCCCTGAATATCAGATGGAGCCTTTGAGTGTAAAATACATCACCATGACCACTTATGATGATACATTTAAGGATGTAAAAGTGGTATTTACAAAAGACGACCTAAGCGAAACGATTGGCGAAGTTCTTGAAAGGCACGGAAAAACTCAGGTAAGAATCGCTGAAACGGAAAAATATCCGCACGTAACATTTTTCTTTTCGGGCGGAAGAGAAAAAGAGTTTATCGGCGAAAGGCGTTTGCTGGTA
Source organism: Sphingobacteriaceae bacterium (assembly GCA_014380615.1). Lineage (GTDB taxonomy): Bacteria > Bacteroidota > Bacteroidia > Sphingobacteriales > Sphingobacteriaceae > Paradesertivirga. Next base: position 80,727 of record JACMJM010000030.1, read on the forward strand.
CCCTCTCCTAAAGTTGCTACTTACGATTTACAGCCCGAAATGAGTGCCAAGGGAATACGCGACGCGATTTGCGTTGACTTTAGATCTAATAAACCTGATTTTGTATGCCTTAACTTTGCAAACCCCGATATGGTTGGCCATACTGGTGTTTTCGAGGCTGTTGTGAAAGCGGTTGAAACTGTAGACAGCTGCCTGCAAACTGTTGTGGAATGCGGGCTTGAAAATGGCTATTCTTTCATTATAATAGCAGACCACGGAAACGCAGATTTCATGATTAACGCAGATGGTTCACCCAATACTGCCCATACCACCAATTTGGTGCCTTGTATTTTAATTGACAAGGATTACAAAGGTATAGCGAGCGGTAAACTGGGAGATATCGCTCCTACCGCTCTTAAAATTTTAAATGTTCCAATACCTGAAAGTATGACCGGAAACATCCTGGTTTAAAACATGAGGTTTTCCCAACCGATATTGCTTCTGATTTTCCTTACCGCCTGTAGCGGTAAGGAAAACTTAGATAATCGAAATCATTATTTTGACATTAAAGGCTATTTCACAAAGGAAGCCGAGAGACTGCAACAAGACGGGCCCGTTATAGAGAAAACTGTTTCGCAAAATAATGGCGCGGAAGTTAAAGATGTAAAACTAACAAACTGGTCGGCCGAGCTTGAGCTTTTCGCCGAATCAGACATCAATAAACCTGCATGGAAAGATAGTTACGACATTGTGAGAAATGGACCTGAAACCAGGTATGTCGCAAAAGACACCTCTCTTCGAACAAAAAGCATCGCTATTGTTCGATCCCCAAAAGGTGATATAAGGAAGATCGTTATCCTCAACAAAACAAAAAATGCCTTATATAGCTCGGAAGATGAATTAGTTTACATCCCTGATTCTATTTACCAAATTAAGAAACACCAATCCGTAAGTATCATCGGAAGAAACTCATACGCCGTTTCGGCAAGATTTAAAAACTAAAGATCAAATAAATGTCTTTATAATACGTTTTCAACCTGAAGGGTATTATGAAAAATATAGTTTGGGGGCAGATGGCCCTTTTGATAGTTACTTCCTGTGCTATAGAAAAGCAAAGCACCGCTACTACCCCAAGAGTCAATCAGGGTGTTAAAGCTGTAATTACATCCCCGTTCAGGGAAGTGGTTGATTTTCAAAAAGAGTTTCTCAAACAGATTAATAAAGTAAGATTGGAAGGCTGCAAGTGCGGCGATATGTTTATGCCTCCGGTAGAACCGTTGACATGGAACAACGAGCTACAACTCTCGGCTCTGGGCCATGCGCAGGATATGGCTAGAAACAGGTACTTCAGTCATGTAAGCAAAAACGGAGACAAAATAAAGGAGAGAATAACAGCTGCCGGATATACCTATAATGGCTATCAAAGCTTCACTATCGGAGAAAATATTGCTTACAACCAGCGTTCAATTAGAGAAGTAATGGATGGATGGTTAAAAAGTCCGAGTCATTGCCGAAATTTGATGAACCCGGCTTTTAAGGAAGTGGGTATTGCTATGCAGAATTACTATTGGGTGCAGGATTTTGGAGGAAGAATCCCTTTTTCAAAACGTTACAGCAGCAAATAATGCCAAAAAATAAGACGGCTAATTGCAATCAGCCGTCTTACCCATATATTTTTTTAAAGCTTCTATTCGATATTGGCCATATACACCTTGGCCTTTTTCATCTCATCCATAATATCTTTCCGGCCCGGATTCGCATCCAACACCCGCTGAAAATCATCTATACACGACTTGTAAGAATTAACAGCAATATCTTTATTATAAATTTTAGGATTTTTCTGCCCTTTTAAAATCGCGTAATCACGGTAAGCAAAAGCTCTGTTCTGATACAATACTTTATCCTGGCTCTTTAATTCTATCGCTTTAGAATAATCTTTAATGCTCGCCAATAATATTTTTTCGCGTTCGGCTGGAGTTAAGGTACTTGTCATCTGGGCACCAAGATAGTTCCGGGCCTTTCCACGGTAATAATAAGAAGAAACATTATTTGGCTGTAAAGAAATTACCCTGCCAAAAGTACTGATGGATTTTTGGTAATCGCCCGAGTGATAATACGAATAAGCTAGCATATAGAGAACATCTCCATTATTGGCTTCGGCAGGCAATGATTTTTCGAGCTGTACTACCGCATTTTTAAAGTCGCCGTCTAAAAGGGCTTTATGTCCTAACTTTACATACGCGTTAGTAGATTCTGCAGTTTGAGCATAACAAAATGTTGTTATTAAGAGTAAAAAAGAAAAAAAAGATGTGATTACTTTCATTTGAACTTTATAAGTTGACTTGTTGCTGAAACGCATAAATCGTAATATTAGTGTTTTGAGTGTGTAAACTGGTAACATCATTAAATCTATAACGATTCTGAGAATGTAATAATACACAAGGTTAATTATTTTGTTTCTTTGTTTAAAAAAGAATTACAACATTGCTGACGTTTTAACAGACAAACACGATGCTGAATTAAAGATTTAACGGAATACCCGATTTGTCAGAGTAGTTTCAGCCTTGTATCGAAATTAATCCAACTTGGCATAAGCATTGCAATCATATGCTTTTTTAAATAAACACACAGCAATAAACAATCAACTGTCAATTTGACGTTGCGAAAGGAAATGCATGAGCGAATTTGATTTTAATCAAACCCTACCCATAATTAACGAAGATACCGAGTTTTTCCCCCTGATGTCTCAAGAAGACGAGGAGGAAATGAATAATGAACAAACGCCTGAAATTTTATCTATCCTACCATTAAGAAATACGGTATTGTTTCCGGGTGTGGTTATTCCTATTACCGTTGGCCGGGATAAATCGATAAAACTGATAAAAGACGCATACAAAGGAGATCGAACAATTGGGGTTGTTTCCCAACGCGATGTAGCTATTGAAGATCCCGCATTCGATCAGTTGAATAACGTGGGAACAGTTGCCCTCATTATAAAGATGCTGCAAATGCCCGATGGCAGTACCACCGTGATTATACAGGGTAAACAACGCTTTCGCCTGGGCGAAGAGGTACAAAGTGAGCCCTATATAAAAGCCAGTATTAATAAATTTGAGGAAATAAAGCCTAAAGTTGATAAGGAGTTTAAAGCGATAGTTGCTTCTGTTAAAGAGCTGGCAATGCAAATTATTCAGCTTTCGCCTAATATTCCCAGTGAAGCCGGCATTGCGATAAAAAACATAGAAAGCACATCGTTCCTGATAAATTTCATCTCCTCTAACATGAACGCAGACGTTTCGGCGAAACAACTGATGTTAGAAGTGGCGAATTTATACGAACGGGCTAAAATGGTACTCGAGCATCTTACAATGGAACTTCAGATGCTTGAATTAAGGAACCATATTCAATCTAAAGTACGCACAGACCTTGATAAGCAGCAACGAGATTACTTCCTTAATCAACAGCTGAAAACTATTCAGGAAGAGCTTGGCGGCAATTCTCCCGATCTGGAACTTGATAACTTACGCCAGAGAGCCGGTAAAAAGAAATGGTCGGCCGAAGTTGCCAAGCATTTTTCTAAAGAGTTGGATAAATTAGCCCGAATGAACCCGGCGGCAGCCGATTATTCTGTACAGGTTAATTACCTGGAACTTTTGCTTGATTTGCCTTGGAACGAGTTCACTAAAGACAACTTCGACCTTAAACGTGCCGAAAGAATCTTAGACAAAGATCATTTTGGTTTAGATAAGGTTAAGCGCCGTATAGTAGAATATCTTGCGGTATTGAAGCTAAAAAACAATATGAAGGCCCCCATTCTTTGTCTGGCAGGCCCTCCGGGGGTTGGTAAAACCTCACTCGGGAAATCCATCGCCAAAGCACTTGGCAGAAAATATGTAAGAATGGCACTGGGCGGGATACGTGACGAGGCAGAGATCAGAGGGCATAGAAAGACATATATCGGCGCAATGCCCGGAAGAATCATCCAATCGCTTAAAAAAGCAGGCGCATCAAACGCCGTTTTTGTTTTGGATGAGATTGATAAGGTAGGTAACGATTTCAGGGGAGATCCATCATCTGCCTTGCTTGAAGTACTCGACCCTGAACAAAACAGTGCGTTTTACGACCATTATGTAGAACTCGATTACGACTTATCTAACGTAATGTTTATTGCAACCGCCAACTCTTTGAGCAATATTCAACCGGCATTACTCGACAGGATGGAAATTATTGAAGTTAACGGGTATACCATTGAAGAGAAAATTGAAATCGCGAAACAACATCTGTTACCAAAACAACTTGAGCAGCATGGTTTGAAGAAAAAAGACGTTGCGCTTAAACCATCGGTAATAGAAAAAATCATTGAGGATTATACCCGCGAATCAGGTGTACGTGGCTTAGAAAAACGAATCGGTTCGGTGGTTCGTGGGGTGGCTACCAAAATAGCGATGGAACAGGAATATGCCTCCGCATTAAATAAAGCAGATGTTGAGAAAATTTTAGGTGCCCCGATGTACGACAAAGACCTTTACGAAGGAAATGAAGTGGCCGGGGTTGTAACTGGCTTAGCATGGACACAGGTTGGCGGTGATATTTTATTTATAGAAGCCAGTTTGAGTCCCGGTAAGGGGAAATTAACCATAACCGGCAATCTCGGCGATGTGATGAAAGAATCGGCGGCTATAGCCATGGCCTATCTTCGGGCTCACGCCGCAAAATTCAGTATCGACCATCGCTTGTTCGAATTGTGGGATGTACATGTCCATGTTCCGGCAGGAGCTACTCCAAAAGACGGCCCCTCGGCAGGAATTACCATGCTCACCGCTTTAACTTCAGCTTTTACTCAGCGCAGAGTTAAACAACATTTGGCAATGACAGGTGAAATCACGTTAAGAGGCAAAGTACTGCCGGTTGGAGGCATTAAAGAGAAAATACTTGCGGCCAAAAGAGCGAATATTAAAGAAATTATCCTCTGCAAATCGAATGAAAAAGACATACTTGAAATAAAGGACGACTATATCAAGGACCTGAAGTTCCATTATGTGAGAGAGATGAAAGAGGTTATTGATTTGGCTCTAACGAATGAGAAGGTAAAAGATCCCATTGACCTGGCAATAAAAAACACAGCAGTTACTGTTTAAAAATCGCTGTATTGGATGAGACGGGTTGCTTCTACATATTTGATTTGTGTGCTTTTCACAGTTACCGCATTCGGTCAGGCTCCTAATTATAAGTCCGAATTCGGATTTCGAAGCGACAACGATTCTTTCTTAGCTTACGGCCAAGATCAGTACTATACAAACGGGCTTTTCATAAGCTACAGGCATGCCTTAAAACAGGAAAACCTACATTCCAAAATAGCCAAGAAAATTTGGGAAATTGAAGCCGGACAGTATCTTTTCAACCCATTTACCGGTAAAATCGTCAATCAATCTCTGGTAGACCGGCCATTCGCAGCCTATCTATATGCTGGCGGAAAATTCACCTGGTTTTTAAAAACCGAACAGATTATCGACATCTCTTTAAATGCCGGCACTATTGGCCCCGATGCGCAGGGCGAAGAAGTACAGAAAGGCTTGCATGATGTTATCGGGTTTTACCCGATTATGGGTTGGGAGTATCAGGTAAATAATGAGGTGGGAGTTAATACATCTTTAAAGTATTCGGATTTAATAGCAAGAACCGGAGGAAACGACCTTAGCCTTAATACTTACTTAAACCTTGGGAATACGTTTACCGGCGCGGGAATTGGTATTCTTTATCGCACCGGCCAGATTAACGATTTTTTAAGCTCAGTAAGCAATAACAGCCGGATTTCCAATTCAATTAATGATTCTATACCCCGTAAAGAGCTTTTCTTTTTCACCAGGCCCATGTTAAACTTTGTAGGATACGACGCAACCATACAGGGTGGCTTATTTACTAACAATAAAGGGCCGGTCACTTTCGATCCTAAAAGATTTCAATATTCGCACGAAATCGGGGTAAATTATGCTGTTAATCGCTGGACATTGAATTTCTCCGTACTCTTTAAGTCCCGGGATGTTAAAACTCAACGAAAGCCTCACCAGTACGGATCGGTGATGATGTATTACCGCTTTTCTAAATCCGATTAAAAGTCCAGTCCTTTATTATTTCTGCTCAACTTTTTTAAAGCCTGCTGTTGCTTATTTTTCAATCTTTTTTCCACAGCCGATTTTTTTGGCTTTGTGGCTTTTCTGGGTTTTTGGATCTGCAAAGCATTTTTTAACAGGATACAAAGTTTTTTAATTGCTCTTTCCTTATTTAGGTACTGACTCCGCTCCTCCTCGCTCACAACCTGGATGCAGCCATCGGAAGTCATCCTGTTCACTAATTTTTGCTTCAAAAGTTCTTTTTGCTGAGAATCAAACAACCCTGAGGCCTGGAAATTAAAATTAAGTTCCACTTTACTTGATACTTTATTTACATTCTGTCCACCCTTTCCGCCGCTTCTTGATGTTTTAAAAGTAATATCGGGCAGCAAATCTTCGATCAAAAAATTCATTTCTCTAATGATAAGTAAAATTCAAATTTAAAACCGCAACGTAAAAACAGTACTCTAACATAACATCAATGTGCCGGTTTAACAAAACACGTTAACAAATTTCACGTGTCTTGTTTAAAATTCACGACAAACAATATCTTTGTCTGCAATGAATAGTAATATAGTTGTTGCCATTGATGGTTATTCATCATGCGGAAAAAGCACTCTGGCTAAGGCCCTGGCAAAAAAGCTTCACTTTATTTACATCGACAGCGGCTCTATGTACCGTGCGGTAACGCTCTACCTTCAACGACAAAAAGTAGACATTTCTAACGAACAGCTGGTAAGTGAAGCGCTTAAAAATATACATTTAAACTTTCACTCGCGCGATTATCAAACCCATATCACCTTAAACGAAGAGGAAGTTTCTGATGAAATTAGAAACATGGCGGTTTCTGAAATGGTAAGTGATGTAAGTGCCATTAAAGCCGTAAGAAGGGAAATGGTAAAGCAACAGCAGCGTATGGGCAGGTCTAAAAACATTGTGATGGACGGAAGAGATATCGGCACCACGGTATTTCCCAACGCGCAGGTAAAGATATTTATGACCGCCGATCCGAAAATCCGGGCGGAAAGAAGGTTTAAAGAACTTAACGCTACCGAAGAAAAAATTACATTAGAAGAGGTTTTCGACAACCTCGCACACCGAGATTTTCAAGATACTACCCGTAAAGAAAGCCCCTTAATCCGTGCGGAAGATGCAATAATACTTGACAATACTGATTTAACCGAAGAAGAGCAACTTCAATTCGCACTGGAAAACATTAATCCTCTCTTAAGAAACAGGTAAACATAATGTAATGTTTATTTAATATTAGCCTCTTTCCTTTGTTTATCCAAACTTTATCAATAGTAGATAGTTAATATTTAACGCAGAAAAGGGTACCAATACACGGTATTCTTTTTGCTTTTGCTAACAAGCGCTGCGATTCTACCATGAAAATTGCGATTTCGACAATAGGAACAAGAGGCGATGTACAGCCTTATGCCATACTCGGGCAGGCTTTAGCCGCCAGAGGCCATGATGTAACATTATCTACCGCCAAAAACTTCAAAACTTTGGTTGAAGGGTATGGTATTAATTTTCATCCTATTGATGTTGATTACGAGGAGATTTTGAACTCTGATGAAGGAAAAAAAATTCTAAAAGCGAACCTCTTTGCCATACAACGGAACCTCGATAAGCTTATTTACCCTTTAATTGAGAACTCGCTAAATGAATGTTATCAGTTAGCACAAAATAGCGATCTGTTTATTTACCGCCCGAAAACCCTGGCAGATGTTTTTACCGGCCAACTAAAAACCAAAGCAGTAAGAGTAGCGGTTGTGCCTGCCATGGAAGAAACCGCGGCTTTTCTGAATCCGATTTTAAGCGGATTTTGGTTGCCGGGTTTTATGAATAAATGGAGCTATAAATGGGTGAATTTAAGATACAGGGTATTACGAAAACCAATTAATCATTTTTGCCAGCAAAACGGACTTCAGGAACATAAACCCACCATTAAATATAATATTCCGTCTATTTATGGCATAAGTGAACATTTTCTCGAACGCCCGAAAGACTGGTCGAAAGCACATCAGCTTACCGGATTTTGGTTTCCGGAAAATAAAGCAGTGCTGCCCGATGATGTGGCTGAGTTTATAAATGCGGGCGAACCTCCAATTTTAATTACGTTCGGAAGTATGCCTATAAAAAAAGAGATTGCCGGTATGCTTATACAAACCGCATCCGAAATTAATGAGCGTTTTATTATAGCAGCCTGCTGGAGCGATTGGGATGTACCGCAAATGAAACCTTCCGATAACATCAAAATAATAACCTCTGTACCCTTCGAAGCCTTATTTCCGAAAGTTAAAGCTATCGTTCACCATGGAGGAATAGGCACGACAGCCGAATGCTTAAGGGCCGGAAAACCTATGTTTGTTTGCCCGGTGTTATATCCGGTTGGCGATCAGTATTTTTGGGGCGACTTAGCCTATAAAAAAGGGCTTGGGGTTAAGCCCGTTCCAGTGTCAAGGTTAAGTCCTGGCATTTTTAAAGAAAGAATTTCCCAGCTAACTGGCAATCAGGCACTAAAAGATAATTGCAAGGCGATGGCAGAAAAACTCGCCTCCGAAAACGGGATCCATAATGCTGTTAGATTAATAGAACAAGGCATTTAATCTCCTTCTTCGTCTGCTGCTGTGTCTCGGCTTAATCTCTCATCGTCAAAAGCCTGTTCATCCATCGGCTTTTCCCAAGTCAAACCATGTGTCTTTTTTCCGGTTTTGAAACCATCATCGGCGGGCTTTACAGAGTCATTCGCATCGGTGCTTTGCGCTGCGATTTCATCTTCTTTATCATTGATATTCTGATTATTGCTTTCTTCATTGTTCATAGTAGAAGGTATTTTTATGTATACTAATAACATCATCTTTACAATCAGGTTTCGATTAAAATTATAGTGCTGCAATACAGTGATATAGAAATAAAATATTCGAAAAAAAGTCTTTAGTTTAAAAATTTGTTTCCATACCTTTGCAGTCCTGATTCAAAATCAGGAAAAGGAGACAAATTAATTAATGGCCAAAAAACAAGAAGCAGAAAAAGAACTGATTGCTAAATCAGCAGAACTTGAAGAAACCACTAGGGTTACTGAAAAAGAAAACATTGAGTCAGAAGCTGATTCACTATCAATTGAAGACATTAAGTCTAAAACGTTAGTTACACCAACCGGAGATTTCGATTGGGATGCTGGCGACAAAGGATTTGGCAACTACAGCCAGGAAGAGCGTACAAAGCTTGAACAAATGTATGCGGGTACTTTCAACCAGATCAACAAAGGTGAAATTATCAGCGGTACTGTTGTTAATATTAACAGCAAAGATGTGATCTTAAACGTTGGATTTAAATCTGACGGTATGGTGTCATTATCCGAATTCCGCGATACTCCAGACCTTAAAATCGGTGATAAAGTTGATGTATTCGTTGAATCTCAGGAAGATCTTAACGGACAATTGGTTCTTTCACGTAAACGTGCGAAAACTCAACGGTCATGGGAGCTTATCAATGAGGCTCTTGAAAATGATATCATCATCAACGGTTACGTAAAAAGCCGTACAAAAGGTGGTCTTATCGTCGACATTATGGGTGTTGAGGCGTTCTTGCCAGGCTCTCAAATTGATATTAAGCCAATCCGCGACTACGATATATACGTAGGCAAAACAATGGAATTCAAGGTTGTGAAAATTAATCACGAGTTTAAAAACGTGGTTGTATCTCACAAAGTTCTTATTGAAGACGATCTTGAAAACCAAAAAACTGAAATTGTCGCCAAACTTGAAAAAGGCCAGGTTCTTGAAGGAACAGTTAAAAACATCACCGATTTCGGTGTATTTATTGACCTTGGCGGCGTAGACGGATTACTACACATTACAGATATTTCATGGGGACGTATTGAGCATCCGAAAGAAGTATTAACCCTTGATCAGAAAATCAATGTGGTTGTACTTGATTTTGATGATGAGAAAAAACGTATCGCCCTTGGCTTAAAACAACTTACTTCTCATCCTTGGGAGTCGTTAGATACCAACATTGCTATTGGTTCTAAAGTTAAAGGTAAAATTGTTACTGTTGCTGATTACGGCGCATTCCTTGAAATCACTCCTGGTGTAGAAGGATTAATCCACGTATCAGAAATGTCATGGTCTCAAAACCTGCGTAATCCTCAGGAATTCCTGAAAGTAAGCGACGAAGTTGAAGCTCAGGTTTTAACTTTAGATCGCGACGAGCGCAAAATGAGCCTTGGTATTAAACAATTAACTCCAGATCCTTGGAAAGATATCGCTGCCAGATACACTGTTGGAAGCCAGCATAAAGCTGCTGTTAAAAACATGACTAACTTTGGTGTGTTTGTAGAAATCGAAGAAGGAATTGACGGTTTAATACACATCTCTGATCTTTCATGGTCTAAGAAAGTTAATCACCCTAACGAATTCACTAAAGTCGGTGAAGTGTTAGACGTGGTAGTTCTTGAACTGGATGAAGATAATCGCAAATTAAGTTTAGGGCACAAACAACTTGAGGAAAACCCTTGGGAAACGTTTGAAACCATCTTTACTTTAGATTCGATTCACGAAGGAACAGTTCTTAAAGTTACAGAGAAAGGCGCTATTATAGCTTTACCTTACGGTGTTGAAGGATTTGCTCCAAGTAAACATTCTGTAAGAGAAGACGGTAAAGTTCTTAAAGCTGAAGAAACTGCGGATTTCAAAATCATTGAATTTAACAAAGATTCAAAACGCATTGTAGTATCTCACTCTCGTATTTGGGAAGAAGCTAAAAACGAAGCCCGTAACGAAGAAAGAGCGCAGAAACAGAAAGATGTTAAAGCAACTACAAGTGCTGTGAAGAAAGTTAAAGAATCCGTTGAGAAATCAACTCTGGGTGACCTTGACGTTCTGGCTCAACTTAAAGAGCAAATGGAAGGTGCAGAAAATAAAGCCGCTAAGAAAACTGCTGCCGCTAAGAAAGCGACAGAAGAAGAAGGCGCTGCCGAATAATAATTCAAACCTCGTAATACAAGCCTCGCTAAATTTAGCGGGGCTTTTTTTTTGAATTCACAGGTCATGGAATGAATCCGGAGGATTTGCTATATTCATCCGATGACTGTTTCCTAATTTAAATTTTTGTTCTTCCCTTTAATTTATTTTTTAACTTTGCCCAAATCATAACTGATGCAAAACTTAACCCTGCTAGACGGACAGAAGTTTCAGATAACCATTCAACGCCTCTGCCATCAGTTAATTGAAAATCATAACGATTTCTCGAACTCAGTTATTCTCGGTATACAACCACGAGGAATTCTTCTTTCAAACAGAATAGCATCCGAACTAAGAAATATCCTCCCCGAGGCCACCATCTTGAATGGTAATCTTGATATTACTTTCTTCAGAGATGATTTTCGCAGGCGCGAAGGGCCCCTGGTTCCAAACAGCACGCAGATTGATTTTATTATTGAAGGCAAAAAGGTAATTCTTATCGATGATGTACTGTGGACAGGCAGAACAATTCGTTCGGCAATGGATGCCATGCTGGCATTCGGAAGGCCCGAAAAGGTTGAACTTTTGGTGTTGGTAGACAGGCGATTCTCCAGACATTTACCTATTGAACCCGATTACATAGGAATTCAGGTAGATTCTATAAACTCCCAGAAGGTATTGGTAACCTGGAAAGAAGCAGACCAGGAAGATAAAGTTATATTATTATCAGAAGCAGCAGATTAAAAAATGGCAGAAAACAATCAGAAACTGAGTACCAGACATCTTTTAGGAATAAAAGATTTGAATGAGAATGATATTCAACTGATTTTCGAAACTGCCGATACTTTTAAAGATGTTTTAAACCGTCCGATAAAAAAGGTTCCTTCTCTTAGAGATATTACCATCGCAAATATATTTTTCGAGAACTCTACAAGAACCCGGCTTTCTTTCGAACTGGCTCAAAAAAGACTTTCGGCAGATACCGTAAATTTCGCAGCCTCCTCCTCGTCTGTTAGTAAAGGCGAAACTCTGATTGATACGGTAAACAATATTCTGGCCATGAAAGTGGATATGGTGGTTATGCGTCACCCCTATCCCGGAGCAGGAGTTTTTTTAAGCAAGAAAGTTAATGCTCAAATTGTTAACGCGGGCGATGGTGCCCATGAGCATCCCACTCAAGCTCTGCTCGATGCGTTCTCGATACGAGAAAAATACGGAGATGTAACAGGAAAGAAAGTAGCCATTATTGGTGATGTCTTACATTCGCGAGTGGCACTATCCAATATTCTTTGCCTTCAAAAGCTCGGAGCCGAAGTTATGGTTTGCGGGCCAACTACATTAATCCCTAAATACATTAAATCTTTAGGCGTGAAGGTAGAATTTGATTTGTTAAAAGCATTAAACTGGTGCGATGTGGCCAATATGCTGCGAATTCAGTTAGAACGTCAAGACATTAAATACTTCCCGTCTTTAAGGGAATATTCTATGCTGTACGGATTAAATAAGCAGATTCTTGATTCGCTCGATAAAGAAATTACGGTAATGCACCCCGGGCCCATTAATCGAGGGGTTGAAATAACCAGCGATGTTGCCGATAGTAAACAATCTATAATTTTAGAACAGGTAGAAAACGGAGTGGCCATCCGCATGGCGGTTTTATATCTGCTTGCCGGCCATAAAGACTAATTTAGTTCCATAAGGGATTTTCGGGAAAGTTGACGATATGCGCATACTTTGGCCCCAACCCAATCACAATATCCTTCCATAAATTTTCTTCTTCTTCCCCGAACAGAAGATCAGGATTGTAACTATTGGTAACCAACCAGGAATTTTGCTCCAGCTCCTTATCCAGTTGGCCAGCATCCCATCCCGAGTATCCTACAAAAAACATTACTTCATCTTCTTTAATTTGATTGCCGTTAATCAGGAGTTTCAATGTTTCAAAATTTCCGCCCCAGTAAATCCCGTTGGCTATTTCAGCACCGCTATTCATCCGGTCGTTACAGCGATGAATAAAATGGAGTGTATCATTTCCTACGGGCCCGCCAACATATACAGGATAAAAAGCATCTTCAAAGTCGGGCACCAGGTCTTTCAAAAGAAAATCACTTTTTTGGTTCAAAACATAACCTACTGTTCCTTCATCTATATGCTCAGACAGTAGCACAACAGATCGCTTAAAGTTAGAGTCCATCATAAAAGGTTCAGAAATTAACAGACTTCCTGTTTTTGGTGGTACTGAGTTTAGCATACAATATCAACATGGTTAAACGAATATATGTTTTTTGAAGAATTTTGTTTAATAAATATGGTGATGCGGTAGTAAGATAAATGCCTGTTGTTTTACTAATTCATATCAGGATATTTATGGTATGAATTAGTAAGTTTGCAATTCATTATGGCAATAAAAAAAGAAACAATCGAAAATCTGAGACAGGAATACCGTTCAGCAACTCTATCCGAAAAAGAAGTTGCGGCAGATCCGATCAGTCAATTTGCGAAATGGTTCGCTGAAGCACTTGACGGTGGCATTTTTGAACCGAACGCCATGACGCTTGCAACCGCGACACATGACGGAAAACCTTCTGCCCGAATAATGTTGCTTAAAGGCTTCGATAAAAGCGGCTTTACTTTCTACACCAATTATCTAAGCAGGAAGGGGAAAGAAATCTCGAAAAATCCGGCGGCCTGTATTGTTTTCTTCTGGCCCGAATTGGAGCGGCAGATCAGAATTGAAGGAACGCTTGAAAAAGTAAGTAAAGAAGAATCTGAAAAATACTTTCATTCCAGGCCAAAGGAAAGTCAGCTTGGTGCCCTCGCTTCGCAGCAAAGCCAGGAAATTCCGGATAAAACCACCGTTGAAAATTCATGGAAAGAGCTTACCTCCAAATTTTCGGATAAAGAAGTTCCTAAACCGGCGTATTGGGGCGGTTATGTTTTAAAACCTCAAATAGTTGAGTTTTGGCAAGGCGGCCCAGGCAGGCTTCACGACAGAATTCTGTATAAACGTTCTGATAAAAACAACTGGAAAATTGTGCGCTTAGCTCCCTAAAATGAGTTTTGAGGAAATTAAAGAACTTTTGACTACTAAGTTCGGCACCGAAATTATTATCAGGGAAGAAAGCACGGGACTGCAAAACGCCCTCATCATCCAACCAGACAAAATAGCGGAGGTATGTCTTGAACTCAGAGACAACCCAAATACCTATTTCGATTTGCTTGAGTGCCTTTCGGGAGTAGATTACGGCATTGAAGAAAATATGTTTGGGGTGGTTTACCATCTTGCTTCAATCTCTTATAAAAAACAACTTACCCTCAAGGTGATTAAATATCATGACCGAAGCAGAGAGTCTCTCCCCTCCTTCCCTTCGGTAGTTTCGGTATGGCGAACCGCCGAATGGCACGAACGCGAAGCATTTGATTTGCTTGGGATTCATTTCGAAAATCATCCCGATCTAAGAAGAGTACTTCTCCCTGATGATTGGGAAGGCTATCCCTTAAGGAAAGATTATAAAGCTCAGGAGTATTATAAAGGAATTAAAGTGTAAAGCCCTTTCCTGTTAAAGGGAATTTATATGAAAACATACGCAACCCGTTACGAAAGGCTTATCGCAGAGGCTGAGACTCATGAGATGATTATAAACATCGGGCCTCAACACCCTTCTACACATGGTGTATTAAGATTAGAGGTAATTACCGATGGTGAGATTGTTAAAGAGGTAATTCCGCATATGGGATATCTGCATCGCTGTTTTGAAAAGCATGCGGAAAACCTTACCTATCAGCAAACCATCCCTTTCGCCGACCGTATGGATTACCTTGCGTCGATGAATAATTCGCATACCTGGGTTATGGGAGTTGAAAAGATGCTGGGCATTGACAAAGATATCCCTAAGCGTATTGAGTACATCCGGGTATTAGTTTGTGAGTTGAACCGAATAGGATCGCATTTAATAGCTTTGGGAACCTATGGAATTGACATAGGAGCCTTTACACCGTTTCTTTGGTGCTTTAGAGACAGAGAACACATTATGAATATGCTTGAATGGGTATCTGGTTCAAGGCTTTTATATAATTATATCTGGGTTGGCGGGTTGTATTATGATTTACCCGTGGGATTTGAAGAGAGATGTAAAGAGTTTATCGACTACTTCAAACCAAAGATGGCAGAACTAAACACTCTGCTTACTGATAACCAGATCTTTATTTCGAGAACAGCCAATGTGGGAATTTTACCCTTAGATGTAGCGATTAGTTACGGATGTTCGGGCCCTATGCTTCGCGGTTCAGGTTTGAAATGGGATTTGCGGCGTGTAGATGGTTATTCTGTTTACCCCGAGCTGGAGTTTGACATTCCGGTTGGTAAAGGCGAAATGGGAACAACAGGCGATTGTTGGGATAGGTTTAAAGTACGGATTGATGAGATTCAACAATCTGTACTGATAGTTGAGCAATGCCTCGAAAGATTGCAAAAAGATTTAAAAAGAACCCCTGATTTTGATCCCCGCGCAAAGCTTCCGAAAAAAATCATCCCGAAAGCACAAGACTTTTATTTCAGAGCCGAGAGCCCCAGAGGTGAACTGGGCTACTATTTTATAACTGACGGGAAAAGTGAGATCCCTAAAAGAGTAAAAGCGAGGGCTCCGAGCTTTAATAACCTGTCGGTAATTTCGGAAATATCAAGAGGAATACTTATCGCGGATTTGATCGCAATTATCGGATCGATTGATATTGTTTTGGGAGAGCTGGATAGGTAGTCTGGCCTATCTGATTAAAGAAGGAGCCAAATGAAAAATGTCAAACACAAAAAAACCTTCCAGTAGCAAACTGAAAGGTTTTTTTCGAAAATATTTAATTAATAAACTTTAACCAGGAAAATAAAATCTTCAACCTTTTTAACCTGATCTACCGTACTTAAACCCGCCAATGAGTTCCTTTTATTAATATTAATCTTTGAGTTCTGAGAACTGCTTTTAAGCGACTCAATAGCTGCTAAAACATATTTAGATTTAACGGCAAAGCCTGTTCCGTCGGCTAGTGACTGTTTACCTTTCACTACTCCTATAACATTGCCTTTATTATCGAGCAAGGGGCCACCGCTATTTCCGTTATTTACAGATATGTCTACCTGATATTCAGTAGTATCTCCATTGAACCCCGTTTTTGAACTTAAATATCCTTTTCCAAATACCGGGTCGTCTTTAGGGAAGCCGACCGTAAACACATCCTCACTCACATCGGATAATGATTTCTTAAAAGTATAGGGGATATTTCCAAATGAGGTAAAATTTGTATCATTGATCCTTAAAATAGCGACATCATACACAGCGTCCTCAAAGACAACATCAACTTTATATGCCTCGCCTTTGTAGTTTTGTATATAAACTGAATCAGCACCCTTAACTACGTGACTATTAGTTACAACATATCCATCTGAGGTTAATGCGAAACCCGTGCCTCCAAATCTTCCCGGGTTAACCGGAACCCCCTCCATGTTTCGCATTATTTCTTTCTGATCTTTCTTAACTTCACCTATTTCGCGCTTCACTTCGCGACGCAAAAGGTTCATATCAGATTTGGTAGCATTATGAGAGAAGTAACCAGTAGAAAAAAGCGAAGTATAAACAGCGATAATAGCAACCGATGCGGCAATTGCGGCATTCACTTTATATTTATTCCAAAGTATTTTAATCAAAGTTGATGTAGGCATTACATCAGCTTTAATTGAATGAATATCTAAAGTTTCATGAATAGCATTCATGGCAGAGATTAGCTTCTTCTTTCTTCCGTATCCATCTAAGCTGGCAAGAAAAGCCTGATGAGCAACAACCTGCTGATCGACTGCGGGATTAGTAGCCCTTAGATTCTCAAAAGCCTGGAATTCTGATTCGGACATCTCCCCATTTAAATAAGCTTCAATACGTTCTGTCAATTCCATTATTTTTTAATATTTAAGCCTGAAAAAAAAGTTTTTTGAGGCGCTGCAGGCATTTATATTTTTGGTTCTTCGCATTATCTGCGTTAGTATAACCAAAAATCTCACAAATCTCCTGCATCGATTTGTTATTGATATAAAACTCTTCAATTATAGTGCGGCAAGGTTCTCCCAAATGCGCCAGTGCTTCGTCCATTTGTTTAAACTGCCGGTCTTTCTCTTCATGATACTCTAAGTCATGCTCTACGGCAAGAACATCTTCAAAATCTGTAATGTTCGCGGAGCTTCTGCTTTTTACATTTAAACGTTTTAACCACAATCTTCTGCATACCGAATACAGAAAGGTTTTAAGCTTACTGTTCAACTCGAAGTTGCCGCCTTTTACTTTATCATAAAGAACTATAACGGCTTCCTGAAAAATGTCTTTCGCATCATCATCCGAGCCGCTATTTGTTATCACTAATTGCAACACCATCGGAAAATATGATTTATAAATTCCTTCAAGTGTACTTTTTGAGTCATTAAGAATCCCTAATATAACTTCGTTATCTTCTGGCACTGAACTTTTTATCTCTCTGCTCACTAGTTAATACCCTAATGTTAATTTTGTAACCCAATGATAACTAAAAAAAAAATTAAAAATTTATGAGAATAGCGGGTTACTTTTTCTGGTTAAGTGTATTAATGATTGAAATATTTGTTTAATCATAAAACTTAACCCCAAAAATGAAAAATTCATTCAAATTCGGTTTTTTAGCTTTAGCTATCTCTTTATCAGTTGCTGCTTGTAACTCAAACAAATCAGAAGAAAATGCTGGTGATTCAGCTGCTGCAGATACTGCACTTCTTGATACTGCTGTTACTGTAGATACTTTAGCTACTGACACTGCTGCTGCTACTGACAGCGTTGCTGCTCACTAATTTCAGCTTAAAAAATAAAAAAAAGAGGCTGTCTCAAAAGGATAGCCTCTTTTTTATTTCAAGCGGTTTTTGTATTTTAAAGGCATGGGAACCACGCCTGTTTTTAAGCCCTACGATTCCGATCAGTTGCAATTGCTTCCACCCAGCCTGGAAGAACTGG
>JACMJM010000031.1 GCA_014380615.1 Sphingobacteriaceae bacterium
ATAAGTAATTTCAGCCTCTTTTTTGTTGATGTTTTCTTAATGTTTCCATCCTAAAATTGATAATAATTTATCATGACAGAACACCGGTTAACAATATTTCAACGATTTTTTTCGGAAGCCGACTTATGAGTCAGCCTCTTTCTCTATCCAGTTTGCTTTTTCGAGCCGGTAATACACGTAGGATTTACCCGCTCTCATTTCCTCGGCGTATTTCCTTGCTCCCAGTTTTTCAACCGCCTTTTGCGATCGGATATTTATGCTCCCTACATGGAAAATAACTTCATCTACATATTCCAGAGCGTAATTTATCATCAACGATTTTAGAGCTTTGTTATAAACCGTTCCCCAGTATTTTCTCACCAGAAAGGTATATCCGATAGCGATGCTGCGGTTCTTTTCATCATAGTCATAGAATCTGCTGGTTCCGATAATCTCAGCACTCTTAAGATCAACTATCGCGAACGCACCTTTAGAATCGATACCTTCCTGAAAAAACTTTTCAAACACATCCTGCTTATACCGGTCGGGTGCCGGATGTTGGGCCCAGATTAATGGATCGGATGCGGCGGAGTAAACTTCTTCCCAATGGGATTCGTTAAGCGGAACCAATTTAATTAATTCATTTTTCAGGGTGGCTGGCTGAAGATTCATAAAATCAGATTTATTTGATCGATACATGAAGGGAAATTCGCAACTTTATTTTGATGACCAAAGATAATTTCTTCGACCGTGTTTACGAAGTAGCCCGGCTTATTCCCGCCGGGCGTGTTACCTCTTACGGCGCAATCGCCGAATATCTGGGCACAAAAGGCTCGGCCCGAATGGTGGGTTATGCCATGAACGCATCTGCAAACTCACACCCAAAGGTTCCCGCGCATCGGGTTGTAAACCGTTTTGGAATGTTAAGCGGAAAAGGCCATTTTGCGGGACCCAACCTAATGGAAGAGATGCTTAAAAGCGAAGGCATCAGGGTTATCGACAACATAATCGAAAACTTTGAAAAATTATTCTGGGATCCAAATAAAGAATTAGCATTATGACTGAAAAGACTTTGATCCGCTGCTCCTGGTGCGGCACCGATCCGCTTTATGTAAAATACCATGATGAAGAATGGGGAAAGGAAGTGCATGATGATAAAGTTTTGTTCGAATTTCTGATTCTTGAATCTGCCCAGGCAGGCCTTAGCTGGATCACAATTTTAAGAAAACGTGAAGGTTACCGTGCCGCTTTCGCTGATTTCGATGTAAATAAAGTAGCGCAGTTTACAGAAGACGATGTCGAACGTCTGATGTTGGATCCGGGCATCATCAGAAATAGATTAAAGCTTAAAGCAGCAATAAATAACGCAAAGTATTTTCTCGAGATTCAGAAAGAATTCGGCTCCTTCGATAAATATATGTACTCTTTTCTTCCGGAAGGAAAAGCTATTCGCAATAATTTAACCAGCATGAAGGATATTGTACCCAGAACCGAAGTATCCGATGCGATTTCTAAAGACATGAAAAAGCGCGGATTTAAGTTTTTCGGCAGCACCATCTGCTATGCGCACATGCAGGCAACCGGCATGGTAAATGACCATATTATGGATTGTTCTTTTCGTTAAGGAATCAATATCTTGCTACCTTTGAAATAGTATAAATTTTTGACACAGCACCTTTGTCTCGACGATAGGGCAATCTTAATACACTAAAAGATTTCTCTCTTTATTCGAAATGACAAAAGACCTGGTAATCGAATTTAGCACTCGTAATCGGTGAAATCTCTATAATCAGTGTAATCGCAAAAAATGAAAAAACTCTTCCTTCTTGACGGGATGGCCCTGATGTACCGGGCGCATTTCGCATTAAGCAAAAATCCCCGTTTTACATCCAACGGGATAAATACCTCGGCGGTGATGGGCTTCGCCAATACATTGCTCGAAGTTTTAAAGAAGGAAAAACCCAGCCACCTGGCGGTAGTTTTCGATACCGAAGCTCCAACCGAGCGCCATATAGATTTCGAAGCGTATAAAGCGCACCGGCAGGCCATGCCGGAAGATTTGTCGGCTGCGATGCCTTACGTGGTAAAGCTTATCGAAGGATTTAATATTCCGGTTATAACTTCAGATGGTTATGAGGCCGATGATATAATAGGAACCTTGGCGAAAAAAGCTGAGCAATGCGGATTCAGGGTTTATTGTATGACTCCGGATAAAGATTTCGCGCAGCTGGTTTCAGAGAATATCTTTATTTACAAACCCGCACGCATGGGTAACGACATGGAGATTCTGGGGGTTTCGGAAATTCTGGCAAAATGGGAAATTGAGCGTGTAGACCAGGTAATTGATATTTTGGGCCTTTGGGGCGATGCGGTAGACAACATACCCGGGATCCCCGGAATAGGTGAGAAAACCGCCAAGCTTTTAATTAAACAATACGGAACAGTTGAAAACATTATTGCCAACAGCCACGAGCTAAAAGGCAAAATGAAAGAGAATGTAGAAGCATTTGCCGAACAAGGGCTTATTTCTAAAAAGCTTGCCACCATAATGCTAAACGCACCAGTAGAACTGGATGAAGAAGCCTTGCAGATAACTCCTCCAAGTCGCGAGAAACTGGAGCCGCTTTTCGTCGAACTCGAGTTCCGCACCATAGGTAAACGGATATTTGGCGAAGAATTTAATGTAACCGAATTCCGCCAGGTAAGTCAGGGGCAGCAGTACGACTTGTTCGGCAATCAGCAGGAGCAGATCGTTATAAAAACCGAAACCATTATCGAGCCCGCTCCGGCATCAAAAAATATTGAAAACACCCCGCATAACTATCAGTTAGCTGATACTTCAGAAAAGCGAAATGATTTAATAAGTCTCCTATCTTCACAAACCTCGTTTTGCTTCGACACCGAAACCACCTGCCTCGACGCTAATAACTGCGAGCTTGTGGGACTCTCTTTTTCGATTAAACCCGGAACAGGCTGGTACGTTCCCATTTGTGAAGATCAGACGGAAGCATGTGGAATAGTATCTGAGTTTAAAGATCTTTTTGAAAACCCATCGATCAAAAAAATAGGTCAGAATTTAAAGTACGATATTCTGGTTTTGAGCTGGTACAACATCAATGTACAGGGCGAGCTATTCGATACAATGCTGGCGCACTATCTCATCGATCCTGATACACGCCACAACATGGATATCCTTTCCGAAAATTACCTCGGCTATGTTCCGGTTTCTATTACTTCTTTAATAGGAACGAAAGGTAAAAATCAGGGAACCATGCGTGATGTTGAAATTGAAAAAGTGAAAGATTATGCATCGGAAGATGCGGATATAACCTTGCAGCTAAAAGAGGTCTTTGAGCCCTTACTCGAAAAAGTCGGTGCTTCTAAATTGGCGGGTGATATAGAAAATCCTTTGGTTTATGTTTTGGCCGCCATGGAACGTGAAGGAGTTAAGATCGATCAGCAGGTTTTGGGCGAGTACTCGGTGCAGTTGGAAACGGACATTAAAGCGTTCGAAAAAACTATTTATGAAAAGGCAGGAGTGCGTTTCAATATCGCTTCTCCTAAACAGCTAGGCGAGGTGTTGTTTGATAAATTACAGCTCGACCCAAAGGCGAAAAAAACTAAAACCGGCCAGTATCAAACCGGCGAAGATGTATTAACCGCCCTGGCCAATAAAAGTGACATCGCAAAAGATATACTAGATTTTCGCCAGTTACAAAAGCTTAAATCTACTTACGTAGATGCACTTCCGCTGTTAATTAATCCTAAAACGCAGCGTGTTCACACTTCCTATAACCAGGCGGTTGCGGCCACTGGTCGGTTAAGTTCCAATAACCCTAATCTTCAGAATATTCCTATAAAAACCGAACGGGGACGCGAAGTTAGGCGCGCTTTCATCCCCAGAGACGAGGAACATATAATTATCTCTGCCGATTATTCGCAAATCGAACTCCGTTTAATCGCTGAAATCAGTAAAGATGAAAACATGATGGATGCTTTTATGAATGGTCTTGACATCCACACGGCAACCGCATCTAAAGTATACGGCGTAGCATTGGAAGATGTAGATTCTACACAAAGGCGAAACGCGAAGGCGGTAAATTTCGGAATTATCTACGGGCAATCGGCCTTTGGATTATCACAAAGTCTCGCGATTCCGAGAAAAGAAGCCGCGGATATTATCGAAGAATACTTTAGGCAATACTCGGGCATTAAACAATACATGAGTGATACCATGAATTTTGCCCGGGAAAACGGATATGTACAAACATTGATGGGCCGCAGGCGCTATATGCGAGATATAAACTCTGCAAACGCAACTGTAAGAGGCTTTGCCGAACGAAACGCGATCAACGCTCCAATACAAGGCTCAGCGGCGGATATGATTAAAATCGCGATGATAAATATTCACCGGGATATGCGGCAGCAAAATCTTATTTCGAGAATGACGATGCAGGTGCATGATGAGCTTGTATTTGATGTGCATCAATCTGAAACTGAAAAAGTGAAAGCGATTATCCAGGACCGCATGAAAAACGCATTTAAAACCACGGTGCCTATTTTAGTAGAAATTGGGCAGGGAAGCAATTGGCTTGAGGCGCATTAATTAAAAAAACAAAAAACCCGTCACATTTTGGCGGGTTTCTTGTTTAACAGAAAAAATTTTCCTTAAATTTCAAAAATCCTTTAACGCTGTTCAAAAAATGAATGTAATCCACCTTAGTGCAGAATGTTATCCCGTTGCCAAAGTGGGCGGGTTGGGCGATGTGGTGGGGGCCCTTCCAAAATACCAGCAGGCGGCAGGCGTATCGGCTATTGTTGTACTGCCTTATTACGACCGAAAGTTTGTTAAGGAAAATGATTTCGAGGTGATTTTCGAATCGAATATCGTGATGGGGCCATTTATCGGGCCATTTCAGGTATTAAGAGAAACCACCAATAAGCTTGGTTTTCCGCTCCATCTCATAAAGATTCCCGGATTGTTAGATCGCCCGGAAATCTATTGCTATCCCGATGAATCGGAGCAGTTTCTCGCTTATCAGATCGCTTTTTTAGAATGGCTGAAGAATTTTGAGGTTTTACCGGATGTTATTCATTCGCACGACCACCATGCCGGATTAATACCTTTTCTGATATATCACTCATCACGATACAAATCTCTGTCGCAAATCGCAACCGTTCTTACTATTCACAACGGACAGTACCAGGGATGGATTGGGTGGGAGAAATTAAACTTGCTCCCCGATATTGATGTATGGGAAGGAAAATTATTAGAGTGGGGAGACTGTATAAATCCGCTTGCGTCTGCAGTTAAGTGCTGCTGGAAATACACCACTGTTTCACCAAGTTATTTAGAAGAGTTAAGTACAAATTCTAATGGTTTGGAAAAACTTTTTATCGCCGAGGCGGCAAAAGGAGTAGGGATAATAAACGGAATTGATACTGATATCTGGAACCCGGAAACCGATCCGATGATTTCGGCAAATTATACCATCGAAACCGCCACAGAGGGAAAAGCCGCTAATAAAAAATTAATCTGCCAAGAGTTCTTTCTCGAGGATGATAAGCCTTTGGTGGCATTTATCGGCCGATTGGTGGGCGAGAAAGGTGCTGATTTGCTGCCCGAAGCGATTACCAAACTCCTGCTTAAGTACAAAAACAAAGTAAACATCCTTATTCTTGGCTCGGGAGAGAAGGAAATTGAGGAAGGCCTTGCAAACCTTACTTCTACTTTCAAAGAGAATTACAATGTATTTATCGGTTATCACGAAGCCTTATCGCACCGTATTTATGCCGGTGCCGATTTCCTTATAATGCCCTCAAGAGTAGAACCTTGCGGGTTAAACCAGTTATACTCTTTGCGATACGGAACAGTTCCCATAGTTAGAAGTACCGGTGGCCTGAAAGATACGGTAGTGGATATTACCGAAGAAAACGGCTACGGAATCCGTTTCGAAGAAGCGGATGTAGACAGTATCGTTGCAGCAGTATCGCGCGCAGTTGAAATCTATAAAAACACCACGCAAATGCAATTGTTACGTAGTAGAATGATGAGCCTGAATTACTCATGGCATCAGTCTGCGGCACAGTATATAAACCTTTACAATAATCTTAAATCCCTATAAATATGATGTCTAAAGTCCTTGCAGTTATACTTGGCGGTGGTTCCGGAACCCGCCTGCAGCCGCTTACAGCTACACGTTCTAAACCGGCTGTGCCAATTGCGGGTAAATATCGTTTAGTTGATATTCCTATCTCAAACTGCCTGAATTCTGGAATCGATCGTATTTTTGTGTTAACACAATTTAACTCTGCTTCATTAAACAAGCACATTAAAAACACGTATCACTTTAACGTGTTCAGTACCGCATTCGTGGATATTTTAGCTGCCGAGCAAACGCCTAACAACCAGGGATGGTTTCAGGGAACTGCCGATGCCGTTCGGCAATCGCTGCATCACATGTCGCCATTCGAGTTCGATTATGTTTTAATTTTATCAGGAGATCAGCTTTATCAGATCGATTTCAATGATATGATTAAGAGCCATATCAGCCGCAATGCGGAGGTATCTGTTGCCACAATTCCTGTTACAGCTAAAGATGTACCCGGATTCGGAATTATGAAAATTGACGCCGAAGATAAAATCACCGCTTTTGTTGAAAAACCAAAAAGTGATTTTGAAGAATGGAGATCGGAAGTTGGCCCGGAAATGGAAGCTCAGGGACGAGTATATCAAGCGTCGATGGGGATTTATATTTTCAACAGAAATGTGCTTTACGATACGCTAACTAATGATCCGCACACCGATTTTGGTAAAGAAATTATCCCCGAATCGCTGGCTAAAAATCGTGTGGTAAGTTATCAGTACGATGGCTACTGGACCGATATTGGTACCATTCCATCATTCTTCGAAGCTAACATCGGCCTCACCGATGACATTCCTGAATTCAACTTATTTGACGATAAAAACACCATTTTTTCACGTCCACGCATGCTTCCGCCTTCAAAAGTGCAGGGAACTACGCTCGAAAGAACAGTTATAGCCGATGGTTGTATCATCCAGGCAAGCCGTATCGAGCGATCGGTAGTAGGTATCCGTACACGTATTGGCAGGGGTACAACAATTGAGTATTGCTACATAATGGGAAGTGACTATTATCAAAGCCTTGATCAATTAGAAGAAGCGAAAAATAGCCAGACCCCTATCATTGGTATAGGTGAGCGTTGCTATATTAAAAACGCAATCCTCGACAAAAATTGCCGTATTGGTAATGATGTGAGAATAAACGGCGGCCCACACCTCAAAGACGGCGACTATGGAAAATATACCGTAAACGAAGGGATTGTAGTGGTGAAGAAGAATGCATGTATTGATAACGGAACGGTAATATAGTTTCAAAAAGCATACAAAGCCGCTTTCTCTGCAAAGAGGGCGGCTTTTTTGTGTCCGGATTATTTCAGTAAATGTTAAGCGCGCAGTATAATTGGGGCTGTCTCATTTGTTAAACTAAGGTTTGGCTGTAGCTGATATCAGTGCCATTAAAAATACTGTCGGTCCTGCTTTTTTCGTAAGAAAAATCCCCTGATAAAGCCATATCCAAAACCTCCGATATGTGCCCAATATCCAACTCCCGAAGTTTCCGCAGCTTGTAATTCTAAAGATTCCCATCCTGCCATTAATTGCTGAATAATATAAAACCCCAAAAACACAAAGGCCGAAACTCTGAAAGAAAAGAAGATAAAAAGCACCCTGATTTTGGATGAAGGAAACATCACCAAATAAGCCCCAAGGCATGCCGAGATTGCTCCGGAGGCCCCTATACAAGGGATGGAACTCCCTTTTAAAACAAAGCAATGAACAAGAGCGGCAATTACGCCTCCTACCAGATAGAATAGCAAAAATCTAACACTTCCAATGGTAACCTCGATATTATCCGCAAAAATCCAAAGGAAAATCATGTTACCGATAAGATGCATCCAGCCGCCATGAAGAAACATACTGGTGATTAAAGTATGTAAATTCTGCCCTTTCCATATTTGATTTGGAATAGCACCGTAGGCATAAAAGAAATTCTGCATTTGCTCCGGACTCAACTGAAGCTGCTGCCAGAAAATGTAACAGTTAAAAATTATAAGAAGATATGTAAAGATGGGTTTTGAACGTCCTTTTACATTGTCATCGCCTATCGGAAAAAACATAGCACAGATTTTAAATTAAAGATGGAATAAATCTTTTATAAATCTGGATACAATACGTTTTTGCGAAAATATGTCTCATACTATCAATACAGGCTATTTCTTAAAAAGTTTAAATTTTGGCAACTATTGAGGGGAAGCTTCGTAGAAGCAGGAAGTTCAACAAAACGCGAGTATTTAAACTTTCGAATAAATATAGCTCCAAATAGTATGATACTTTTTTCATCTACCAAAAATACAAAGGTTCAGATAGTATTAATTTTTACCTGTTCAAAAAAGCAACCCGCCAATTGGAATATCAGGTATACATTTATAAATTAAAAAGGAGGCCGTCTCATAAGCAATTATGAGACGGTTTTTTTATGCTTTGATTTTGAAGATTCCACGTCGATGGCATTTTCGTTATTAGTGTTAGCTAATGTTATTCTGGTAAGTTTTATAGGCTGGCGGCAGAGCAAAAGATCA